>JBFFKF010000011.1:0-42773 GCA_041555515.1 Woeseiaceae bacterium
CAGTAATCCGACCATTGTGCGTGCCGCTCGCTCATACTGCCGGGTATTTTATTCACTAAAAAAACGGCGGGCCAGAGGCCCGCCGTTCTCCTGATGTTGCCTTAAATCGGCTCAGTACTGCATCGATGCTCTTACGAAGAAAGTACGACCGAATACATCATAGGTCGCTGGCCAGGTATTGGCCTGCTCCTGGTTGTCACCGAGAATCGGCGGATCTGTATCGAGCACGTTGTCGATACCGAAGGTCACGCCCCAGTTATCGTTGAAGTTGTAGGTACCGGCGACATCAAAATATGCCTCCGCATCCAGTTTTTCAACGAAATAGGTTGTGCCGTCGTCATCATCCTTCGATTCGCCAACCTGGCGCCAGGACAACTGGGCAACGTAGTTGTCGCGCGACCAGTTGAACGTCATGCGATGCGAGTATTCCGGCAGCGGTTCTCCGCAGTCATTGCCGAAAAAGCCATCACAGACGATCAGTCTTGCACCCGCGTACGCTTCGAAATTACTCTCCGTGGTAAACGTGGCCACATAGTTGATTCGCAGATCACCGCCAAAGAGCTCGGTGTCGTAGGAACCAACGACGTCCCATCCCTTGAGCGTCTGCTCCGCAACGTTTTGCGTGGTTACATAAACGGCTTCGATCGTGCCATCTGCGCGACGATCAACGACGTTACAGAAGGCCGAGCCGATGCCGCCTGCGGGATCGTTCGGGTCGTAACAGACGGTCAACACGTTGTTTGCGCCACCACCGAAGACGTCGATGTAGTCGGTAATCTCAATATCGAAATAATCGACACTGAGCGACAGGCCGTCGATGAAGTTCGGCTCCCACACGACGCCAACCGTGTACGTGTCCGCCTCCTCTTCCTTGAGGTTCGGGTTACCGCCGGCCACCTGACGCACCTGACCGGCTGCCAGGTTGAGTGCCGGGGAACCCGTCAGGCCGACCGGAACACCGGTAGCCTCGCAGATCGGTACCACTGCCGCCGTTGGATTGCCTTCTGCCGCGCATGGATCCGTGGATCCGGGGAAGCCCTCTGCCTGCGGCGAGAACAGCTCACCGATGTTCGGCGCACGGACCGCGGTATTGAAGCCGCCGCGGATGCGGAACGAATCAACAGGTGCCCATGAGCCGGCAATCTTGTAGCTCTCGACATTACCCGCAGTTGTGTAATCGGAGTACCGATACGCGAGTTCGAGATCCAGCACATCGGCGAACGGAGCCCCGGACAGGATCGGCAGATAGAACTCGGCGTACAAAGAGTCCACGTCGAACGAACCCGATACCGGCGGTGATCCGTTAAAGCCAGCAATCGTGCCGGCTGCCAGATCCTGTGACGGACGGTAATCGAATTTGTTTTCGATGTGCTCCCATCCGAACGCCGCACCAATCGAGCCGCCTGGCAGTGAGAGGGTCTCTCCCAGGTCACCGGTGAAGTTCAGGCCGATGATCGTCTGGTCGAAATCCGCGGTAGCCGCGACAGCAGTGCGCAGAAACGCCGCTGCATCTTCCGAGATATTGCCTTCACCGAAGATATTCATCGGCGAGCAAGCCACGGTAGCGCCGCTGGTCGAAGAATTTGCACAGCTATTGGCTGGATCGGCCGGATCGAGCAACAGCGCCTGCTGGAAGCGATCACGGTTCACGTTACCGCGCTGCACTTCGCCGTAATTCACGTTGCCGAACTGCGCATAAGCGTCGTAGTCCCAGGTATCCGTGATGCTGCCGCGCACGCCACCCATGATCTGGTAGGACGTGAACGCATTGTCAACGATACGCGGACCGACTTCGATCAGGCGGCGACGGAAGAACGCGGTCATCTCATCGTCGATGCCATCACCATCCGAATCTACGCCATCACCGAGGGTGTCCGACAGGAACTGCTGCGTAGCCACTGGCAGAAACGGATTTCCGTCCAGCGTGGCAGTCGATGTCTGGAAGATCGGCGTCGACGCCAGCTGCTGCGGCACTTTACTTTGCGTGAAGAACGCGCGGCCGTAAACAGTCGTCGTGTCAGTTACGTCGAAATGACCCAGCGCGGTAGTCTGATAACGGGTCTGCGGCAACTGGATGTAATTGACCGGCGCGTAGTTATAGAAGTCGTTGCCAGTCGGACTCGTTGAGTCGAACGGACGATGCGAGCCGTCCTGATTGAAGGTTATGCCGAAGCTGTCTGGCGCGAACGTCGAGAAAGCGCCGCTGAAGATGGACGTGGCGGGAATACCCGACGAACCACCGTCAATCAGGATCGGGTTGCCATTACCATCCGTGTCGTCGAACTGCGCGAAGAACGCGAAGTCACGGTCGCCCTGGAACAGCGCCTCACGGTCGGTAAAGGCAAAGTTGATCGTCACATTGCCTCGACCGTCGTACAGGTTTGCGCCCAGGGTGAGGTCGGTACTCCAGATGTCGGCGTCACCGTCCTGGGTGGTTTCAAAGCCGGCATTGATCGCCACGCCTTCGAAATCGTCCTTCAATATGAAGTTGACGACACCCGCAACCGCGTCCGATCCATAGACAGCTGATGCGCCGCCCGTCAGCACCTCGATATCCTCGATGAGTGCGTTCGGGATCGAGTTGATGTCGACCGAGCCACCAGCGCCAGACGGAATCACGCGCGTGCCGTTGATCAGGACCAGCGTTCGGTTCGATCCGAGGCCACGCAGGTTAACCGTAGCGAATCCGCCACCCGGGTTATTCGACGTGCGGTCGAGGCCCGGAACGGTCTGCGGCAAGGTGTTGAGCAGGGACTCCGTATTGACCGTACCTGTCAATACTATCTGCTCGGAATCAACGGTAGCGACCGGCGCGTTGGAAACAAAGTCCTTCTTCTTAATGCGCGAACCGGTTACCGTGATCTCCTCGACGTCTGCACCTTCCTGTGCAAGCGACCCAGGAGATAGAGCCAGGCCAATGAGACCGGCATTGGCCGCCAATGCAAGCTTGACGGCGTTTCTCACTTTCAGGTTCATTTGTGTGAATCTCCCCTAAAGGTTTCAAGTTCGCCCTGACCAGAGGCTTTGGAGCCTTCTAAAAATTCTCTAACACAAAAATCAATCAGGACTCTGTCCAGACGAGCGGATATCGATACGACTATACGGACCCGTTGTCATGCATATAACCGCAAGACCTTTCATCGACCGGCTACCCACCTCTGGATTAGCGAGCGAATATATATCATCCGAGACTTACATACCACACTTTGATCAAGCCAGCGGGCAGCGCAATGCGAAGCGCCACAATTTGCCGGCAGATTTGAGGAGTCAAGAATTTAATTCTTTAACTATATGATATTAATATGGTTTTTCAGAACTTGCCGGATCGTTACAGAAAATGTCAAAACTCTCGGGCGTCATTTTCGGCTGTCACAGGACTGATTTGGGCCCAAATCGGGACAAATTGTTGTATGCGAACCACAAATAGCGGGATAAACCGGGGCCGCGCTGCCAGGCCGGCCCGGCGATCGCGACTTTACAGAACGAAAAGTAATTGAAAGATCAGATATATCGTTTTGCTTTTTTCTAATCTTACGTCGCATTACCCGGTCGAATTGCGCACAAACCCGGCACCGATGCGCACAGGTGAATTCGCCGCGTCAGGCGACCGGAATCGCCGGATCAGGCGGGGAAGAAGTCGATCGGCTTCGTCGTGGTTATCGCTTCCACGTCTTTCGCTTCGAAGCGGAACAGCTTGACCCTTTGCACGAGCTTGCGCTCGAGTTCGGGATCATTGAGTTCACTCGACACGATTTCGCAAAAAGTCACTTCGCCGGATGGTGCGATCGTCAGCCGCAGCACGAGTTTCCCCTCGAGCGTCGGATCCAGGCGTAGGGCGCGATTGTAAAGCGCAAATATCGCACCCTTGTTACGGTCGAACACGAGCTCGATTTCCTCGCGGCTGCGCGATGCCTTGCCGCTCGTTCCGGTGCGACGCGCACCGCCACCCGATTGTCCGACCGAGCCAACCGGACTGTCGATCGCCGTCGTGCTGCGCCCCGCCAGTCCGCTGCCACCGGTGTTGCGGCTCATATTGGCGGTGCTGATGCCGCTCGACGCGGTACCCGCCTTCGAGGTAATCATCGAGCGCTCGTTGCGCACTGTGCTGCCGACCGAGGCGCTCAGCGGCCGCGAGTCCGCCACCTTGTCGAGAACATTACTGTCCGCCAGTGCCGCCAGGTCTTCGGTGAACGGCAACAAGGCGGCTTGTGCCCGTTCACGGGCGATCTGCTGATAGTCTATTTCGGGCTCGGGCGCCGGTTCCGGCGGCGGCGGCTCGTCCGCCACTACCTTTTCCGGTTCGGGCTCCTTAACGGGCTCGGGTTCCGGTTCCACCGGCTTGGGCGGCGGCGGTGGCGGCTTTTGCTCCAGCAACAGCTTCGCGATGCGCGGCGGGATTTCCTCCACCTCGCTCGGGTCGACAGCCGGCGTTGGAATCCACGGCCACACGGCGCCAAGCAGAAAAGCGACGCCGAGTATCGTCGCGAGCAGGCGGCGGAACTTTCGTTCCTGGCCGGAGCTGGCGGTCCACGGTAGCCGATACTCTCTGTAATAAGGAATGTCCAAACTAAAATTCCTGCGTCCCTGGCCCTAGCGTGCCGCGCTCATTTGCTCGACTTCGTCGAGCTTGTCGGAACTCTTCTGTAAAACGGCCAGGGAAATCTGCCCGTATTCGGATTCTGTGCAGGTCGCCATTACTTTTTTCAGCAATCGATACGGAATGTCCTTGTCACCCATGATCGTGACCTCACGGCCTGCGATATCGTCTTGTGCCTCCCTGCGCAGCACGCGATCATTCTGCGACAGCAGCGCCTGGCGTAATTCAGGTATGTCGTTGCCGCGACGTCTCATGACGTCTTTGACTTTAGCGACCGGCGTACCCTGGACAATGATGTTTTCCTCGCCGATCAGGATGACGACCGTCTCCTTGGCTTTTTGCTCGGCGATCGACTCCGGCAACTGAATGTCCTTGGCATTCGGTAGCACCTCCACGTCCGAGGAGTTGACGAGCAGGAAAAACACCAGGATCGTAAAAATGTCCATCAGCGATACGAGGTTCAGCGCAGCACCGGCTTTGTGCCGCTTGTGCATTTTCTCCATGCGCCGTGCGCGTCTTGACTTTTTCATCTGTCAGGCTCCGTCGGCACTCGGCGCGTCGCCGATCGATATGTCGGGAAAGAGGTCGTTGCGCACGATTCGCTGATCTTCGAGCCTTTCCTCGATCCGCACGCGGTCCATCACCTGTACCAGCGTGTCATAGGGGATGTCCGACTCCAGCAGGATCGCGGCATCGGTCTTTTGCGGATAGCGCCGTTTGATTTCGGCGAGCTTGTTGCTCAATGCATCGTAGTCATAGCCTTCGGCGGTGTTGGGGTAGACGCCCAGCGCGCCGATGTTGCGATCACCGACTTCAATGCGCCCTTCCCTGACAATAACTTCCAGCTGGAACACCAGCTCCTGCGGATCCGCGGGCTCGGTAGAGGAGCCTGGCAGGTTCAGCTCGAGAACCGCCAGCCGCGAGAACACCGCTGTGATCAGCAGGAACGGAACCAGGATCACCATCAGGTTCATGAATGCCGTAATGTTGAGTTCAGCCGTCTCTCGGTTGCGACGGCTGCCTCTGCGGCTACGCATCATCAGGCTCCGGCAGGCTGCAGCTGGCGCTCGGTAACGGCGTTAAGGAACTTCACGCTCGCCATCTCGAGACTGTCGACAATCGTGTTGGTCTTGGTCTGTAAGAGCGCGTGTATCAGGAGCAGCGGAATCGCGACCATGAGGCCGAATGCGGTCGTGTTCATCGCCACCGAGATACTCGCCGACAATAAATCGGCCTTGTCGGCCGGATTGGCATTGGATACCGCCGTGAATGCCCGGATCAGGCCGATGATCGTGCCGAGCAGACCGAGCAGGGTCGCAATGTTTGCCAGCGTCGCCAGGTAGTGCGTGCGCTTTTCGAGACGCGGCAACACTTCCATGAGGCTCTCCTCCATCGCTTTCTCCACGTCGTCGCGGCGACGCGCAGATTTGATGCGATACAGGCCGTAGGTCAGTATCGAGCCGATGGCTGCATTCGATTTGCCGGTGACGGCCGCTGCTTCCTGGAAGTTTCCGGCCTTCAGGAACGGCACGATTTTCTTCCACAGCGCGCGATTACTCGCACCCGACATGGTCAGATAGGTCCAGCGCTCGACCGCAATAGCGAGCCCCAGCGCGAACACGATAAGGATCGGGTACATGAATACGCCGCCCTGTTGAAAAAAACGCACGATGGCGCCTAGAACGTCCATTTTGATTACTCCTCTTCCGAATCAAAGGTCACGACTACTCTTCATCCTTGCCGTACAGGTCGCCGTAGTACTCGACCTGTCGAATAAATTCTGATCTGTCAATCGGCGCCAGCACTTCGTCGAGCAGCGTGTTGACGGGTTTCCCGGTCAGATCGCCCGGATCCGACTTCTGCCATGGGACGATGTACAGCACCTTGGGTAATTCCTGGTTGCCGGTTATCTCCGTGCGGGCCAGTTCGATTTCATCCATGACGCCGCTCGCGCCCGCCCGCCGACGGACATCCTGCGCCACGACCGTCGTGGCTACGGCGGGCCCTATGCTTTCTCTTTCCGCGGCGATTTCTGATTCGCTGATTTGCGTTACCCGGTCTTCCTCCTGCGTAGTCTCCTCCGCGGGCTCCTGCGCTGATGCCAGGGAGCCGGCAAATGGCAGCAGCAACAGGAAATGGATAAATGTGTGCTGCATGCCCGTTACTCCCTCACGTTTGCGGTTCTTTGCGCGGCTGCGATGCGCCGCTCCAGATCCACGATCCACTTGCCTACTTGCTCATCTTCGCCCGCAACCTCCTGGAAACGCGCGTAATGCTGCAATGCGGCATCGAGGCGTTGCAGATAAAGGTCGTTGAGGACGCCAAGGTTGTAGTGTGCCAAGGCGTAGTCCGGACTCGCTGTGACGGCCTTCAAATAAGCGGACTCTGCTTCGAGGAACCTGCCCTGGCGCCTGAGCAGCATGCCGAGCTGGTTCAGCGCGACCGGGTGCTCCGGATCCAGCATCAATGCCTCAGACAGGCTGGCCTCCGCCGCCGTGTCGTCGCCGCGGCCGGCAAATATGATGGCCAGGTTGATGTGTGCGCCCGGATAGTCCGGGTAGCTCAGCAGGAACTCCTGCAGACGCAGTTCCGCGTCGACAGTGTCGCCGGTCGCCATCGATGCGACGGCCTGCTCATACAGTGTGAGCGCTTTCGCAGGCACGTCGCGCATATCGTCCCGACGGCCGTAACTCGTTTTGCCGGATCCGGTCGCGCAGCCTGTCAGCAGCAGCGCGGCCAACGCAAGCAACGCGATCCCGTTTCGGCAACGGTCAGTAAAGTGCCGTGACAACATCTTCGCTGCGCTCCAGTTTCGCGTAGCGGGCCGGCATCAGGTCCGCCAGCGCCGCGAAACTCTTCCTGACCCATTCGTCGTAAATGCCATCGATCGTCCGGTTCGTGTTCGCCTGATACAGTTCAATGGCCTTTTCCTCGAACGGGTAGATCTGTTCTTCGAGAAGCAGGTCGTATTGTTCGAGGGCCGCCTCGTCGAGGTCCCTGGGCCGCTCCGATTCCATCAGGTCCTTGCTGAATTGCTGGTAAACCTGGCCCAGGCGGAATGTCGCCGCGGTCGTGACCTCGGCGACGCCGTAGTCGGCGGCATCGCCATACGCTTTCAGCACGTCTTCCATCAGTGACTTCTTGCGTTCCATGCTGTCGGCCAGTGGCTGGGTAATCTTCATCGCCATGAAACTGCGCCTTGCCGGCTCGGCGAGCTCCAGCGAGGCCTTCGCGGCAAGGTAGCGGGTACGCTCGCTTCGCTGTGCGCCGGCCGTCGCGTCGACGCGCACGATATCGCGTAACTGCCGCGCGCGCGCCCGGGAATCACCACTGGACTCCGCAATGCCGAGCAGGCGATATCGCGCCTCGATCGATTCGGAAATCGGGTCCGGATAACGGGCGACGATGTCTTCGAGCACGCGCTGCTCCTGTGCGGACTGTGCGCTCTCCTTGTAAAGCTCCGCAGCCCTCCAAAGCGCCTCACGGCGCACGCCCTCGCTGCTGGATGGCGTATTGGCGATGCGCACGAATTCCCCGGCGGCGTCCGCTTTTCTCCCGGACTCGAGGTAGGTGACTGCAAGTTTTTGCGTCACGTCCTCGGCGAATTCGCTGTCGGGATGATCGCGGCGGAAATCCTCGAGCACCGACGACGCCGTCGCCCAGGAACCCATCGTTATCAGCGCCGCCGCCGCATCGTATTCGGCAGTGGCCCTGATGGCGGAATCCGGTACGGCCTCGCCGAGCCGCCTGAAATGAGTAACCGCCGCCTCGAGATCGCCGGCATCGCGCGCCGCTTCGCCCTGCTTGTAGATCGAGGACGCGATTCTGTCCTTGATTTCCTGCTGCGCCTTTGCATCGTTTGCCGGCGTCAATGGGCGCAGCCGGTAATACGACTGCTCCGCAGCGGCGAAATCATGCAGATCGAACTGCGAGTGCGCGATCACGGTCCATGCGGTGCGCGCGTTAGCCTGATCCACCGGTGGTTGTTTGCTAACCACGAGCTGGCCTACCGCAATCGCCAGGTCGAACTGGTTCTGCGCAAACAGGTCTTCGGAGACCGTCGTCAGTACGGCGCCGGATTGCGGATGTTGCGGATAGGTATCCGCAAACTTCAGGGCGCTGTCGAGGTACTGCTGGTGCCAGCTGGTCTTTGCTGCACCCTGCAAGCGGTCTTCATGCTTGCGATAAGCAAGAATTGCGGCGTAAGCGGCTTCGGCCGAATGCTCGTGGAACGGGTAGCCGTAAGCTGTGCGCTCGTATTCAGCCGTTGCGAGTTCGTAGTCCTCGCTTTCAAACAGGATTTCCGCGAGCAGAAAATTGGTATTGGCGGAATCAGCTTCGCCAGGGAAATAGTCGAGGTACTTGCGATACCAGTGCGCGGCTTGCTGGTAATCGCTGCGCTTTCCTTTGCCCTGCGCTTCTGCATGGTAGTACTGCGCCAGGTCATTCAAGTTGTCTTTGAGGTGCGCCGTGACGGTCATATTCTCCGCCGGCGGATTGCGCAGCCAGAATTCGCTGTCCATACCGTAGCGTTCGACGAATCCCTTCTTGCCGTCCAGCACCAGGGTCGGAAAACCGCCACGTTTGTATGCTTCGATCACCTCGACCTGTAATAGCGGCGACTTGGGATGATAGGGGTCCTGTGCAACGAAGGCCTCGTAAGATTCGGCCGCGTCCACGAAGCGTTCTTTTTCGAGGTACAGGTCGCCGAGATTCATGTAGATCACATGGCTGTAATCCGGGTGGCCGCGTGCCCCGAGGAATGCGTCAATGCTCTCCGCGCCATCCATGTAGGAAAAACTGATGCTCAAGACGCGAAATGTGTCTTCGACGAGTTCCCTTTCGGCACGGCCCAGTTCTTCCAGGCGTTTGTCGCCTTCCTTGACGTCAATGCCGCTTATCTTGCGATCGAGCAGGTCAAAAAACGGCGTCAGGCTGGCATCGTGATTGGCCAGCTTGAAATGCGCCCAGCCAAGCTTGTACAGCGACTGTTCGTAAAATCGCGACCGCTCGCCGGAAGTCACGATACTCTGATACGCGGTCTCCGCCTCTGCATAGTCCTTGCGCAGAAACAGCATTTCTCCCCTGCGAAACTGGACCTCGTCGATAAGCCCGGTATCCGGGTACCTGTCGACCAGTTCATTGAGTACGCGCAGCGCGTCCTCGGTCTTGCCGGCAATTTCATAGGCGCGCGCGAGCTGGTACAGCACCGAATCGTTCCTGCGGTAATCCGGATATGCCTCGAGTAGTTGGTGAAACAGGCCGACGGCGCTGTCATCCAGATCGTATTCGAGCCCTTCGAGGTTGCGGGCCAGCTGCTCGCTCTCCGAGGCTTCCAGCTCCAGGTCCGCGAGTCTGCGCATCGCCTCGGCGCGCAGTTCCGGATCGTCGGACACGAGATCCAAAAATGCCCGGTAGTTGTCCCTGGCCTTGTCCGTGCTGTCGACGATGATCGACCCGGGACGGATATCGACGGATTTGCTTTCGAGACTGGCGATCGTGTCGCGTTTCTTCACCTTCTCGGCTTGCGCCGGCATGAGCCACAGCACCGACACTGCCAGTACCGGCAAAAATGCCAACCGGCTTGCCGTCCGCGACGTCATTGCGAGTCGAACCCCGAATCGGCGGTCGCGGTGGCGGCCAGGTCATAGATTGCAGCAAGCGCGAACCGGGCCTGCACGGAGTAGGTATCCAGGCGTCCTCTCTGCGCCCGCAGCTCGTCGATGGCAACGCCGAGCATGAATACGCGCTGCCGCTCCATCGCAAATTCGAGCCGCGCTTTCAGGTCGTCGATTTTCGGGCTCAGTCCGTCGACCCGTCGATTGAAATCCGCAAACAGCATCGGCTCGTCGCGCATGGACTCGCCGACTTGCCGCCGCAAACTGGTCGTGTCGACAAGCGCTTCGCCAGTCCGCTTGAGGTCCCTGCGAATGTTCCACAGGCGGCCGCGGAATTGCTTGTCGAGATTCCATTGCAGTGCGCCTTTCAAGAGCCTGATCTTGTCGCGAACCTCTGCGGCTTCGGGTATTGGCGCGTTCAGTGCCGGATTCTTCTCGATGCCGACGATCTCGCCCCACAATTCGAATTCACGTTCTGTCGCCAGTGCCAGGGAGTCGGCCTTCTCTTCGACCAGTCTGAGTCGCGCATCGAGATTGTTTTTTCGTGAGATCAGGCTGCTGATATCTGCCTGGCCGAGACTCCGTTCGATAAGCGGCAAACGCTCGTTATATGCTTTCTCGCGGGTATCGAGCATGGTGCGGTACACGCGGATGTTTGTTTGCCATTCGTCGAGGTTTTGCCACAAGAATCTGAGGTCACGGTAGTTCTTGAGGCCTTCCTGGAAGCGGTGCGTCGCAAGCAGGTGATACAGGAAACGGGACTCCGGCGCGTTCGGCAGCGACTCGAGTTGCCAGTACCAGCCGGTTGATGACAGCGGATCCAGCGCGAGGAATTCTTTCAGGTAATCGCCACTTTCGAGTCGATCGATCGCCTGGTCGATGCGCTGGGCTTCTTCATAGAACGCCTCGACCGCATTCAGGTAGTAATCCGCGGCCTGGCTGATCGATTCCAGCTTGGCCAGGGCGTAAGGAACGGCGAGCATGGCTTCCTGCACCGCCGGGTCGAGCAAGTCGCGACCGCCGAGTTCCATCCATGGCACGAGCGCCTTGCGGTATTTGTCGACTTCGGCATCGGCCCAGCCAACACCAAGCAGAGCCTTGTTGGAAAACGGGCCATCGAGGCGGACGCGCTGCAGTGGCGTCTTCGCGGCCCGTGGCTGGCCGGCTTGAAGGTACGCATACCCCAGCGCGAGATTGGCCTTGTCGCGCAGCGAACTGAGTTCCTCGTTCAGCGGTTCGAGCTTGCCGAGTTTGTCGAGTATCCGGGCCGCATCGTTGACCCTTCCGCTGCGCACCATGGCAACGCCAAGATTGAATCTCGCGTAATTGGCCCAGGCATCCTTGCCGCGCCAGTTACCCAGTAGTTCGATCGCCCGATCGTGATTGCCATTGTCGATGAGAAGTTGCGCTTGCAGCATGCGCCGCTCTGCCTCGAATGGCCCGGGCATTCTGGATTCGATCCTGTCCAGCGCGCGCTGTGACTCGGCGAGATAGCCGCGCTGGTGCCAGATCTTCGCGAGAAAGAACCAGGTCCGGTCCCGGACATCCTGGTCGACGTTATCGGCAAGCAGCCTTTCGAAAATATCGGCGGCTTTCAGATGGTGGCCGTAGGAAAGGTACAGGCCGCCGAGCAGGAGTTCGGATTCATCGAGGTGGTTTTCGAGCTGCGACTCTTTCTTGGCAGCGAGAAGACGTACGATCGCCGGAAAATAGTCTTCCTGGTAAAAGTAGAACAGGACTTCGCCGAATTGCACATCCTCTACGAGGATCGGCCCGGATTTGACTTCAGCAGCATATGGCTGCGGCGCTATCGTGCCGGCTGCCAGGATGACGCATAGCGCTACCGCAAGAAACCTGCGCAGTATCAAGGATCACTCCCATTCCTTGATGACGAACTCGGGCTGCTGTTTGCTGATTCGATCTGTAATTCGCAGCTCGACGTATTTGGCACCAATGCCTTTTTCGAAACTCATCGTGGCGCCACGACGGTAGTCACGGGTGCTCGGCCCCTTGCCGGTAAATACGGCAATCAGCTCATGCTCACCGGTTTTCAGGTTTTCCATGTGTAATCGATGCACGCCACCGCGATGCAAGGCGCTGACTTCGCGTTCCGTATACAGGTAATTGGAGACCTGCTTGCCATCGATCTTCAGATTTACCGCGTCGAGATCGAAATATTCGCCGACATCCATGGAAACGAAGAAAGCAACCTGGGAATTCGCAGGAAACAGCAATTCCTCCTCGAGCAGGAACAGGTCACGGTTCAGGTCGAGCACCTCTTCTTTGAGCGCTTGCACGTCCTGATCGAGACTGCGGAAATCGGCGCGTGCCTGTGCCTCATCGACCTCGATCGATTGCACGTCCGCGAGCGTCGCGTCCGAATCGATCGGTGTGAGGTCCTGGGCAAATACACCGCACAAGCAGAGCATCGAACCCAGTACGCCAGTGGCAAAGTGTTTTGCTGTCACATGCAACTCCTGCCAGATGGATTCGCGTCACTCCCTGAGCAACGAACGAATCTCGGTCAAGTACTTTTCCTCGTAGCCGGGTTTGTAACCGTGATGGACGTGACGGACCCTGCCATCTCGATCGACGAGCACGGTCACCGGCATAGCTTCGACCTTGTACAACTTGCTGACTTCCTTTCTCTCGTCGAAAAGCACCGGGAAGCTCACGCCAAGCTCCTCGACCATTTGCATCGCGCGCCGGGAATCGTCATCGATATTTACACCCAGCAGGCTGAAACCGACTCTCTGGTAACGTCCGTAAAGGTCGTCGAGAAGCGGCATCTCCTGGCGGCAGGGTCCACACCAGGTCGCCCAGAAATTGATCAGAACGACATCGCCGCGATATTCACTCAGTCTGAGGTTCTCCCCGCTCGCGCTCTTGAGTACGAAATCAGGGGCAGGCTGACCCTCGAGGCTGGAAGCGGCCAGGCTCGCCGCGGTAAAGATCACAAGAATTGCTGCAAGCAATGGTTGTTTCATTCCCTTCATATTCCCGTCCCTTCTGTGCCGGCTCGACGGCTCACTTGACCAGCGGCGAGTGTCATCGACGAATACGCGTGTCCATTGTGTACGCGGCGCCGGATCGGCACACGTGAGCGGGACAACGAGGCCACAAAACCGCGTAACGGTTGGGGGTTCGCCACTGCCCAAGAGGTGACGATGGACGCCTGACTACAGCCTCGAATAGTGACAGCCCACAGGACCGCGGGGAGTGATCATGGTCACAGATGACCGGTCCGGTCGGTGGCGGAATGTGTCGGTGATTGGCGTCAGCGCCATAAAAACCCGGATGGCAGCGTGGTATTAGGTTAAATTGCGGCGAAAGCTGCTTCCGTAAGCAGGGCGCTACTCTGGTTGGGGGGGTTGCAATCCGTCCGAATAAAACATCTTGCCTTGCGAATCGATGACGATGCCCTCGTAGTCCGGAAGCGTGGCAATGAGGCGCAGTCCCTGGTCGACGCCCATGACGAACACCGAGGTCGACAGGGCATCGGTCAAAACCGCATCAGGGCCGATGATGGTGACCGAACGTACCTCACTCGCGGGCTGCCCGGTCGATGGTTCGATGATGTGATGGTAGCGCTCCCCCTCCTCAATGAAGAATCGCTCGTAGTCTCCCGAGGTGGATATCGCTTCGTTCTCCAGCGGAATGGTAACGGCAAGCTGTTCACTGTCGCGTGGATTCTGCACGCCGACCATCCAGGGTTCGCCGCGCCGATCGCCCAGGAGCCGCGTGTCCCCCCCGGCGGTAACTCGGGCGTGCGCGACGCCGTGGCGTCTGAGAATTTCGATTCCACGCTCGACGGTATAACCCTTCGCAATTCCGCCGAGATTGATGCGCACGCCCTCGGCCAGGAAGCGAATGGTGCCTTCGACTCGGTCTGCCTCCACCAGACGGTAATCAATCCTCGGAAGTTCTGCCGACAGGGTCGCCTCATCCGGTCGTCGTCCTTCCCTGAAATCATAATGCTGTCCGACACTGTCAAAGGTGATATCGAAGGCACCCCTGGTCAAGCTGGAGATATCGAGTGAGCGAGTGATTAATGTAAACAACTCGTCATCGACCTCGACCGGTCTTTGGGCCGCATGACGATTGATCTCGGACATCATGCTTTCCGGAATGTAGGTGCTCATTAGGTTGTTGATGCGTGCAACTTCGTGGAATACCGCGTTGACGGCTTCCTGTCCGCTGGCTTCATCATCGTGCCAGAGGTAAACACTTACCTCGGTGCCCATGTGCGGCTCCGAACCGCCGTACCAGGCTGCTATGGAAGGCCTTGAAATTATTGAAAATGCAACCAGAACTAGAGCTAGTTTTAGCGCAAGGCAAGGTTTATCCTTGTCGCCTCCATTACACACCGGGGAGGTGCACCGTGATGTCATTCGTAATCGTCCTCGCGCTGATTGCAGCAATCGTCCTGTTTGCAATCGGCATTTACAATAGTCTCGTCAATTTGCGAAATCGCGTAAAGAACGCATTCGCGCAAATCGATGTGCAGCTCACCCGGCGTTATGACTTGATTCCAAACCTGGTCGAAGCAGTCAAGGGCTACATGAAACACGAGCGCGAGACGCTCGAGGCAGTCATCGACGCCCGTAATGCCGCTGTTTCAAGTCTTGACGCTGCCAAACTGGATCCATCAAACGCCGCTGCAATCAAGGAACTCGGCGCATCCGAAGGCGCTCTTGGAGCAGCCCTCAGCCGCCTCTTTGCCCTTTCCGAAGCTTATCCTGATCTCAAGGCGAATCAAAACATGATGCAGTTTCAGGAAGAGCTGACCAGCACCGAAAATAAGGTCGCATTCTCGCGCCAGGCGTTCAATGATGCCGTTCTCACCTATAACAACAAGGCCGAGAATTTTCCCAATAACATCATTGCCGGCATGTTCAACTTCCAGCTTGCCAGCTTCCTGGAAATTCAAGCCGACGAAAAACGGGAAGTTCCTGACGTCAGCTTCACCTGAGTCACGATTCCAGGCCGCAAGCAGAAACTGCGGCCCAGGATCTGCGGCCACCAGTCGTCATGAACTTCTTCGATGCACAGGACAAGGCGCGGCGCTCGACGCGCTGGCTGGTCATTGTCTATATCGTCGCGACTATCCTGATCGTCGCCGGTGTCACGCTGGTCGTCGGCATCGCCCTGCATACCATGTTCCAGGGCGACGCGCCGCCAGAGCCCGGCATTCTCGGCTTTACCGCCGCGGCGACCACGCTTTTGATCCTGGGAGCCACGCTGTACAAGACGACGCGGCTCTCCTCCGGTGGCGGGCGTGTCGCGCAGGATATGGGCGGCACCCGCGTGCCGCCGGACGTCCAGGACCCGTTCCGCAGACGGCTCAGAAACGTCGTAGAGGAAATGGCCATCGCATCCGGAGTACCCGTGCCGGAAATCTATGTGCTCGAAGAAGAAAGCAGCATCAACGCGTTTGCAGCCGGCTACACGCCTGGCGATGCCGCGATCGCCGTAACCCGCGGCACGCTCGAATTACTGGAGCGCGACGAACTGCAGGGCGTCGTCGCACATGAGTTCAGCCATATTCTGAACGGCGATATGCGGCTCAACATCCGCTTGATGGGCGTCCTGTTCGGCATCATGGTGCTGGGCCTCATCGGCCGCACGATCCTGCGCGGCAGCCGTCACTCGAGCATCGTATCCAGCCGCAGGAAAGGTGTCGGGGGACCTGTATTGATCGGGCTGGGGCTCCTGATACTCGGCTGGATCGGCGTATTTTTCGCCAGGCTCATCAAGGCCGCGGTGTCCAGACAGAGGGAGTTCCTTGCCGATGCCTCGGCCGTGCAGTTCACGCGGCAGACCGACGGCATAGCGAACGCGCTGAAGAAGATCGGCGGATATTCCGGACACTCTTATATAAAGAGTGTCGATCCGGAGGAGATCAGCCACATGCTGTTTGCCGGCGGCATCGCCAGCCTGGGCGCGCTTTTCGCCACGCATCCGCCGCTCACCGAGCGCATCCAGGCACTCGATCCGGCTTTTCGCGAGAGCGACTACCCGAAGGTCGATCCGCGGCAGCCAAGAACCGTGCGCAAACTGGCACCGGCTGCGGGATTCGCAGACGCCGGCACCGAACCGCAGGCTGACGTTGCCGTAACCGGCAATATTGCCGCTGCGGTGGGTCAGCCGGAGCCGCGGCACGTCGATTACGCCAGGCGGCTCAGAGCCAACATCCCTGAAATCCTGTACGGCGCGGCGCATGCTCCCGAAGAAGCATTCCTGCTGGCGACGGCGCTAGTACTGGATGCGTCGCATAACGAACGGCAGCTGCACATCATTGCAGAGCAGCTCGGCGCCGAGCGGGCGGAGAGAGTCAGGACTTATTTCAGTGAAATCAGCAGGCTGGGACCCAGATTTCATCTTCCACTGCTGGAAGTTGCTTTTCCGATGCTGCGCGCCCGGCCGCGCTCGCAGATCGAATACCTGTTGCAGCTGATCAGGCGGCTGATCGAGATCGACGGGCGTGTCAGCCTGCGCGAATTCTGCATATACCGCATACTCGCGAGCCATTTGAGCCAGGCGGCCGACCCGCTTGCCGACAAACCCGGCAATCGCGTGCCGCGCAGAAAAGCCAGGCTCGCGGCGCTGGACCTGATCCGCATCGTCGCCGACCAGGGCAATGACGACCAAGCGGAGCGTGAACACGCCTACCAGGCGGGAATCTCCGCATTTGGTGCCTGGGCCAGCGGGGCAAAGGCACCGCACGACGGCGAACAGACGGTCGCGGTGCTCGGCCGCAGCCTCGACATCCTGCGGCGCATCAATTCTGCGGGCCGCAAGAGCCTCCTGCAGGCAGTCAGCAACACGATTACCCACGACGGCAAGCTGAGCCTCAGCGAGGCAGAGCTGATCCGCGCGATTTGTGCCACACTGGACTGCCCGCTGCCACCGCTGGCCGTTGCATAAACGCGATGAGAGTTGCCGGCAAAAGGCGTATCATGTTGGCACTGGCCTATCCCGGGGGAACCTGGCTCGGCAGACAAAAACTAAATAAGCTGGAATTCGTCCGCAGCGATATTCCAGACCTTGACTCATCGGAATAAGACCATGCGCATACGCCAATTCATAATTACCGCTGTAGGTTCGGTGCTAATTGCCGTAACGGCCTTCGCCGACACCAAGGAAGAAAAGCGCGTCGCCGACGCTACGGATGTAATCGATCAATTGCTGAGAATTCCGGAGCAATCCATTCCGCCGGCGTTATTGTCACGCGCCTACGCTGTCGCCGTGGTACCCCACGTGATCAAGATCGGTTTCGGCCTCGGTGCGCGTCGCGGCAAGGGCGTGCTCGTTGTCAGGCAGGAAGACAATTCCTGGAGCAATCCCGCCTTCATAACGCTTACCGGCGGCAGTTTCGGGTTTCAGATTGGTGCGCAGTCGACCGACATCATCCTGGTTTTCAAGACACGCAAAGGCGTTGATGGTATTGCCAGCGGCAAACTCACGCTTGGCGCCGATGCATCGATCGCTGCAGGTCCGGTCGGTCGCCATACCAGCGTAAGTACAGACATTACGTTCAAGTCGGAAGTCTATTCTTACTCGAGAAGCCGCGGGCTCTTCGCCGGCGTCGCACTGGAAGGCGCCGGAGTGTCCATGGATCGTCAGGCCAACGCCGCGTTTTACGGGTCAGCAAAGATTACACCCGAACAGATATTCTCGAGCTCCGGTAATGCCGCCCCACAGGTAGCAAACCAGTTTGTACAGGTACTGACGGCGCAGACGCGCCGCCTGCCGGTGCAGCCGAGCATGAACGGCGAGGTAGCCTCGGTATCCAGCGCGGCACCATCGGAGTCCACGGTGAAAACCTACGGCATGCCGGATCCCGAAGAAGAAAGCACCGAAGAATCGAGCGTGCCGCAGCTGTAGCGATCCTCGACGCCCGATATAGAAGCTAGTTGCAGGACCTCCTAGTACAAGTCCAATCTTGGGTCCAGTTCCTGGGCCCGAACGTCTATTTGCAGGCCGCTGCAATAGCGCTCATTTTCATTGTCTTCGGCAAGCTGGCCGACCTTATCATTTCGCGCATCGTCGTGAAGGTTGTCAGCCGCTCGACGAGTGAATTCGACGACAAGCTGGTTGCACTCCTGCATCGACCGATTTTCGTTACTTTCGTGCTGGTCGGGCTCGCGCTGGCGACACGCAGGCTCGAACTGCCCGAATCTCCGGCATTTGTAACCCTCGGCATTTTGAGGACGATCGCGATCGTCGTCTGGTACAACTTTTTCAGCGGGATGACGCAGCTGTTGCTGAACGCTGTTCGTCGCGGCCCGGTCGTCAAGCGTGTGCATGGAAGCATCATTTCGCTATTGGAGACCGCGGGCAAAGTCATACTTCTGGCACTCGCGTTCTATTTCCTGTTCCTCGCGTGGAACATCAATGTAACGGCATGGATCGCTTCGGCGGGTATCGTCGGTATCGCCCTCAGTTTTGCCGCCAAGGATACGCTTGCCAACCTGTTTGCCGGCGTATCGATCGTAGCCGATGCACCATACAAGGTCGGCGACTACATCATCTTAGAGTCCGGCGAACGCGGCATGGTGACGCACATCGGTTTGCGAAGCACTCGAATTCTGACGCGGGACGATATCGAGATTACTGTGCCCAACGGGATTATCGGTAATTCAAAAATTATCAACGAGGCAGGCGGGCCATCGTCCAAACACAGGATTTGGGTCGCGGTTGGTGTCGCTTATGGAAGCGACATCGATCACGTCATCGGGACCCTCGAAGGTGTCGCAAAGGCGAACGGCGAAGTATGCGCGGAGCCCGCAGCGCGTGTGCGGTTTCGCAAATTCGGGGAATCGAGCCTCGATTTCGAGCTGCTTTGCTGGATCGATCAGCCGGTTGACCGTGGCAGACTGACACACGAACTCAACTGCGCCGTCTACAAAGCATTTGCTGAGGAGAAGATAACGATCCCCTTTCCTCAACGCGACCTGCACGTGCGCACGATGCCCAAAATCTGACGGCTCACAGAGGTGCTTCTGTTTCGCTTCGTCGGCAAGCAGGCGCGCTACTGAGGTTCTTCCTGCCGGCGCTTGAGTTCTTCCCGGATGGATTCCAGGTCACTGCCAACAGCCGTTTCCGCTGCATTTTGCAGCGCCGGCTCTGCGGCGTTCTCGGGCTCCGGCGGCGAGATTTCCATCCCCGGAGCATTGCCTTCCGCGACTGCGCCCGGGTCCACGGTGCCGACCGCTCCCGTGGCGCCCGCCGGACTTTCGCCGTCCTCGCCTTCCAGGTACTCCGACTGTTCTCTCTGCTGAGCGCTTTCGGCGGCGCGGCGCCTTGCTTCGGCCGCTGCCTGCTGAGTGCGGCGCAAGGCCTGCCTCTTGCGTTCCGACAGTGCCTCGAGCTCCCGCTGGCGCGCTCTCTTTTCGCGAGCCTCCAGCCGATTGGCCGCGTCACGCGCATTGACGCACTCCGCCTCGTACTTCATCTCCGCGCGGTTCTGGCCGCAGCGCACCATGGCCGCCTCCAGCAACCTGGGATTTTCCATGAGTTCAGGCACGGAAACCGGCGGCGGCTCCTTGGCGCAGGCCGCCAGGAAAACCAGTCCATTCAATGACATACAAAGGCGAATTGTCTTCATCAGCAGTTGATCAAGCCGCGGCATAGTTGTTCGTGCCGCATCATACATCGGCTCCCGCATCCACATTGTGGGCAAGTTCGCAAATCAGTCCGTCAACCGATTTACGGCTCGTGCGTTGTACTGAGCAAAGCCAAGGGATTGCCATATTTTGCGATTTTAGAGCATGGAGGCCTCATGAAAAAGTACATAATTATCATAGTCTTATCTTTATTCCAGTGTGCCTGTGCGACGTCGCAGGGGGTGTCGGCCGGCAATGCCGCATTGCTCAGCTTCGATGCCATCAGCGCCGAAATCACGGTCAGCTACGAGCACCTGGAGGAGCTGCACGACCCCTCGGGGACGGTCGCCATGAACCTCGAGTAGCAGAATAATGGGGTCGAAGCGCATTTTTTAGAAAACCGATGCCCGCTCCGCCGCGCTGAAAAACGCGGTTCGACCGCATTTTTCGTATAGTGGCGGGGTGTCTGACGGAAATCAGTATTCGCTGCTGGGGCAACGCCGATTCGCGCCGTTTTTTACCACGCAGCTGCTCGGCGCATTCAACGACAATATTTTCCGCAATGGTCTGATCATCCTGATCACCTTTCAGGGGGTCCAGATCCTGGGCATGAACGCGAGCCAGATCGCCAACGTTTCCGGCGCATTATTTATCCTGCCCTTCTTTCTGTTTTCGGCCCCTGCCGGGCAATTAGCGGACAAGTACGAGAAATCCCGCCTGATTCGAATAATCAAGCTGGTCGAAATCGCGCTGATGCTTCTGGCCGCATTCGCCTTCGTCACCAAGAGCTACTTCACGTTGCTGTGTGTTCTGTTCCTGATGGGTTGCCAGTCGACCATGTTCGGACCGGTCAAATATGCCTATCTTCCCCAGCAACTTGCGACCGAGGAACTCGTTGGCGGCAATGCGCTGGTCGAATTCGGCACTTACACCGCGATTATTCTTGGCTTGATTGTTGGCGGAATTTCTGTCGCGATCGACAGCACCAATCAAACGGTTATTTCGGCTTGCCTGATCGGCGTTGCCTTATGCGGGTATCTTGCCAGTCGCGCCATTCCACTCACCAGGGCAGTCGACCCGGCGCTTACGGTTAGCTGGAATCTGTTTACGGAAACGGCGCGTATCATTGGTTATGCGCGCGAAAAGAAAAGTGTTTTTCTCTCGATACTCGGCATCTCCTGGTTCTGGTTTTACGGATCTGCGGTAACGCTGCAGATTCCGGCCTATACGCTGGATATTCTCAACGGCAGCGAAGAGATTACGACTGCCTTACTGGCTGCGTTCGCGATTGGTGTAGGCATCGGTTCACTACTCTGCGAGCGAATGTCGGATCGACGGATCGAACTCGGCCTGGTGCCCTTCGGTTCCATCGGCATGAGTCTGTTTGCTATCGACCTGTATTTCGCACAGCCGGAGATGCATGTCGTCCAGGTCAACACGATTCCGGAATTTCTCGGCCGTCCCGGATCGTGGCGTATTCTCACCGACATGGCGATGCTCGGCGCGTTCGCCGGGTTCTACAGCGTTCCGCTGTTCGCGATGATGCAACAGCGCGCCGAACGGCGACATCTGTCCCGCATCATCGCGGCAAACAACATAATAAACGCCATATTCATGGTCGCTGCAGCAATCCTTGCGCTTGTGACATTGAACGCGGGCATGTCTATCCCCGAGCTATTTTTGCTGCTTGCCGGACTGAACGCCGTCGTAGCGATCTATATTTACTCGCTGCTCCCGGAGTTCCTGATTCGTTTCGTCGTCTGGATCATGATAAATCTGCTGTACCGAATTCGAGCTTCGGGCCTGGAAAATATTCCTGATAAAGGGCCGGCCGTGCTGGTTTGCAACCATGTCAGTTTCGTCGATGCGCTGGTGATCGGCGGATCGATCAGGCGGCCGGTCCGCTTTGTTATGTATTACAAGATCTTCCAGATTCCATTGATCAATTTTCTTTTCCGTACCGCGAAAGCGATCCCGATTGCTTCGGCAAAGGAGGACCCGGCATTACTAAATGCCTCGTTCGATCAGATCGATGCGGAACTCGCCGCCGGCAACCTCGTGTGCCTGTTCCCGGAGGGCGAAATTACGCGTGATGGCGAAATACAGGCCTTCCGGCCCGGAATCGAGAAGATCATCGAACGCCGCGCGGTACCGGTGATTCCGCTAGCCCTCGCCGGCTTGTGGGGCAGCTGGTTCAGTCGCCAGCAGGGAGGCGGGTTGCGCAAGATTCCCGGTCGCCTGTTTGCGCGAGTCGAGGTGCGTACCGGGGAGGTCGTGAGTCCGGACGACGTTACTGCCGGCAATCTCGAATTACTTGTCAGAACCCTTCGCGGAGAAAACCGATAGGTGTTTCCCCACGCACTTTCCGCGTCCACTCGGAAATAAGTTCGCGGCGATTACCAAATAAAGCCGGCCCGGCGTCATAGTTGAAGTGAATTTCCGCTATCTTTGCGAAGCCGGTATCGCGGGTCAGCACGAGAACGCGATCATCCTCGCCGCCATCACGGGAACTCGGGGCCATGGCACTCTGCCGCCGGCTCCTGTCGATGGCCATTCTCGAACCTCTCAACGGTATCGGTGCCCGCACGGCATCGGTCCAGATCAGCCCATCGGGGGTCAAGAGCGCCCGATGAATCCAGTGACCTATTTTGAATAGTACGCGAGCCTGGTTGCTGCTGAACGCGATATCCGTGACAGTGTGCGGAAGCTGCAAAACCGTTGCTCCGATACTGCCGCTTTCAATATCGAGGAGGCGCGCTTCGTTGCGCGCACCGACTATGACGATTTGCTGCCGGGCCGTCGACACGTCGATCTGATTTATCGCGTCAGTTCCCTGCCAGACATTTCTCAGGTGCCAGTTACCGGTACGATCGGCATACAGGCTCTGCAATGCACCGCTTGCGCCGCCGAGGAACAGCTGTCCATCGGCAGCAAAAGCCAGGCCGGTGTGCAGCTCGCCGAGTTCGATGTCGGCCAGCGCGGTCCCCGTCCTCACATCCATAATCCACGCGCGTTGCCCGCTCAGGATTGCGAGTTGTGCCGATGAGGGCGAAAACACCATGCGATCGACAGTGCTGGTGGAAGCTCTGCCATAGAACGGCCGCGGCAGGCCACTGCTGCCATCCCAGATGCGAACCGTGCCGTCGGCACCGGCGCTGGCGATCAGTGACGCATCACTATTGAACGCCATTGCCACAACCGGACCACGGTGTCCCAGGAAACTGATCTCTTCTCTTTCGGCGCTGATCTCGCCGACGCTGGCATCGATCTGCAAAACGTGCACATGTCCGGAGTTGTCGCCAATCGCAATTCGTTCCCCACCCGGCGACATGGTCGTAATCGTGTCGACCGAGGCGCTCCACAAGCGGTGACCTGGGGTTATGTCTGCCGGCGCCGAACTGGTGACCAGTGCCGCCGTCTGCGGCATGGACCAGACCCTGGCCAGGCCCTTATGTGCCGCAGTAGCCACCATGTTTTCGTCAGCGGAAAACGCCAGCAGCACCTGGTCCCCCGTGCTCAGGCCGGCATCGAGCAACGGACCGGAAATCGCGCCATCGCTGCTGCGATAGACCTGGTAGCCGAGGCGCGGGTTGCCAGCGAGGAAACGCGCACCGGATTTGGAGAACGAAATCTGCCATTCACCGCGGCCGAGTTCATGCATGACCGGCGCATCCGGCTTGCCGGTTAGCCACAGCGATACGCCTGCATCACCATGTACGACGCCAAGTGATTCTCCGCTTGCGGACAATTCGATCTGACTGGGTTGTGAAGCGAGATCGATCTGTGACACGAATTCACCGGCGGGCATGTTCCATATGCGAACGGCCCGGTCATAATCGGCAACCGCAAGGTGCGTCCCGCTCGAGTCCATCGCAATGAGTGCCGGAGCGCCGGCGACACTGAGTTCCGCAACGACTTCACCGCCGGAGAGTGACCACAACTCGAATTTCGTGTCGATATCGCTGCGGTGTGGCACCAGCAGGTGTTCTCCGTCCTGAGCGAGCATTGCATCGGCGCCGGCCGCGCCTACTTCCAGAACGGCAGAACGGCGGCCGTTCGCGGTACGCCACAGGTTAATAGTTTCCAGTGTCGTCGTGACCAGGAATTCGGCGTTCGCGCTCAAACCCAGTACCTGTTCGCTTGCAGGCACCGCAATGGTTCTTGCCGCCTCGGCCGAATCGAGATCCCACAGGCGAGCACTGTCACTTTGCGACGCGCGGGCGATCGCGTAGCGGCCGTCGGGACTGAACCAGAGGTTTTGCGATGCGCCCTCGACCGGGTCCGGAATGTCGAGACCACGTTCGAAGTTTTCAACGACGGCCTGGGAGTTCAGGCTCAGATTCCAGCCGACGAGATGGCCCGAAACGCCCGTAGACTCGTCCCGGAGGCTAAGGCTCCAGGTGCCACCCAGGGGCTCGCCGATCAGCGGTGCGATTTGCTCGCGGCTGATACGGACATCGTCGTTCGCCGCCGACGCGGGCTGATCGAAATCCAGTTCCACGGTGCGACCGGACGGTGCAATCAACTTCATGCGAATATCGTCGAGTCTGGCATGACTGACGTTGACCGTGAGACCGATACGGTTCGTTATTCCTTCCTGGTCGACGACGACTCGACGAACCAGCGGCGTTACTTCCAGCGCCGACATTGTCCAGGGGTCACGTGGTTCGAGTGACTGGTCGACGTAGGCCCACTGCGAGATCTGGGCACCGCTGAAATAAGTCAGCTGCATTTTTTCCGCATTGAATGCTATGCCGTCCGTCTCCTGTGCCGGGTTGGTCGCGAGCAGATGCGAATAGTCCTCGCCAACCAGTGTCGCCGCGCGGCGTCGACGCGTTTGTGTCGATACGACGAGCGCCTCCAGGGAGGCAAGGAGCGCATCATCACGCCGCCCGTCCCGCATGGCGGCGCTGACCTGTCGATCCCAGTAGTCGGCCAGAAATCCGTCTGCGAGTTCGGAGGAATCGGGCAGATATCGTGCGTAACTGGCAACACTGAGAATCGTGGCCTTGTCCGTCGCCTGCCGTGCGCGATACTCGAGAATCGACTGGTACATGCGATCTGCCGCATCTGCATGCCCGGGGAAAGACCGTAAATCTGCGTACGCCTGGGAAACCGTCTCGAGATCATAGGTCGGCGTTGACATGATCTGCATGTACGGCTTCGGCAATAGCTGCGTGTAGGTGAACGGTATCGCAGTCAGCAACAACATAATTGCAGCCGCCACCACCGGTGCGCGCCAGTGCAAGGGCAGGTTTTCGTTTGCCCATCTCGCCGTAAAGGCTGCTTCGTATACCTTGTTGCGAACGGCAAGTTCGCCGTGATGAGTAACTACGACGAGTCCCGTTGCGAGCAATCGCCGCTGAATTTTCGACTCGGGTTCGTGATAAACGCTGATCCCTTTGCGAATCCGGCCGTAGAGATTCAGTAGCGGCTCCTGATTCTTCTTATCATCGACGATCAGCCGGTGAATGTGGTTGAGATGCGGTTCATTTCGCGTAGCGCCGCGGCCACCGAGCTGATGCATCGCAATCCGGTCGACGTGGCCTTTAATGTCACCGGAAACCTTGTCGCGGGAAACGGAACGCGCGAGTTTCTGGCTAAGATAAGGTTGACCGGATGTCCATTCGTAGATTCGGTCGAGCGCCGTTTTCGAGTCCGCCACGGACAGGTTCAGTTCTGCTGCGAATGTGTCGAGGTCCTGCCGCGAAAAATCTTCGAGCCTGACTTCCTGCGAGATCGCGAATGGCGACATGGCTGGATCGTGCACGAGGCTTTGAGGATCGCATTCACCGATCAGGGCAAAACTCAGGCGCGCAAACTCGGGTTCCGTCGCTCGTGCGTTATGCGCAGCGCGAATCGCAGCGAGCAGTTGCTCGTCGAACGGCAGATCAGCAAGGTACTGAATATCGTCGACGAAGATGACTATTCTTTCCTGAATATTCTGCAGAATGACGTCGGCAAAGAATTCGACCAGCCGTTGCCGGTTACTCAGAATAGAGTTGTCCTGCCACCAGGCCTGCAGATCGACCTTGAGCCGCAACTGGCGCAACAGGCGGTACGCAATACTGTAATACCAGCGACCGGCATCGGTTCCGCCATCCCGCTCGCCAATCTGTGACAGGCTGAGTACGGCAACTTTCAAACCATTGTTCTGCAGGCGTGCCGATGTCGCGGCGATGAGACTCGACTTTCCCGTGCGGTCCGGCGCGATGACATGGGCGTAATTGCCGGCGATCAGCGTCTGGTAAAGGAATTCATCACCGGAACGCCTGACATAGCCGAGTTTTACGGCATGCAGCGGCGGCCCGACACTGAAAAACTCACCGGCTTTATCGACGGATTCCGCTGCGTAATTTTCGGGTTTCTCAGTCATCGCTCATTACAGGAGATCGCTGATGTATTCTAGTCGGACCCCGACATTCAAGACTCGAGCGTGAAATATTGCAAGCATCTGGCTCCAAGTTATTGAAAAAAGACATATTTGGACGGGTATCGCTGGTCCGCTCCGAGGCCGGCCCGCTGGTAAGGAGGGACACGCGGGACGCGCCCCTGGCTGTCCGCTGGCTGGCCCGGCACCTGCTGGCCCGCGAGGCTCTCGCCCTCGCCGTGCTGGAGGAACTCGACGCCGTGCCGACGCTGATTCGATCGGACATGAACGCTTTAGACCGATCCTATATAGACGGCGTTCCCATGCAGGAGGGCCGGCCCGCAAACATCGAATATTTCCACGAAGCAGCGAGGGTCCTGCGCCGCATGCATCGCCTGGGGGTGGTGCACAACGACCTCGCGAAAGAACCGAATTTCCTGATTACCAGCGATGGCAGGCCGGCAATTATCGATTTTCAACTTTCGTGGTATACGCGGCAACGCGGACCGGTTTTTCGGGCACTGGCTCGCGAGGACATCCGTCACCTCCTCAAGCACAAGCGAACCTATTGCCCCGACCGCCTGACAACCCGGGAAAAGTCAATCCTCGATAATCCATCGATGATGTCGAAATTATGGATGAAGACCGGCAAGCCGGTGTACTTGTTTATCACGAGAAATATACTCGGCTGGCAGGACAGGGAAGGTGCGGGAGACCGCTAGCGCGGGTATCATGGCGCGCAAAACATAAACATTATCTATTGGAATCGGGAATGGATTACTGTCATCAACACAACCTGCTGGACCCGGATAAAGAAAGTGCCGAAAAGAAATTCGGCATCAAGGTATCGTTGCCGCCCGGTGATCCCCTGACCAACTTGCTCGGGGACGACTGGCAATCTGTTCACTGGTACGCGACCGAGCTGGAACGCGATCAAGCCTTTGGCGAGATGGCAAGACGGCACGATTATTATCGAGACACGGACTCGCCGTCCCAGGTCTTGCAGAAGATTCTTCGTTAGCTCCTGCCAGTTGAAAAAGGCGCATGGCTGTGCGAGACAAGGTAAAAGCCGGCTAGCGCTCGCATGCGCTTTTCTTATGGTTGTCGGGTGCCTAGGAATAAGTAGAAGCTGGTACTGCCGCCCTCCGAAAAACCGGCA
This sequence comes from Woeseiaceae bacterium, assembly GCA_041555515.1. GTDB lineage: Bacteria > Pseudomonadota > Gammaproteobacteria > Steroidobacterales > Woeseiaceae > SZUA-117. The sequence goes on from JBFFKF010000011.1 coordinate 27,353, forward strand.
GCAAAAAAGAGTGGTCCCAGGTACGTGTCAAGTCCTGCAAACAGGCTGCCGTTGACCAGCATCGAATCGAAACTGATTTCCGATCTTTCCTGCCAGACATTTCCCGCCTCCACAGAACCGCCAACGTACAGCGGGAAATCAAAGATGCCTGCCCCGGTTTCGCCGAGTTGCCTGTAGTAGACAAGCCGGCCAAGTCCCGCGTGTGGTCCGCTGATCTCACCTCTTTCGAGACCCGACAAACGCAGAAAACCACCGAGCGGGAAAAAATTCTGAACCTGATTATCCGAGCGAATGGTCGTCGCGTATTCCAGGCCGAAGACCAGGGTATTCCGATTCCAGCTCCAGGCTGTGTCGATCGCCGACTCAACGATATCGAAATCGCTGTCAGCGCCAAATCCAGGCCTTGACATGAGCCAGTCGAGATTAATTTGCGTGCCGCTTTTCGGGATCTGTGCATCATCGAAGGTATCGATAACGAATTGTGCCCTGGCGCCACCCGTTTCGAAGTCGAAGTTGGGTAAGGCCGGGTCGCCGACCTTCAGACGTGCATTACCGCTGCCACGAAACGCGCCCAGGCGAAACTCACCCCAGCGTCCGAGTTCCCGACCGAAATCGAGCCCCGCCTCGGCTTCGCCGATCCGGTAACGCGCGATACTGGCGTCGGCGCTAAAGGTATTGATGTTGCTATGCTCGAGTGATACCCGTGGCGCTACGAAGAATCGCGATCCCTTGCCGAACGGCTGATAAAACTCCGTGTCGAGCCGCGGATCGGTGCCGACTTGCAGGTCGCTGCGCCACTCGGCACCGTGTGAATTAATGGCGGTTTTCGTCAGTCGGCCGGCGACATTGAATCTGGTCGATCCTTCGAAGTCGTCTTCAATTGCGATGCCGAAGCGCAGGAAATTCGGGCCCCAGCTCTTCGATCTTGTGGCAAATTCGACTCCCGTTTCGTCACCCTCGCGCACGAGGCGATAACTCGCCTGCTCGAATCGATCGAGGCCGAACAGATGCTCCGCTTCGGCGCCGAACCGGGCAGCGTCGATCGCGTCGCCGGGTTCGGTGCGGACCCGCGACGCGAGGGCACGATCGGCTACCTGCCCGTCATCGATAACCCGGACGAAGTCGATATTATCGGGCAGCGCCGGTCGGCGGCCGCGGCTTGCCAGAAATTCCTCATATGCCTCTTCGGGCAAGGAAAGCGTGCGCAGGCGACTTTCGATCGCTAGTGTCGCCGCAGCGCCCGGTGCAATCGTCTGCGTAATGTCCCGGAAGTTAGTTGATCCGTACAGGCCGAGCTCTGGACGAATCAGAATATCGTGTGCTTCGAGCTCCGCGAGTTCCCGCAAGGTTTCCTTGCGAATCAGGATTGTGAGCATCTGTTCTGTAATTGCGAGCGCCGATTCGAGTTGTTCGGGCGGATACAGGGGAAACTCCACATCCACGGCGATGATGATGTCGACGCCCATGTCGCGCACGACGCTCACCGGAACATTGCCGACCAGCCCGCCATCGACAAGCGCGCGGCCGTCGACTTCGACCGGCGCAATTATGCCGGGTGCCGACATGCTCGCGCGAATCGCAAGTTCCATGTCGCCACTCGACATGACGTAGGCCTCGCCGGTAGCGATATCGGATGCAACTGCCCTGAATGGTGTCGGCAGCTCATCGAAGTCATGCACGTCATAAACATGCAATAACTGTTCGCGCAGAATCAGTGACAGCTTCTGGCCCTGGATCAGACCTTTCGGCAATTGCAGGCTACCCTTTCGTACCCCGATCTGCAGGGGAATCGGAAATGCCGCGTCATCCTGTTTTCGCCGGTAGCTGCGATCTCCCCGTTGTGACTGGTCGTCGAAAGCATCCGCCCAGTCCAGCGACTCGACCAGTTGCTGCAGCTCCTCGGGCGTCCTGCCCGATGCATACAGCCCGCCGACGACAGCCCCCATGCTGGTGCCTGCGATGGCGTCGATCGGAATGCGCAATCGCTCAAGCTCCTTGAGCACGCCGATATGCGCCGCGCCGCGCGCGCCGCCCCCGCCAAGCGCCAGGCCGATGCGCGGACGATCCGGGTTTGCCCCGGGCTCGGCGGACCGGGCATTAGCCCCTGCCATGATCGCCAGCGGAATGATAACGAGCAATGCCCGTAAACCAGTGATATTCATTTGCAACTTACGCCCTCAGGTCGAATCAAAAACACTCGAAGATGATTGTCCCGGGTGACCGGGTTAGTCTGCGAAAATCGTCAGAAACCTTTGTCCAACTCAGGTGAATATTTCATGGCAGAACCAAAATGTCCCGATTGCGGCACGACAGGTATAGAAAAAATTGCGTCGAAGGCCAGCAGGGAACAATCGCGGGAAAAAACGCCGTGGTTTTTCGTTGCGCACTGTGAGGACTGTGGACACGTGTACGGAATTTTCACCAAGCATGTATTTGGTCGCAGCGGACCGAACCTCATCGTCGAAGGCCGAAACTAGGCAATGTCATTGCGTGGCAATCGGCCTACATTGCCGAGAGCAAGTCACTGCCGCCCGCCGACTGATCTTTAGTCCAGTGAGCGTTAGACATCCGATGCCTTGCTCGACATTGCAACCTTGTTGAATTCGCTAACTTGTCCACGATGTCTTGAGCCGGGCGTTGTATTTGCGCAGGTTTGATAGCTGCCGTTCTTTCTCGGACTGATTCCAGTTTGCTACCCGCGCGGCGATGTCAGCAATCGCTTCGTTCATACTCGCACCCTGGTCGGCCGACAAGCCAATCATCATGCGGCGATGCACGATGTCCGTCAGTGTCACGGCGAATTCCTGACGCAGGGCGTATACCACTTCAGCGGCAACCACACACTCGTCGTCATCCAGGGTCCTGGCGAGTTGCGCATCGTCGGCGGCGAGCTCGGCGATCCGGCAGGCACGCCCCCCGTAGATATCCAGCAAGCGCCTAACGCCCGCATCCGACAACCAGCTCAACTCCCGGAGTGTCTCGCGTGCTTGCGCGATACCGGTGGCACCGGGCAACGGCAGGCTGCGTGTCGCGCATTTCTTCGCGTCCTTTTTCAGTTTGCGTACCGCATAGTCGACGGTCTGTTCCGCGAGATTGCGATAGGTCGTCAGTTTTCCGCCGATGATGGACACGAGTCCTTTCGCAACGCGCCGGTGTTTCTTGATGATGTGCTTGCGGGTAATCGCCGATTCCGGCCCCTTGTCGCGGTGCGGCAGCGGCCGCACCCCGGCATAGGCGTAATGAATGTCCTCGACAGTCAGATGCGCGGCGGGAAAGACCCGGTTGGTCTCGTCGAGTAAATAGCGGATCTCCTCTTCACTCGCTGCGACATCAGCGGGATCACCGTGATAACGAATGTCGGTGGTGCCGATCAGGTACTGGTCGTTCCAGGGAATAATGAAAAACGGTCTGGCGTCGGCTGCAGCTTCGACATAGAACGCGCTCTTGGGTGCGCCAGCGAAGCGGCCGACGACGATGTGGCTGCCCTTGGTGCCGCCCATGTAACGAGGAATCTCGCGATTGACCGTTGCCAGGACCCGGTCGACCCACGGTCCCGCTGCATTGATAACGAGCTGCGTCGTTACGCTGCTTTCCTCCTTACTTCCCCGTTCGAGGAATTCAACGCTTCGTACCCTGCGCTGGCTTACGTTGATACCGATAGCCGGGCAATAGTTCCTCACTTCCGCACCAGCTTCCTTTGCGCCGATGATGTTTTCGATAACGAGTCTTTCGGCAAACGTGACCTGCGCGTCGTAGTATTGCGCACAGCCCAGCAGACCCTCCTGGTTGATTCCGGGTTCGAGTTCGATCAGCTCATCCCGGCTCAGCATGCTGTGTTGCGGAAGTTTCTTGCCGAAAGACAAAAGGTCGTAAGCGATCATGCCCAGGCGAATGATCAGCCTGCCGCGGCGGCTCTGCCTGTAGATCGGAATATGCAGCCGCAGTTGTCTCACCAGATGTGGCGCAAGCTGGCGCAGGCGGCGGCGTTCGTGCAGGGACTCGAAGACCAGCGGTATCTCGGCGTATTCGAGATAGCGCAAGCCGCCGTGGATCAGCCGGCTGGACCAACTGGTGGTACCGCTACTGAAGTCGTTTTTTTCCAGCAGCAGCACGCGCAGGCCACGCAGCGCTGCGTCACGCGCAATGCCGGCGCCATTGATGCCGCCGCCCACCACAACCAGGTCGTAGTCAGTGTCGGCTTTGCTCATCGGAGCAGGAGCGACAATTCACTGATGCCGGGCACATAAGATCAGCCGGTCAGTCGATGCTGACGGGCAAAAGACGAAAGAGTCACCTCGCCTTTGGAAACCGCCACACTGCCACTGCGCGCGACGGCGGCGAGCTCGCCGATCTTTGCCGCCGCCTCGATGAATGCGTCGATTTCGGACAATCTGCCGGTCAACTGAACGGTGCAGCTCACCTGGGAATCATCGAGAATCTCCGCATCGTATTTCTTCGCCAGCGCGAGCACCTTCGCAAATCCCCCAGTCGCGAGTTTCAGCTTGACGATGGCCAGCTCGCGTTCGAAATGTTCACCGAGGGTCATATCGTGAATATTCACGACGTCGACCAGCTTGGCGAGCTGCGTATTCACCTGGGCGATGGCCGCGTCGGTGCCGGAAATGACAAGCGTGACGCGTGAAATCGTCGGGTCTTCCGTCGGCGCGACGTTGAGCGAATCGATGTTGTAACCGCGACTCGAGAACATGCCCGTCATGCGGGTCAGGGCACCCACCTCGTTCTGTAACAGCACCGAGATCACGTGACGCATGGGCTAAGTCCTGTGTAGTTGAAAATGCATTCTCATGCAACTAATGCAGCCGAACATTCGGCGGATGTTGGCCCAGTTACCGGAGTATTGCAATGCAATAAAATTTAGTAAACACTCGTCTAAAATCCAGTACTTATATGACTTTTTGAAAACCGATATGGCGAGGCCGAAGCAAGCAGTGAAAGGCCGGCATCACCCGCTGGCCGGAACCCGGATGAGCGGCGCCGACATGGTCATCCAGGTGCTGGCGGACGAGGGCGTGGAAACGATTTTCGGCTACAGTGGCGGCGCCATCCTGCCCACTTACGACGCCGTGTTCCGCTACAACGACCAGCACCGCAAGGCGGACGGATCTTCGCCGATACCCCTGATCGTTCCGGCCAATGAACAGGGGGCCGGTTTCATGGCTGCAGGATATGCGCGGGCCAGCGGCAAGGTCGGGGTAGTCATGGTGACCTCGGGACCCGGCGCGACCAACACCGTTACCCCGGTGCGGGACTGCATGGCCGATTCGGTGCCGATCGTCGTCATCACCGGCCAGGTTCCAACGCAGGCGATTGGCACGGACGCGTTCCAGGAGGCGCCGGTGGCGGCAATCATGGGCGCCGTTGCCAAACACGTATTCCTGGTCACGGATCCGCAGCGTCTCGAGGCCACGATGCGCGCGGCATTCGAGCTCGCGCGCACCGGCCGGCCGGGCCCGGTCGTCGTCGACATTCCGAAGGACGTGCAGAACTGGGAAGGCGAATTCACCGGCGGCGGCTCGCTGCCGCTGCCGGGCTACCGGAGCCGCCTGCAAGCGGTCATGGAGAATACGCTCAGCGACGATGCCTGCGAGCGTTTTTACAAGATGCTCGCCGAATCGGAACGGCCATTGATCTATGCCGGTGGTGGCGTGATCAACGGCAATGCCTCCAAGGCAATGCGACATTTTGCGAATGCCTACGGGATCCCGGTGGCAACGACATTGTTGGGACTCGGCGCGAGCGACACGAAGCACCCGCTGTCGCTGCACATGCTCGGTATGCACGGCATGGCTTTCGCCAATTACGCGGTCGAAGATTGCGACTTCCTGATTGCCGTAGGCGCCAGGTTTGATGACCGGGTTGCCGGCGATCCGCCGAGGTTTGCGCCCAATGCCAGGAACATCGCTCACTTCGACATCGATGTATCGGAAATCGGCAAGGTCAAGAGCGTCAACTGGCATCACGTCGGCATGTTGCGCCAGGACCTCGAGGATCTGCTCGCGTATGGCCAACGCGTCAGCTTCGAGAAGGATTTTTCAAGCTGGCACGCGGAGATCGCCGCGCTCAAGAAAAAGCACTGCCTGAATTACGACCGCGACAGCAAACTCATCCAGCCTTACGCCGTCATCGAGGAAATCAACAAGCATGCCGGCGGCGAGGCGATCATATCCACCGGGGTCGGCCAGCATCAGATGTGGGCGGCGCAATATTTCGATTTTCGGGAGCCACGCCTGTGGCTAACGTCCGGCAGCATGGGCACGATGGGCTTCGGCCTGCCCGCCGCCATCGGCGCGCAGTTTGCACAACGTGACCGGCTCGTCATCGATATCGATGGCGACGGCAGCATGCGCATGAATATCGGCGAGCTCGAGACGGCAACCACCTACGGACTCCCGGTGAAGATCGTGGTTTTCAATAACTACGGCGACGGCATGGTGCGGCAATGGCAGCACCTTTATTACAAGGGCCGCATGTCCGGCAGTGACAAATCCCTGCACAGCAAGGACTTCGTCAAGACCGCGGAGGCCGATGGCTTCGAATTTGCCAGGAAACTGGAGAAGAAGAAGGACCTGCCGAAGACCATCGAGGAATTCGTCAACTTCCCAGGTCCGGCATTCCTCGAGGTCATCATCGATCCGAATGCAGGCGTTTATCCAATGGTCGGCCCGGGACTCAGTTACGACAAGATGATCACCGGCGACTATATCGTCGGCAGGGACAAGGACTCGGACGACAAACCCGGTCCCAGCGAGATGTTCTAGTGGCTGCAAACACCTATTCAGGCAGCTGCATCTGCGGTTCGGTCAAATACGAGATCACGGGAGAATTCCGCTTCTTCCCCCACTGTCATTGCAGCCGCTGCCGTAAATCGACCGGCACGGGTCATGCCAGCAACGTCATCCTGACTCCCGAGACCGTCGAATGGACCGCGGGCGAGGAACTGGTCCGCAGCTACAAGGTGCCCGATGCGGAACGATTCAGGACCGTGTTCTGCGAAAACTGTGGCAGCCCCTTGCCGCGTTGGGCGCCCGATATGAGCATCGCCGTCATTCCGGCCGGGACCCTGGACAGCCACCCGGAATTGAAGCCGAGTGGCCGCATTTTCTATGAATCAAGGGCGGACTGGTCCTGCGATGCGGCGGAACTGCAGTGCTGGGCAGAATATCCGCAGCGACCTTGAGCAGCAGTAATTCCGCACCACGATTCCCGACCGCGTAATAAATGTCAGTCCGCAACTGACAGGGCTCCGCGATTATCGTCGCGGGCGGACTGCCGCAAATCAGACTCGGAAAGCCACATCCAGCGGCGTTGTTGCAGCGACTGTTCCTCGGTATTCTGACCGGTCCGACACTATTCAAGCTGGTCGGGGGAGAGAACAAATGCACAGGAAATTACTGTTGACCGCCTTACTTGGCGCGTTCGTCGCGCTGGCTGCATGCAGCCGATCCGAGCCGCAAGCGCCCGCGGCGGCCGAACCGATGCCTGAACCCGCAGCGCAACCCGCAGTGGAGGTACACGACGACCTGCGTTCCTTGCTGGCCAGCGAGCTGAGAGCCGAGGCGGACCGCGCGCGTGATGCCGGTCGCAAACCGGCGGACGTCATCGAGTTCCTTGGCATCGAGCCGGGAATGAAGGTGATGGACGTGCTTGCAGCAGGCGGTTATTACACCGAAGTCCTGTCACTGGCCGTTGGATCCGATGGCGAGGTCGTCGCCCTGAACACGCCGGGCATGCTCCAATATCGGGACGGCGCATACGAGAAGGCGATCAGCGAGAGGCTGGCCGACGGCCGGCTGCCGAATGTCTCGCGGCTTAACGCGAACCTGGCCGAAATCGGCACGTACACCGATTCCATCGACGCAGCGATCACGGCCCTCAACTTCCACGATATTTACAACAGGAACGGTGCCGAGGCGGCTGTCGGCGCGTTGCAGGCGGTCTTCGACGTGCTCGAACCCGGCGGTGTATTCGGCATCATCGATCACGTCGGTGTGGCCGGTAACGACAATGCAGCGTTGCACAGGATCGAGAAAGCTATCGCAGTCGAAACCGCGATCGCGGCCGGCTTCGTGGTCGAGGAGGAAAGCGACCTGCTGAGCAACGCGGGCGACGATCATACGCAGGGCGTTTTCGCCGAAGGACTTCGCGGCAATACCGATCGATTCGTACTCAAGCTGCGCAAACCGGCCGGCTAAGAATAATCGGCGGCGGTAACACCAGGCCCTTCTGCCGAGCTGATGCACTGCCGTCTATCGAGCTGTCAAAGACCAGCGTGATCGGCCACGTCGCGATTGCTAATGCCTTGATGAATTCATGAGCGTGCCGTTCGATCTGTTCCGGGCAATCGCCTATACGAGCATCACGATGCTGGCGTTCGCCGGCAATTCGATCCTGTGCCGCATGGCGCTAATGGACGGCGCAATCGATCCCGCAAGCTTTACCTCGGTACGTCTTTTCTCCGGCGCCGTTGCATTACTGCTGATCGTTCGATTCACGAGTAAGGACACGTCGATCCGCGATCACGGCGGCTGGGCGTCGGCACTCATGCTGTTCGGCTACGCGATCTGCTTCTCCTATGCCTATATACACTTGAGCGCCGGCAGCGGCGCCCTGATCCTGTTCGGCTTCGTGCAGGGCACGATGATCGCGCTGGCGCTGTGGGCCGGGGATCGGCCGCAGGCCGCGGAATGGCTGGGCTGGCTCATCGCTTTTGGCGGCCTGGTGTGGCTCCTGCTGCCCGGGATCGAAGCGCCGCCGGCCGCAGGTGCCACGCTGATGGCGCTCGCCGGGATTGCCTGGGGGGTCTACTCGATCCGCGGTCGCGACGAATCGAATCCGCTGGTTTCGACTTGCTCCAACTTCGTGTATTCGATCGCGTTCGTCGCCCTTTTAACCGCAGTTACGTTTATTGACGCCGACATAACGCAGCGCGGCGTTGTGCTCGCCGTCATTTCCGGTGCGATAACGTCGGGAGTCGGCTATGTCATCTGGTATGCCGCACTCAATTATTTGAGTTCCATGCAAGCGGCACTCGTACAACTGTCCGTCCCGGCAATCGCAGCAGCCGGTGGCGTCATATTGCTGGCCGAACCCATATCAGTCCGACTCATTACCGCTGGCGCGCTGATACTTGGCGGTATCAGTCTCGCACTCGTACGAAAGTCGCATCGCATCGCCGATTCCTGAGTTTGTTCGTTCCCGGAATATGTGAGCCGGCTCAAGGAACTGGGCTTGAAAATGTCCCAGAGTTGAGGCTGGCCACCAGGGACGGTTTTAACAATAGTCGGAACCATTGCAGAAAATGCTCATCACACCGAACAGGTCGAACCTCAACAAGATCGTCATCATCAACCCCAAAGGTGGATGCGGCAAGACGACCATATCGACGAACCTGGCGAGCTATTTCGCACAAAAAGGTCCGATACCCGCGATCATGGACTGCGACCAGCAGGGTTCGACGATGTCGTGGATCGAGCGGCGGCCGGCAGACCTTCCCGAGATTCATGGTATTGCCGCTTACAAGCGCACGATGCAGGCGACCCGCAGCTGGCAACTGCGCGTGCCGACCGAGACCACTAACCTGATCGTCGACTCACCGGCAGCCCTCACCAATGACGACCTGCGCGAGGTGACCCGGGATGCCTGCAGCATACTGGTACCGGTTCTGCCATCTGCCATCGATATCCATGCGGCCTCGCGCGTCATCGCGGACCTGCTCCTGGTCGCAAAAATCGATCGCCGCGACCGCAAGCTTGCCGTGATCGCCAATCGCACCCGCAAGAACACCAAGAGTTTCGCGAAGCTCATGCGGTTTCTCGACTCGCTCGGCATCCCGATCATCGCGGTGCTTCGCGACAGCCAGAACTTCGTCAAGGCGGTCGAGCGCGGCATCGGCATCTGCGACATGCCCTTCTACAAGGTCGTGGAGGACATGGAGCAGATCGAGAACATCGTCGAATGGCTGAATGGCTGGAAGGAGCGGCGCTATGACCCGACCGCGTCCGGCGTCTTCGACGGTATGTCGAACGTGCACGTATTCCGCAAACCCGAGACAGGCCTGGCCTGAGTCCCCGTTATTGCGCTTCCTGGATCGACGCGAACAGATCGACGTCGATATTTCCCCCGCTCAATACAATTGCCGTCACCCGGTCACGGGTTTCTATCTTGCCGCTGAGGATCGCGGCAAGCGATACGGCGCCGCCGGGTTCGACGACGAGCTTCAGGTGACGGAACGCGAAACGAATCGCCGCTCTGACTTCCTCGTCGCTCACGACAATGCCGGGGCTCAAGAGCTCCTTGTTGATGGCGAACGTCAGTTTGCCCGGTTGCTCCGTCTGCAGCGCGTCGCAGATCGATCGCGCCGCCGGATCGTTGGTCTCCCGTTCCCCTGATACCAGGGAGCGCGCGGTATCGTCGAAGTCCTCGGGCTCGACCGGATAGACATCGGTCTCCGGTGACAGCGTTTTGATTGCCAGCGACGTTCCGGCAATCAGACCGCCCCCTGAGCAGCTCACGAGCACCTGTTGCGGCGTGACGCCTTGTTCCTTGCATTGCCGCATCAACTCGAGTCCGACGGTACCCTGCCCGGCGATGACGTGCTCGTGGTCGAACGCCGGCACCACCACGCTGCCCGATTGCTCTGCGATCTTTTGCGCGATGGCTACCCGGTCCTCGGAATAGCGGTCATACAATACCGTCTTGCCGCCGTATGCCTGCGTGTTCTCGATCTTGATCGTCGGTGCGTCCTCCGGCATGACGATCGTCGTCTCGATGCCGAGCATCGCGCCCGACGCCGCCACGGCCTGCGCATGGTTGCCGGATGAAAACGCCACGACACCGCGTGCCCGCTCCTCATCGGTGAGCTGGCACATCATGTTATAGGCACCACGAAACTTGAACGAGCCCGTGAACTGCAGGTTTTCCGGCTTGATCCATACGCTGCCGCCGGCGAGCTCATCCAGCACGGCCGAGCGCAGCAATGGCGTTTCGACCGCGACCGGCGCCAGGCGTTCTGCCGCTTCTTCGATGTCCCTGAATTCGACCAAGTCAGGTTTCCGCGACAAGACGATCGATTTTCGCCGCGCAGATGAAGTCATTGTCCGACAGACCATCGATCGCCGTCGTCTTGTACAGGATCGTGCAGCGGCCATAGCTGACGGTCATCTCGGGGTGATGCCCTTCCACCGTCGCAATCCAGGCGACCGCGTTGGTGAACGCGATGGTGCGGCTGAAAGCCGGAAATGCGAACACGCGCACGATCGATTTGCCGTCCTGACTCAATTGCCAGTCGGCATGCAACGCCTTCAGCGCTTCCACGGCTTGCTCACCGGTCATCGGATCGACACCGCCTTCACAGGGCTTGCAGGTTCTGTCAGCGAAATCAGTCATACGCGAAGCGATACAATATACACGGTACGCCGGCCGTTCCAGCATAAAAAAGGCCGGCCCTCACGGGCCGGCCAGGCGGAGACTCTGGATAGAGTCATGGGGAACGTCTGTGAAACTATTTCGGGTTTGCGGCAAATGACTGTGAGCTGTCGACGTAAAGCGTCAGGCTGACCTTTCGCTCGAGAGCAAAGCTGTCGATATTGTCGTCAGCCGCCGGCGATTCGCCGTGCGCATTAACGCTGATCCGGTCGGCGGTAACGCCATTGGCGAGCAGCACGTGCATGACGTGCTCGGCCCGCCGTGCCGACAGCTTCTGGTTGTACTCGGCAGCGCCGCGTTCGTCCGCGAAACCATCGACCCGTACGAATACATCCGGCATCGTTGCGAGGCTCTGCGCGAGCTGCGTCAGCCGCGAACCGGTAGTGTCGGCCAGCGTGTGCTCGTCGGTACGGAACAACAGGTCCATTTCGATGCCGGCCTGCAACAGCGCCAGCAACTCGGGCCGGGATTCCGACTGCAGGCGCTGCAGATCGCCGCCCAGTGCCGCGATGTCCCGCTCGAGCTTCTGCACCTCTCTGCGGGATCCCTGCAGGGACGCAGAAAGCCGGTCGATTTCCGTATTCCGCTCGTAGAATTCGTCGCCGAGCTTGCCACCGAACGCGGCACCGATGATGACCCCGACCGGGCCGCCCGCGAGACCGCCGATAACCGCTCCAACGCCCACGCCAATCCCCTCTTCCCTGGATGCGCCCTCGGCAAAAGCCGGAGCCGCTGACAGCGTCGTAATGAGTCCAGCCAGGATTACCTTCTTGAGCATGTTGATTTCCTCCGCTTGATGAGAGCCACACCTCGTGGCCGCCTTCGGAAATCATTACACGGCGCAATAGAGCGCCTCAGGGGGCGGGAAAATGTCAGGGGCAGGATCAATTGTGATGAAAAGTGGCACCTGATTGGGCCAAAGAACCACCGCAGAGGCCTGCCCCGTTACTTCATTAACGCGACCTTTGCTTGCGGCCAAACGCGGACATCCTGACGAAGATGAATCCACGCGGCAACCGCGAATAGGCACTTCTCCGAATTGCGACGAGCGAAAAGTCAATGAAATTATTTGACCATTCAACTACCACCAGGCCCGGTTTCGGGTGACCGTCTATGCGCAGCCACGCACGAGTTGTTGCAGTCGTCGCCATTATATTTTGGTATTCGCTGGCCGCCCTGGCGCAGCATACGGTGTACAAATGGGTGGACAAAGAAGGGGTCGTACATTTCAGCGACGAACCGCCGGCTCCGTCGCAGGCATTGTCAGTCGAGGAAATCAGACTCGCCGAATCGCCTCCGCATACGCAGGCATCTCCGCCGCCGGTAAGAAGACCGGCCAGCACGCCGAAGGAAGACAAAAGAGAAGCGGCGCCTCCTCCGAGCGTACCGGGTCCGGAGACAGCAGATATCGACTTCACCGCTTTGACCCTCGAGGAACTTGATCGTCGGTGTGAAGCCGAACGGGAAGCGAAGATTGCGCCGCTAAGAGAGGCCGAGATCGACAAATGTATTAACGAGCAACGCAAAGATCCCGCCTATTGCAGGCGTTTTTTTGCGGATTACGGTGCCGGAGGAAGGACAGTTCACGGCATGGTTCGACCGCGCATGTTCCACGATCTTCCGGTTTGCCTCGAGGCAGAGAAAAAACGACAGCGAGGACGCTTGCGGGTCGAATAGCGTGCAGGGAATCAGCGCGTTAAGGCCAATCGACACGCAGGCCATGGTTATTCCGTGAATAATGCGGGCGTCAGCCGTAACCGGCTTTGCAGCCAATGGCAACAATCGGCGCCTGCTGCTGATCTAGTTGGCCAGGTAAGCATCGAGCAGCCCCATCCTGTCCAGCAATGCATCCCAGCGCGGGTCATCCTCGAGATTCTCGAAAAAAGGGGTATTCAGCAAAAAGACCAGGGATATTTCCCGCTGCGCATAGGCGCGTTCCAGCGATTCGAATGCGTCGTCGACATTGCCGAGATATGAGTAAACTTGCGCTGCCCAGAAGGCCGCGGACTGTTCCCAGCTTTGCAGATACGCGGCGACTGCGTTCTCAGAATCTTCTTCACCGAGAGAAATCAGTGCTATGACTTCAATGGTATCGCGCACGAGGTTTGGCGGGTTCTGACGGATCTCGAGCAGCGCTTCCTGTGCCTGTCCTCGCAACAAAATAACCTCCCCGAGATTCGCGTGTCCCCAGGGATATTGCGGGTTCAGTTGCAGCAGTTGCCGGAATGTCGACTCAGCATCGTCGAGCTGTCCTGCATACATGTAAGTCAGTCCGAGGCTGTTGAGCGCAGATTGATTCAGCGGGTCCAGCTCGGCAGCCGCCTGCAATGCGTTGATGGCCTGGTCATAGCGACCCAGGATCGTCGCGATGCTGGCGACGCCGTTCAGGACGTCTGCATTGCGTGGCTCGAGTTCCCGTGCTTTTTGCACCGCTTCTGCCGCACCTGCCCAGTCCCAGTCACCGAGGCTCTTTACATAGCTCAGGCTGATCCAGGCCGACGCGAGATTTTCATCGAGGAGCAGCGCTTTTTCTGCCGCCGCGCGGGCCAGCTCCATGCCTTCGTCCCGATCGATCAGCGCGATGTTTGCCTGGTACCTGTAAGTTGTAGACAGCTCCGACCAGGCAGGCGCATAGGACGGGTCGATTGCCAGAGCCTCTTTTATGGCGACGATGGCATTTTCCCAGTTTTCTTTTCCTTTCAGGTTATTGAAGTAGCGTCCTTTCAGATACAGCGCATAGACCTCGGCATCGACCACATCCGCTTTCGGCTGCTCACCGAGCAGCGTGATTCGGAGTGCCGCAACGACGGACGCGGCGATCTCGTCCTGCAGCAGAAAAATGTCTTCGAGTGTCCGGTCGTAGTTCTGTGAGAAAACGTGATAGCCGTCGGTGGCCTTGATCAACTGGACGGTGATGCGGACCCGGTCGCCCGACTTTCGCACGCTGCCTTCCAGCACGTGAGCGACATTTAGCTCCCTTGCAATTTCCGTTGCCTGCGTGTCTTTGCCCTTGAACGAAAAAGACGAGGTGCGGGCCGCGACCTGCAGTTCCGGTATCCGCGCCAGCAGATTCAACAATTCCTCGGAGATGCCTTCGGCGAAATATTCATTGGCCGGATCGTCACTCATGTTGACGAATGGCAGCACAGCGATCGAGGGCCGAACCTGATCTGCCTCTGTCACCATTTCCTGCTCCGATTCACCGCTTGCATCCGCGATGGCGGCTGCGTCGTCACTTGCGGAAGAGAGCACGAACTTGTCGTAGCTGAAGTACGCGACCGCAAGCACCAGCACCAGGATGATCAGCTGATCGAGCCCGCGGGTGCGCTTCGCGCCACCAGGGTCATCCGTGTCTGCCGATGAATCGCGGCGCAGGCCCTCGGGCGTGAGTTCGAAAGCCCAGGCAAGAAGCAAAGCCAGCGGGAAGCCAAGCACAAGCAGAAACAGAACCGTCTTGATGACCCAGTCCGGCGCGGCAAAACTCTCGAGGGCGAGTGCGGCGACCTGGGCGATCAGCCAGGCGGCAATCACGTAGGCGATACCTACGCGGAACACGTTGCGGCGCTTGAGTTCGTTGACAAAAGACATATTCGCCTGCTCGTCCGTCCGGCGGTGCCCAAAAATCCGTGGCTCGAAGCATGGCCTGCTCAGGGTCGAATTTCCAGTATGCGGCTTGTTTTTCGAACCTCGCCAGCGCGACGGGAGCTGGCCAACACGCTTGCCGACCCGGTTCTAGTGGAAATTCCGAATTGCGAGGCGCGGCTGGAAGGTGCACAAGAACACCAGGTGGAGCGACAGGAGGCAATGATGGACGAGAGAATGAGAGAGCTGGTCGCCATGGGGGCGGCAGCCGCGGCAAACTGTCATCCGTGCATGGATTACCACCTCGCCAAATGCGACGAGCTGGGCATTGAGCGGGACGAGGTCCTGGCAGCGGTCAAGGTGGGCCTGATGGTCAATCGCGGCGCCGAAAAAG
>JBFFKF010000012.1:0-41887 GCA_041555515.1 Woeseiaceae bacterium
CAAGGAGATGCTGCCGTTCTCCGGGACGACGTTTTATTCGGGTTATTTCTTCAACCTGCGCAAGCTGAAGTTCCAGGACGTCAGGGTGCGTGAAGCAATCGCCAATGCGTTCGACTTTGTCTGGACCAACCGTATGATCTTCCACGGCCTGTACGTGCGGATCACGAGCCATTTCGAAAACTCCGAGCTGGCCGCGACGGGTTTGCCTCAGGGTAAGGAACTGGAGATCCTGGAGAGATACCGGGACCGCCTGCCCGAGCGAATCTTTACAGAAGAGTATGCGCCGCCAAACACTGATGGCACTCAGGCATCCCTACGGGAAAATCTTCGTCGGGCTGTACGCCTGCTCAACGAGGCCGGCTGGACGATTAAAGACGGCACGCTGGTTTCGGCGGCAGGCGAAGCGATGGAGTTCGAGATCATCAGCTGGGATCCTTTTTTCGAGCGGGTCACCGGGCCGTTCATCACCAACCTGGAACTACTCGGCATCAATGCGCGCCAGCGCACGATCGACACGCCGCAGTGGTTCAACCGTATGCAGAACTTCGAGTTCGACCTGAGTATTGCGTTCAACGTGCCGCAGTCCCTGTCGCCTGGAGCGGAGCAACGGGAGTTCTGGGGTTCCGCGCTTGCCGACCAGCCGGGCAGCCGCAATTATGCGGGTATCAAGGATCCGCTTGTCGACGCCTTGATCGAGGAAGTGATCATGGCGCCGGACCGCGAGACCCGGGTCGCCGCGACGCGAGCGCTCGATAGGGTGTTGCTGTGGAATTTCTTTTCCATACCGAGCTGGTACGCGCCCGGCATTCCCGTCGTTTTCTGGAATCGCTTCGGGCGGCCTGAAATCGAGCCTACCTGGGTGCGCCTGATCTGGCACATGAGCACCTGGTGGGTCGATCCGGAGAAAGACAGGGCGATAAAAGCAGGGCGCGGACCGTAGTGACCAGCTACATCGTACGCCGGCTGTTGCTCATGATTCCGACTTTGCTCGGTATCCTGCTCATTAACTTCGTGATCGTGCAGTTTGCGCCCGGCGGTCCGGTCGAGCGGGCGATCGCGCAGGCCAGCGGCCTGGGCTCCGACGTCACCGCCCGTGTCAGCGGATCGGCCGGCGAGGGTGCGCAGACGGCGGTTGCTGCGGAAGCATCCAGCCGCTACCAGGGCGCGCAGGGTCTCGACCCGGCATTCATTGCCGAACTCGAGCGTCAGTTCGGTTTCGACAAGCCGGCGCACATGAGATTTCTCAACATGCTGGGCAACTATGCGCGGTTCGATTTTGGCGAAAGCTTTTATCGTGGGTCGCGCGTGATCGACCTGATCGCGGAAAAACTGCCGGTGTCGCTGTCGCTCGGGCTATGGACCACTTTAATCGTCTATCTAGTGTCGATACCGCTCGGCATTCGCAAGGCGGTTCGTGACGGCTCCGCGTTCGATGTCTGGACCAGCGGCGTGATCGTCGTCGGCTACGCCGTGCCCGGCTTCCTGTTCGCGGTAGTGCTGGTCGTGTTTTTCGCCGGCGGCTCGTACTGGCAGATCTTCCCATTACGGGGCCTCGTTTCCGATGACTGGGAGACGCTTAATTGGGGCGCACGCATTCTCGATTATTTGTGGCACATCACGTTACCGGTCATCGCGATGGCGATCGGCGGTTTTGCCGCGCTGACGATGCTGACCAAAAACGCGTTCCTCGACGAGATCCGCAAACTCTATGTGATGACGGCGCGCGCCAAAGGCTTGAGTGAACGCCGCGTACTTTACGGGCACGTCTTTCGCAACGCGATCCTCGTCGTCATTGCCGGGTTCCCGGCCGCGTTCATCGCGATCCTGTTCGCAGGCTCGCTGCTGATCGAAGTTATCTTCTCGCTCGACGGGCTCGGCTTGCTCGGCTTCGAATCGGTACTCAACCGGGACTACCCGGTCGTGTTTGGTTCGCTGTTCATCTTCACTTTGCTCGGCCTCGTTCTGAACCTCGTCAGTGACATCACTTACACGGTCGTCGATCCGCGCATCGACTTCGAGACCCGCGAGACATGAGCCGCATGCAGGATAGATTCTCTCCTTTGACGCGGCGCCGCCTGCAGAACTTCAAGGCGAACCGTCGTGGTTACTTAAGCCTGTGGATCATGCTGCTGCTGTTGCTCCTGACCCTGCCGGCGGAGTTCGTCGCCAACGAGGATCCGCTGCTGGTCCGGTACGACGACCGTTTCTACTTTCCGGTCCTCGTCGATTACCCCGAGACGGAATTCGGCGGGTTCCTCGCGAAGACGGATTACAGGGACCCTTATATAAGGAGTGAAATCGAATCGAAGGGCTGGATCGTGTGGGCACCGATTCGCTACAGCTACCGCACCATAAACCGCGACCTGACAACGCCCGCGCCCTCGCCACCGACTCGTGAGAATCTCCTCGGCACGGATGAGCAGGGCCGCGACGTGCTCGCCGGCGTGATTTACGGTTTTAGACTGTCGATCGTTTTCGGCCTGACCCTGACGGTGCTGTCTTCGATGATCGGCATCGCCGCGGGCGCGGTGCAGGGTTACTTCGGCGGCTGGACCGATCTCATCATGCAACGCCTGATCGAGATCTGGGCGGGACTGCCGGTACTCTACATCCTGATCATCATGGCCAGCATCGTCGACCTGGGCTTCTGGTGGCTGCTCGTCATCGTGCTCGCGTTCAGCTGGATGACGCTGACCACGCTCGTGCGCGCGGAATTCCTGCGTGCGCGCAACCTGGATTACGTGCGCGCTGCGCGCGCCCTCGGCGTGACGGACGCGACCATCATCAGGCGCCATGTCCTGCCGAACGCCATGGTGGCCACGCTGACTTTCCTGCCGTTCATCCTGAGCGCTTCGATCGCGACCCTGACCGCGCTCGATTTCCTTGGCCTCGGCCTGCCTGCCGGCTCGCCGTCACTCGGCGACCTGCTGGCGCAGGGGAAAGCCAACCTGCAGGCGCCGTGGCTCGGCATTAGCGGTTTCGTGGTGCTCGCGGCCATGCTCAGCCTCCTCATCTTCATCGGCGAAGCCGTGCGCGAAGCCTTCGACCCGAGGAAACTCACCCGATGACGGCTTTGCTCGAGATTCGTGACCTGTCGATCTCGTTTCACACGCCGGACGGCGTCGTCGAGGCGGTCAGGGGTGCCAACCTCGACATCGACAAGGGAGAAATCAGGGCACTGGTCGGCGAGTCGGGTTCCGGCAAGACGGTAACCGGTCTATCGATACCGCAACTGCTGCCCTACCCGACCGCTTTCCATCCGTCCGGTGCTATTCGTTTCCAGGGCGAGGAGCTGCTGGGTGCAGATGAAACGGCGCTGCAAAAGCTCCGGGGCGACCGCGTGTCGATGATCTTCCAGGAACCGATGACCTCGCTGAATCCGCTGCACACGATCGGCCGCCAGGTCAGCGAAACACTGACCTGGCACCAGGGCCTGGCCGAACGCCCTGCAGGCAAGCGAACGCTCGAACTTTTGCGCATGGTCGGCCTCGACGATGCCGAATCCCGGCTCAACGCCTATCCGCACCAGTTGTCCGGCGGTCAGCGGCAAAGGGTGATGATCGCGATGGCGCTCGCCAACGAGCCGGACCTGCTGATCGCCGACGAGCCGACCACGGCACTCGACGTGACGATCCAGGCGCAGATCCTGGGGCTACTCAAGGAGCTGCAGGACCGCATGGGCATGGCCGTGCTGCTGATCACGCATGACCTGAGTGTCGTGGCGAAGATCGCCGACCGCGTCGCGGTGATGACTCGCGGCGAGATCGTCGAACAGGGAAACATTAATGACGTACTGAGAAACCCGCAACACAGTTACACCAAGCACCTGATCGAGGCCGAGCCGAAAGGCAGCGCCGTGGCTTACGATCCCGACGCCGAGGTCGTCGTGGAAACGAATGCACTGAAGGTCCACTTTCCGGTGACGCGCGGTGTGCTGCGGCGAACCGTCGACCACGTCAAGGCGGTGGACGGCGTGACGATGTCCGTGCGGCGCGGACAAACCGTCGGCGTCGTCGGTGAATCCGGTTCGGGTAAAACGACGCTGGCGCTGGCGCTTTTGCGCCTGACGGAAAGCGATGGTCCCGTGGTTTTTCTCGGCGAGGATATCCAGGGCCGGAAGTCGAAGGCGTTGCGTAGATTCCGCAGGCATATGCAGGTCGTGTTCCAGGATCCTTATGGTTCCTTAAGCCCGCGGATGACGGTTGGTGAAATCATCGGCGAGGGTCTGCAGATCCACGAACCGCATCTGACAGGACAGGAAAGAGACGCGGCGATAACCGAAGCATTGCAGGAAGTCGGGCTCGACCCCGCAATGCGCGCACGCATGCCGCATGAACTTTCAGGTGGTGAGCGCCAGCGGGTCGCCGTGGCGAGGGCGATGATCCTGAAACCCGAGTTCGTGGTACTCGACGAACCGACGTCGGCCCTCGACCTGTCGGTACAGGCGCAGATCGTGACGCTGCTCCGGGAGCTGCAGAGCAAGCACAAGATCGCATTCCTGTTCATCAGCCACGACATGCGAGTGGTGCGTGCATTGAGTCATTACCTGATCGTCATGCGCCGCGGCGAGGTCGTCGAACAGGGACTGTCCAACGAGGTCTTCGACGCGCCAAGAGAGGAATACACCAAGAGCCTGATGGCCGCTTCGCTGGATATCGAGTGGCGGTCGGTCAATTGAAGTCCAAGAGCAAAGGCAATGACTGAAGCAGAAAAGACCAGGTCGGTTCAGGCCGAGATTACTTATCTCGCACCCGGTTCCTTCATCAATCGGCGCTTCGTCGCGCCCGGCAAAGAGGTAAACACCGGATCCTACGAAACTCATGCCGTCACGATTCGCGACGGTCGAGCCATCAGCGGCGAGTTCAACCTGGATACGCACGGTTTTGTGCTCGCCGAGCACAAGAGTGCCGTGTCGGATTTCTTCGACAGCGAGGAAGTCGATGCCGTCTATCCCGCGGAAGTCACGGACATCGTTCGCCAGCTCACCGGCGCCGACCGCGTGGCACAGCGCGGCTGGATGGTGCGCACCTCCGGCGACCTCGAGAAACGCCAGCGCAAGACTGTCGGTTACACCCACAGCAGCGGGGTGCAGCCGCCGGCCTCCGAGGCGCATGTCGATTACATGCCGGAACGGGCGGGGGCGATGGCTGAGCGTATATATAAGGAGTCGTTCCCGGATGCAGGACCCTACTCGCGCTTCATCGCCTCGAGCCTGTGGCGCGTGTTCTCGCCGCCGCCGCAGGACTGGCCGCTCGCCCTATGCGATGGCCGCAGCGTCGGCAGGGATGAAGGCACGCCCAACGCGCTGATCATCGTCGACGAGATTCCCGACCGGGAAACGATGCTCAAAGACATGTGGGAAGAGAAGACGGTCGTTACCGCAGCGATATTTCCCTACAACCGGGAGCATCGCTGGTGGTACTTCTCGAACATGAACCGCGACGAGGTCTTGCTGCTGAAGTTTCACGACAGCGATGACACAAAGATCATGCGGGTGCCGCACACGGCTTTTCACGACACGAGCTTCACCGACGCAAAGCCGCGGGAGAGCATCGAGGTCCGGACCTTCGCCTATTTCGACTAGGTTGCGGGCGCATCCTGCCCGTAGATCACGACTTCACCCGTGGTGACACCCGCCAGTCCCTGCTGCGACCGTATGAACTTCGATCCCAGTTTTTCTGCGACCGCGATGCTGCGTTCATTGCCCTTGAGAATTACGTGTATGACCTTCTTCCAGCCGAGTTCCTTGAAGGCAAATTCCATCGAGGCGCGTGCTGCCTCGGTCGCATAGCCCTTGCCCCAGTGCTCGCGCATGATCGTCCAGCCGATTTCCGGTTCCGGCCAGCCTTCCGGATACCATGGCCCGACGCGGCCGACCCACTCGCCCGTCGCCTTCTCCTCGACCGAGAAGAAACCATAGCCACGGATCTCCCAGTGACCGATGATCGCCGCCATGTTGCGCCACGCCCGCGCGCGGTCGAGCACCCTGCCGTCCAGGTAACGGACCGTGCGCTCGTCGGCCATCGTCTTGGCCCAGTTCTCGAAATCCCGCTTGGGATCGATTTCACGGAGGATCAGTCGCTCGGTCTCAATTCGCATCTCGATTTTCCCTATCGAATCCCCGGCACGGCGGCCACGGCCCGTTGCCTCTCAGGCGTCGACACCGCCCCAGATCGCTTCGGCGGTCTCGACGACGAGCTCCAGTTTCGCCTTTTGCTCGTCCTCGGACACGAGGTTTCCCTCCTCCGTCGACGCGAAGCCGCACTGGGGCGCGACCCCGAGCTGGTCGATATCGGCAAATTTGGCTGCTTCGTCGAAGCGTTTCCTGAGGTCGTCGACGGTCTCGAGCTCGCCTTTCTTGGTCGTAATGAAGCCCGGCATGACCCGCTTACCGCCTTTGGGCAACAAACGTAGCGGCTCCAGCCCGCCGGCACGCTCGGTATCGTATTCCATGAAATACACGTCGATGCCGGTCTGGTTGAAAACCGCATCGGCCGCTGGATCGTACGCACCTTCGGCCGCCCACGTGGACTGGAAGTTGCCGCGGCACAGGTGCATCGCAACCACCAGGTCGTCGGGCCGGCCATCGATCGCGTCGTGCATCATTTTCGCGTACTGCGAGATCAGCCAGTCGGGATCCACGCCCTGCGAGACCTTTTCCTCGCGATGTGTCGGGTCGCAGAGATAGGCAAAGAAAATGTCGTCCATCTGCAGGTATCTGCAGCCCGCATCGTAAAAAGCCTGTACGGCTTTCTTGTATGCCGCCGCGACGTCGGCGAATAGCACCTCGAGATCCGAATATTCGGCAGGCTCGATATCGGCGCTCGTCAGGCGAAAATGTGTGGAGCTCGGCCCGGGAATTGAAATCTTCGGCTGGACCGTCGCAATAGACTTCAGGTAACGAAAGTGATCGAGCATCGGGTGATCGTCCGGAAAATCCACCGTCCCCGTAATCCTTTGCTGAATCGGCAATGCCAGCGAGCCATGGAAGGCCACGCCCTCGCTGCTTGCCGATAATTCGATGCCGTCCATTGCACCGAGAAAATCGTAGTGCCAGTACGAGCGCCGGTATTCGCCATCGGTAACCGCGAGCAGGCCGATGCTTTCCTGCATTGCGACGGCTTCCTTTATCGCTTCATCTTCGACTTTTCGAAGTTCCTCGCTCGTAGGAAAACCATCGGGACCGACCGGCTCGGTGAGATATTTTTCGCGCGCGGCCTGAACAGAAGCTGGTCTCAGCAGACTGCCGACGTGATCGGCGCGATACGGGGCGGTTTTTAACATATTGATTTTAATCTCTTTTGTATAGCTCAGTCCGGCATACGAATAACGATCTTGCCCATAAAATTGCCGCTGTTCATGAACTCGAATGCGTCCGGCGCTTGCTCGAATTCGAATATGCGGTCGATCACCGGGCGCAATTCATGTTCGCTGATGAACGCGTTCATGTCTTCGAAGTCTTCACGGGAACCGACGTAAATGCCACTCGCTGTCGCGTTCATGATCATCAGCGGCCCGATCGGTACGCTCGCGGCAAATCCAGACAAACCACCTATTAATGCTATGTGCCCGCCATACGCCAGCGCTTCGAGTGCTTTCTCCAGCGTGTCTTGCCCGCCAACCTCGAGCACCTGATCGACGCCCGCACCGCCGGTCAGTTCACGCACTTGCTTTTGCCAGTCCTGGTTTTTTCGATAGTTGGCGACACCGAACGCACCGAGCATTTTTGCGCGTTCCAGTTTTTCGTCACGGGAACTGGTAATAATCGGCTTTGCGCCGGCGGCGGCAGAGAAAATCAGTCCGAACACCGATACGCCACCGGTCCCTTCGAGCAGCACGTATTGGCCCGGCTGCAGCCCACCGCGCTTGAACAGGCTCACCCACGCAGTAACGGCGGCAACAGGCAAAGTCGCCGCTTCCTCGAAAGACAGGTGATCGGGAAACGGCACCAGGGCATCTTCGTGTGACACGATGACTTCGGATAGCATGCCGCCGCCGCTGCCACCGCGTGCCGATGCGAGCATGGCCGGGGTCGGTGGCCCATCGAGCCATTGCTGAAAGAAAATGCCGACAACGCGATCGCCGACTTTGAATCTCGTGACGCCCTCGCCGACGGCGATGACCTCGCCCGCCCCGTCGGACAAGGGGATACCACCTGCAGCACTACCGCCCGGGCCGTAGCTATCATTCAGAATGTAGAGATCGCGTCTGTTCAACGAGGTTGCCCTGACTCGGACCAGCACCTCGTTGTCTCCGGCAACGGGTCGCGGCACCTCCTTGAGGACAACCCTGTAACCGGACTCGGCGCTTTCCAACTGGTACTGTCGAATCGTATCCGCGGTCTGGGCCAACAAGAGTTGCGGCAACATTGCCAAAAAGATCCCGAGCCCGAGCGCGGCAGAGCCCGGTCGCTTCGAGCGAATCGATATTTTCAGTTTCATTTGCGGTTTCCCATATCAGGTGCCCAACAAAAATTTTTCTTCCGTCGCAGCGTCGCGCCAGGCAGTGTCTACATCCGGCGCCTGATCCTCTTCTACATGATCAAAACTGGTTTGATGACCGTACCTGCTTGCGCATCGCTGAACGCCTTGTTGATGTCGGCGAAGTCGTAGGTACTGATTAGTCTATCGTAAGGAAAAAGGCCGCGCGCCTGCCAATCGATGAGCTTCGGCAGGAATTGTCGCGGCACCGAGTGCCCCTGTATCGTTCCCTGCAGGCTGCCGACGCGAATAAAGAGATCCCTCGTCGTAAACGGAAATTTTTTTCCTCCTTCGGGAAAACTGACGACGGCGATTCGTCCACCCTGTCCGATGCATTGCATGGCGTCTTCCAGGGCGTCGACCGTTGCCGAAGCGTCGAGCGCGTACTGCACGCCGCGCGGCAGTATTTCTTTCACTCGTGGCGGGATCTCGCCATCGTTTGCGTTCAGCACGTGTGTCGCACCGAGGTCCGCGGCGAGTTCGAGCCGGTTCCGCAGTTTGTCGACGCAAATGATCGTGGAAGCATTGATCATTCTTGCCGCCATCACCGCGCTCAGTCCGACCGTGCCGGCACCAAATATGATGAGGCTTTCGCCCTCCCGAACACCGAACGTATTAAGCATTGCGCCGGCACCCGTCTGCACGCCGCAAGGGATCGCCGCAAGCATTTCTGGTGGCAGGTCTGACCTTATCGGTACAACGGTCCGCTCGAGCGTAATTGCATGGCTGGCAAACGAGGACTGTTGAAAGAAGGACCCGCTGATCGGTTTACCGGCGAGTCGGATTGCGGAACTGCCGTCGGCGCGCAAGCCGCTGAAACTCAGCTCGAAAGTATTTTCACACAGGTACGGTTTGTCGTTTTCGCAGCAGGGACAAGCACCGCAGAAAGCGTAAGACATGATAACCCGCTCGCCGGGTTTCACATCCGTAACGCCACTCCCGATTGCCTCTACGATGCCGGTGCCTTCGTGACCGAACACCGCCGGCAACGGTAGCACGCCCTGGTACTTGGCATCCGTGTGGCAGATCCCGCTGGCTTCGACTTTGACCAGGATCTCGCGTTCCCGGAGATCATCCAGTTCGACCGTCTCCAGCTTCATTTCGCCGTGCGGTTCCCTGACTATTGCGGCGGTCGCAGCGACCATGGTCGATACCCTTCAGTGCTTTACCTCGACGACGACGAATTCCGTTTCAGTGTCGCCGCGGTTGGCGATGTGGAATTCGCTGCCTGCCGGATGCCAGGAAAACGCGCCCGGCGCACCCTTGAAGCCATGCGTGATTCCGTTCTCGACGATATGACTCGAACCGGCCGCAAATTGCACCACCACGGCGTCATGCGCATAGTTCAATACGCGGCTGTTGTTGTTTGCAGCGACACGGACGCGGTGTTCGCGAAACCAGCGATTATCGGTCAGCTCACCGTCACCATTGCCAGGCGAGGCGAGGTCTGTCGCCGGGCGTTCGTTCAGGACGGCAACGACATGAAACGTGTGCCCGTCCTCGTTCCTGACCCGATGGTAACTGGGGTTATCGACGTAAGCAGCCATATCCATCGTCGCACCAGGCACGCGGTAATCTCGCGGACCCGACGCCAGCCACTCTTTTCCCCAGTTCTGGTTGCCGACGAGCGCGTCCTGGATGATGACATACAGCGTCGCATAGCGATGTTTGTGGTATTCAGACGTCACGCCCGGGACGATGCGCACGTCGAGAACCCGCGCGGGCCCCTCCACGTACACGAGCTGATGGCTCGGTTCCTCCCACATCTCGTAGCGGCCGTCTTCCTCTGCGAAAACAATTGATCCAATCACTGCTGCAAAAAACAAGCTTCCAGTTGCAGGCAGGAGAAATCTAAAGAAATGCGCCATGCTACCGATATTGGGCGGTTGCACATTGTCGGTCACGGGATACTCCCTTAAAGCAGTTGAGCACGCCTACTATACGAAAATCGGTCATTCCTTACCGGCCTATTGACTGATCTCATGGTTTAGAATTCGCATGCGGTGGTGCCGGGGATACAAGCTGATGCTAAAAATTGACGCCTATAACCACATCATTCCGATCGACTTCTTCAAGCGCCTGCAGGAAGTGTCGCCAAATCCTTCCAACATGCAGAATCGTGTGCGTCAGGTGCCAATGATGACTGACCTCGAAGAGCGATTTCGCATCATGGATACCTTCGACGAGTACTGTCAGATACTTTCGCTGTCGTCGCCGCCGATCGAAGTTACCGCCGAAGAGAAATATGCCGTCGAGCTCATGCAGATGGCAAACGATGGAATGGCGGAACTCTGCGACAAGTATCCGGATCGTTTTCCCGGCTTTATCGCATCATTGCCGTTCGTGAGCACCGAGGCAATGATGGATGAGACGCATCGCGCCATGAAGGACCTCGGTGCCGTCGGCGTGCAATGTTTCACCAACGACCGTGGCAAGGCAATGGATGGCGCGGAGTACATGCCGCTTTACGACGCAATGGCCGCATACGACCGGCCGATCTGGGTGCATCCGACGCGCGGGCCGAATTTCCCCGATTATCTGACCGAAGACGTCTCCCACTACGAGATCTGGTGGACCTTCGGCTGGCCCTATGAAACGAGTGTGTTCATGGCCAGACTCGTATTCGCCAAGCTGTTCGACCGCCTGCCCAATCTCAAGATCATCACGCATCATGGCGGCGCGATGATTCCATTCTTCGAAGGGCGTGTCGGGCCCGGCTGGGACCAGCTCGGCAAACGCACCTCGAGCGTCGATTACACGGTGTTGCTGAAAGAACTCGAGAAGAGGCCACTCGACTATTTCCGTATGTTCTATGCGGACACGGCCGTGTTCGGGTCCGACTCGGCGACAAGATGTTGCCTCGATTTCTTTGGCGTCGACCACGTGTTGTTTGCATCGGATGCGCCATTCGACCCCGAAGGCGGGCCGATGTACATCCGTGAAACCATCCGCATTCTCGATGCGCTCGACGTCTCCGAGGAAGACCGCAAGAGGATCTACTGCGACAATGCCGTCGAGATGCTCGGCCTGACTTTGAGTAACTAAAAGAATCGGTGATCCGCCGGAAGTTTTCTAAAAAAATCCGGAGCCCCGACTGGCACGGCTATCATTCGCACGAAAACTTCCGGCGGATCACCGGTTCTTTTGAGCATTACTTGACCGGCCACATGGCGCTGCCGTAATTGTCCTTGATCGAGGCCAGAACCAGGTTGGAGGTCACATCGGTCACTCCAGGGAAGCGAAGCAGTTTTTTCATCGTAAGCTCACCGAAGTGATCGATGTTTCTGGCGGCGACCTTCAGGAGATAGTCGTGCGTGCCGGAGATCGCGACGCATTCGACGATCCACGGCGCTTTCTTGACCGCTTTGACGAATGCGTTGGTATCCGCTTCGGAGCGCTGATCCAGGTTGACTTGGACGTACGCGACAATTTCGAGATCCAGCTTGCGATGATCCAGTAATGCAGAATAGCCGGCGATCACGCCACCGGCTTCCAGATTGCGCACTCGCCTGAGGCAGGGCGACTCGGACAGGCCGATCTTGCGTGACAGCTCGGTATTCGAGATGCGCCCGTCGGCCTGCAACTCGGCGAGAATCTTGCGGTCCGTGGAATCCAGCTTCATTGTCGCAATTATTACCGGCTAAAAACCAAAATTAGGGCAGAAAATGCTATTTCTTAGCAATATTCTAGCCGAATATTGGCATTTCTGCCGCTTTAACTGTCCTAGAATTGCGTAAGTAACGGCAAATCGGGAGAGAAGCATGCATCTCGACGGCGAGACCTTGACGGTCGACCAGCTGGCGGAGGCCGCATATCACAACACCCGGGTCGAGGTATTCCCGGAGCAAGCGGCGCGCGTCAAGGCCTCGCGGGATCTCCTCGACGGTTTCGTGGAATCCGGCCGCATTATCTACGGCGTGACGACGGCGGTCGGCGGATTCGTCAACTGGCTAATTCCCGAGGACCTGGCGGAGAAGCTGCAGAACAACATCCTGCGAGGGGTCTCAACCAACGTCGGTGCCGACCTCGATGACGTATATGTGCGGGCTGCGATGCTTTGCCGGATAAACTCCCTGGGCCGCGGTGTCTCCGCGATCAGTCCCGAGAACTTCGAGAAGTACATCGCCGTATACAACGCCGGCATCGTTCCCTGTGTACCCGAGCAGGGTTCCTTGGGTGCAAGTGGCGACCTCGGACCGCTCGCATACATTGCACTCGTCGTGACCGGCGCGTGGCGCGCGAGGTACCAAGGCGAAGTCATGTCGGGCGAAGAAGCATTGAAACGTGCCGGCCTCGAGCCGGCGCGGCTTTCCTACAAGGAAGGCCTTGCGATGATTAACGGCACCTCCGCGATGGTGGGTGTCGCCGTACCAGTCATCTATCACGCCAAGCGGTTGCTCAAGCAGTCTGCCCTGATCGCGGCACTGACGTTGGAAGCACTGCGCGGCAAGATCATGCCTTATCACCCTGCCGTGCATCGCAACAAGCCGCATCCCGGCCAGGTGAAATTCGCCGATGCCGTCTGGACGACGCTGGGCGACAGCAAGATGGTGGTACAGGACGAGGAAGTCGATGCGTGGTTGTCATCGATGCGTACCGGCGAGCCACAGGGCATGGAGCAGCAAATCGAGGATGCCTACTCGCTACGCGCCGGCGCGCAGATCGTGGGACCCTCGATCGATGCAATTTGGCAGGCTGATCGCACCCTGCAGATAGAAATCAATTCCACCAACGACAATCCGCTTGTCATTGTCGAGGAAGGCGATGCCTTCCATAACGCGCATTTTCACGGCCAGTATGTCAGCCAGGCCATGGATCACATATCGATCGCGCTGACCAATGCCTGCAATCTGCACGACCGGCGCATCGACCGTTTCCTCGACCCGTTCCACAACAACGGACTGCCGCCGTTTCTCTGCAAGGAAGATCCCGGCTTAAGGCATGGCTTGATGGGCAGCCAGTATTGCGCCGCGTCGACGATGGCCGAGATGCGTTCGCTCTGTCACCCGGTATCGATCCAGACGCTGACCACCACCGGCGACTTCCAGGATCACGTTTCCATGGGACTGGTTGCCGCGCGGCGTGCCCGCGATATTCTGAGAATCAGCTATGCGGTTCCTGCCGTGGAGCTCGTGTGTGCCTGCCAGGCGGTTGATCAACGCGAGGGCGGCGCCGCAAGATTGAGTACCGTAACGCGCAAGATTTACGATATGGTTCGAGAAGAGGTGCCCTACCTCGACCATGACGAGGCGCTGACCGATTATCTGGAGGCGACCGCCGGCCTGTTGCGCAACGGACGTCTGCTCGATGCCCTGCCGGACGGCGACCTCGACTGGAATAACTAGGCACATACACGCATAAGACTAAAACGATGTTCGACCAGATTGAGATTCCCTACGGCTGTTACTGGTCAACCCCGTTCGTTCGCTGGCAAGGATCGTTTCAACACCTGCACGCGGTCAAGTTCGCGGCGCATGTGGCGCGGCGTGAACTCGACAAACGGAACATCGACCCGAAGATATTCGACTCCGGGGTACTCGGCATGTCGGTATACCAGCACCAGTCGTTCTTCGGCACGCCGTGGTTCATGGGGTTGCTCGGCGCGGGGCAGGCACCGGGGCCGACGTTTTCGCAGGTCTGTGCCTCGGGCGTCAGGGCGCCGCTGCTGGCTTGCGCGGAGATCGCCAGTGGTCTGGCGAATACCGTGCTCGCCGCGACAGCGGACCGGTGTTCCAACGGTCCGCACACCTACTATCCGGCGCCCAAAGCACCTGGCGGCACCGGCATCCATGAAGACGTGGTCATCGACAGTTTCCAGTGCGATCCACTCGGCGGCCATTCGATGCTGCAGACCGCAGAGAATGTCGCTGCGAAACACTCGATTTCGACAGCGGAGCAGCATGAAGTGGTCCTGCTGCGGTACGCGCAATACGAGGACGCGCTTGCTGATGACCGCGCATTCCAGAGACGTTACATGGATCTGCCGTTCGCGGTTCCCGATCCGCGGTTTCGCAAGACGGCTGAAGAGATCGACGGCGACCAGGGAGTATTCGAGACGACGGCGGAGGGGCTGGCAAAACTGAAACCGGTCATCGAGGGCGGCACGGTTACTTTCGGCGGGCAGACGCACCCGGCCGACGGCAACGCCGCCATCATAATCACGCGCGGCGATAGAGCGGGAGAATTGTCGGCTGATAAGGCCGTGAAGATTCGCATCCTCGGTGTCGGGCAAGCACGCGCGAAACTCGCCTACATGCCGGAGGCACCATTCGTCGCGGCGAAATCCGCACTCGAGCAAGCGGACTTGTCGTTCGACGATCTCGATGCAATCAAGACGCATAATCCGTTTGCGGTTAACGACATCATTTTCTCGCGCGAAGCCGGGATCGATCTCGGCGACATCAACAACTTCGGCTGCTCGCTGATCTGGGGCCATCCGCAGGCGCCGACGGGCATGCGGCTGATCATCGAACTGATCGAGGAACTGGTACTGCGCGGCGGCGGACGCGGTCTTTTCACGGGATGCGCTGCCGGCGATACGGCCATGGCGCTGGTGGTGTGCGTAGGCGGTAGCTGATGGCCTTGCGGCCGGCCTCGTTTATGACGCCGACGTTTCCTGCGACAGGTAGCGCGCCAGTTTCTCGGCGAGCGCCTCGTATTTCTCCGGGATGTCGTCTTTCTTGTCGGCGTCGATGACGCACTGGAAGTCATCCGACACTTTGGCCATCTCGTCCACCGGGATCAACTGCTCGGCCATTGGGTACAGCACATTGTCTTCTTTCATGATGTGCTCGCGCAGCAGGTTGACGTAGTCGAATACGTTACGGACGATATCAGCGCTGGCGCTGGCTTCTCCTGCTTTCACCTGCTCCGCCGCGGAGCGGAATCCCGCAGTGTACCGCCTGCCCGCATCGTGCTCGGTGAGCATGACCGCCACCGGACCGGTATCCCGGGGCATATCCCTCTCGGTCATCGCGACAAACAGGATGTCCTCCTCCTTGGCGTGGTGACATTTGTCGGCGAAACCCGAAACGAATTCGGCGGCATCGAGAAAGAAATCCGCATCGATGTCTTCACCGCTATCGAGTCGGCTGGCCGCTTCCTCGAGACTGTCCAGCACCCTGAGGATCAGCCGGTGTTCATGCATCAGGATCTCGATCGGTGTCATGCGCCTTTCTCCTCCTTGTCGGTATCGAGCGCCTGCTCCGCCGGGCAGGTTGTGCTCGTCGGCTGGGCAACGCTGGAAATCGGGCAGCTCACTTCTTCCTGGCCCAGATCGACCGCCAACACCGGTTTTTGTTCATCGTAAGCTTCGAGGTCGGTAGCCGGCATGCCGTGCTGTGCCTTCAATAACCTCTCGTGCCGGAAGGCACCCCACAGCGCCGCTCCGATCGCGCCGGCGAATATGGAATCCTCATGATTGAGCACGTCGACTTTGAGTTTCTGTTCGACGACCTGTTCCTTTATCGCCTCCATCAGGCCTTCGTCGGTTGCCAGGCCACCGGTAAGCAGCACTGATCCTTCGCGTGCCTTGATGGACTTGAGCAGTTTGACGAGTCGCTCCGCCATCGCGATGTGAATGCCTTTCAGGATATTCGCCGTGCTGATGCCGCGCGAGATCATATTGATCACGTCCGTCTCTGCGAGAACCGCGCAGATGCTGCTGACCGTTTCAGGGTTGTCTGCCGTCTTCGATATAGGACCGACTTCTTCCAGCGCTACGCCGAGGTAACGCGCGATGTTCTCGAGAAACTGGCCTGATCCGGATGCGCACTGGCTGGTCATTTTGTAAGTCAGCACCTTGCCACGTTCGTCGGTGGCGATGGCGCGACCATGCAATGCGCCGACATCGATCACCGCGTTGATGCCCGGCGTCAGGTAGGCAGCGCCGCGGGCATGCGTCGTCATGGAGTAGAAATGACCGGTGCGGAAGGGAATGTTCTCGCCATCGCCGGTTGTCGCGACGTAGTCGATGAGCTCCGGGTCCAGGTCGAGCTCGGACAGCATGTTGTCATAGCCCTGCCGGGCGAGGACCATCGGATCGCGCCGTCGTATGCGGTCGACGTTCCGGGCCAGCCATTTCGTTTCACCGTCGGACACGTCGAACAGTACGGTCTTGACTGCGCCGGTCCCGAGGTCGATTCCTGCCGCAAGTGTCATATCAACTTTTCCTCAATGTACGACCGCACGCCGCGCGAAGGTCGCAGCGCCGAGCGCGCCTGTGTATATGGAGTCCGGATTGACGTTCATCGTTACCTCGCCGTAGTTTTCGAACGCAATCTCCTTGAGAACTGCGACGGCCGCCTCATTCTTGGCAACGCCGCCGGTGAATGTAAATTCGTCGCGTATACCCCCGGATCGCGAAAGAATCGACATCGCGCGCAAGATGATTGCGCGGTGCAATCCGGAAACGATGTCCTCACGCTTCTCGCCCATGGACAAACGGTCACGCAGTTCTGCGCCGGCAAACACGGTGCAGGTCGAGTTGATCCTGACCTTGCGTTGCGACTTCATTGCCATGGGACCCAGCTCATGCAAGCCGAGGTTCATCTCGTCCGCGATATAGCCGAGATAACGGCCGCAGCCGGCTGCGCAACGGTCGTTCATCTGGAAGCTCTCCACGATGCCCTCCGAGTCGACCTGGATCGCCTTGGTGTCCTGACCGCCGATGTCGAGCACGGTAGCCGTTTTCGGGTGCATGATGTGCGCACCCAGTCCGTGGCAAAGGATTTCGGAGCGGATGTGCTCCTTGGAGAATGGCAGCGTGGCCCGACCATAACCCGTGCCGATGACATACGTTTCCTCGAGATCCGTGTCCAGCACACTCTGCAGCGGTGCGCGTACATCGTCGATTAAATCAATGAGCTTCGCCGATCGCTTGCAGGTGCGCTCCAGCGCGCTCATGAATTTCGCTTCATCGTGGCTGTCGGCAATGATGTTTTCGACCTCGATGATTGACCGGTCATAGATATTCAGCATGGCATCGAAGCTGATGGAGCTGTCGCGGACGGCTCGATCGGATGCATGGGAAAACTGCGAACCGGCGATGTCGCGGAAGAAATCCGACTTTCTGCTGGAACCCGGCTCATACAGTTTCGGCGCTTCATCGTTCAGCTGTTCGAATACTGCTTTCAACAAGGCCCGGGTCTCGGGGCCACCCTTACCGAGGCGTTCGTCTCCGGCGCCTTCGATGCAGATTCTCTCGAGCTCTCCAAGCTGCTCCAGGTATTGCTCGAGCCTGAAGTCCTGCTCGAAGTTACTGAGAAAATCATCGCGACTGTCTTTCAGGGCCGGCACGTCTTGTAACTGCTTACGGAACAGGTAGAACCGGGTATCCAGGAATGCCTCCTGCTTTGCGACCTCAGCGGCGATACCGTAGTTCGAACGCGAGTTGGTGATACCACGACCGAGTAAAGTCCTGTCCTCGTCGAGCACGATGGCTTTCGTTGTCGTCGAACCGAGGTCGATCCCAATGTAAGTCTTCATGCGGCCGTCCTGGTTGCGCCGCGCGATTTCTTTTGCTCGATCATCTGGAAATAGCTTTCCAGGCGATTCTTGACGTTTGCCGGTGAGAAATAACGCGGATCGACGAGATCGGTCTCGATGAAGCCTGCCGGCTTGCCCGTTCGCTCCTCGATTTCTCTCAGCATTAGCAGTTGCCCGGCCGAAAAACTGTTGCAGCTCTTGATCGAATTGACGAGAAATCCGTCTGCGCTGTACTCGTCCATGTAGTTGCAGAGCATGTCGACCCTGTTGGGCAGGTTGTGATTCGTGTAGCAGCCGAGACAGTAGTCCGCGAGTGACTCCAGCGGATGTTCGGGATCGTGGCGAAAACCGAAATCGTAAATTCCGCCGACCTTGGTGTAGGAACTCGCGACTACCACCGCGCCC
Source organism: Woeseiaceae bacterium (assembly GCA_041555515.1). Classification (GTDB taxonomy): domain Bacteria; phylum Pseudomonadota; class Gammaproteobacteria; order Steroidobacterales; family Woeseiaceae; genus SZUA-117. The sequence continues at coordinate 18,372 of JBFFKF010000012.1, forward strand.
TCGTCGTAGAACATCTTCCAGAAATCGCGGAAATGGGTCCAGTTCGGCGGACCCTCAACGACGAGACGCACCTTCTCTTCTTCCAGCAGTCCTTCCGGTGTGACCGGGCCGAGCCCCTGCTCTACCCGTTCCGCGACTTCCTCACGCAAGGCCTTGTAGTACTCGGTCGTATCCTTGCTACCGCGGAACGCCGTGAAGATCGGCCCGCAGTAATAGACGCCGCCGAAGTACGCATCGATCGGTGACGGCCGGTTTTGCGCGGACTGCAATACCCACACCAGATCCTCTTCGGCTTTCGCCGATTCCTTCAGGTATTCGCGCAGGCGGTCGATGTCGAACTTGATGCCGCTGACTCGTTCCAGCGTGGGAATTACGTGTTCCTTGAGTTGCATGACGACAAACTTGCGCATGTTCTCCGTGATCTTGCCGTCGGACATGTAGGGCACATGCAGCATCACCGTCTCGCAGTCGTACTGGTCACGCACCAGTTCGAACCACTTCATGAACGTGAAACAGCCGGTATAGGAAAGCACCAGCACATCGGGCGTCGGCAACGGCATACCGTTCGGACCGACCTGGCCTTTCGCCATCATGCCGAGGTCACTCTTTACGTAGGTGCAGACGTCCTCCGAATGGCCGGCACGTTCCGCCTCCATGACGTACGCGCCACTCTTCTTGCGCATACCGGCTTGCAGCGCGTTGATCTCCGGAAGGTTGCGCACGAGATCGAAACACATCAGCAATTCATTGAGATTACCCGGCACGAAGGTTGAGGAGATCTTCTTGCCGTCTTCGTGTGCCGTTGCCAGCGCCTCGTAGTTGGCGTTGATCATGGCTTTCTGCAAAAGCATAGATTTTTCTTTCTGTGCTTCCGGTTTCTGGTTCGCGGCGGTAGTCATGCGGCGCTCCATAGTTTTATCGAATCCGCAAACGTGCCTGCCTGTTCACGGATAGGTTGCAGTTGTCCGGAGTTCTCGGCAAATTTGAATGCCGTGAACGGTATTCCCTGGGCCGTCAATGCCCTCTGCAGCATCGGCCGGTCGAGCAATGCGGGATCGCAGAAGCTCGGGCTGGAGAAGATGACGCCTTCGGCGCCGTTCTTTCTCACCGAGTCGACGAGAAACTTGCCTTTGTCTTCCCTGTTGGCGACGTATTTGCACGAGGTCTCGGATGAGTACCTGATAAATGCGTCGCTGAGGTTTTCGAGCGGATCGCCATCGGTCGGCACATCTTGTAGCAGCCAGCGAGCGACCAGCATGAAGTCGTCGTCGACGACATAGCAGCCGGCCATTTCGATGGATTTGAGCAGTCCCAGCGGTGGTTGTTCGCAGAACAGGCCGTTGATGACGACACGGCAGTTGTCCCTGACCGGGCGTTTTTCCTTTTTTGCTTCCGCAATGTAGTCGCGAATGAGCTGCGTGTGCTCATCGACCGGCAGGATCATTCCGGCGCGCATCAGCAAATAAACTTCTGGCGTCGGCACCTGCCACGGTTCCGCGGAACGATACGCGTACAGATCGCTTATGGCCTGCCGATTCTGGTTGTACAGCCCGATCGAGGCATTGATGTCGTCATCGGTGACTTCCCGCCCGGCGAGTTCCTTGAGCTCGTCGCGGAAATTCCGCAATTCGTGCGTGTAGAACACGCCGCCGACCTCCGGATCGAAGTTCTGCGGCACGTCGAAGTAGCGAACCAGCTTGTCCTTGAACTTCAGCTGCCACATTCCCGACAGGTTACGGATGACATCGCAGGTACTCGGGAACAGCATGCCGTCGAGGCAGTCGAGCCTTCCGGTTACGGCCAGCTCGATGGTCGAGCGGGGAATCCTGCAGATGTAGCTCTGGTAGTAGGCATCGCCGTGGATGACGTCCAGCTGATCACCGCCGCCGAGGATGCCGACCGGCAGCATGCCGGCCGCGTGTATCAGCTCGCGAGGCACGTAAACCGGCATGTGGCCGATGGCCCTGCGATGCTTGCCGGCCTCCTTCCATTGCCGGACGTAATTGAAATCCAGGTCCTCGTAGAGCTCCTGGCAGCGCTGGACGATCTCCTGAACGGCCATAGTCGGATTTTCCCGTAAAAAGTGGTAAAATGGTACTTTAATACGGTTTTAACGTCAAGTGTGGGGTACAGATCTTGCAGAGCCCAGTGATATCAATGGCCGCGGCCCGGACGGCGGCTCCGCGCAGTGTTAGGATAGGCCGCGATCGAATTGCCGGATTCAAGGCTGCGGCACATGAATAATACGAATATTGCCGTCGACATTGGGGTGGCCCGTGAGGCTGATCTCCCCGCCGTCGTGGCGCTCGATGCCGCTAACTCGGGCGCCGAGAAGCCGGACTACTGGCGGGACATCCTTGCGCGCTTTACCCAGGAGCACGCCCGCAACAAAAGATATTTCCTGGTCGGCAAGGACCCGGCCGGCAATTTGCTGGGATTCATCGTCGGTGAAATCCGCGCCTGGGAATTCGGCTCGCCGCCCTGCGGCTGGGTGATCGCCCTGAACGTCACGGCGGACCAGCGCGAGAAGGGAATCGGCACGACGTTGTTCGATGCCTTGTGCGCCGAGATGAAGCGCGACGGCGTCACCACGATCCGCACGATGGTGCTGGCCAACGACAAGGTCAACCTGTCGTTTTTCCGTGGCGAAGGACTTGCTGCCGGACCTTACATCGAACTCGAAAGGCAGCTCGACTAGATGAAGCTGCAGAAAGCAAGCCGCTACGCACTTTACGCCGTGCTACATCTCGCGAGCGAGCCCGGCAAGCAATTCTCGACCGCGGAAATTGCCGAGGCCTACGACGTCTCGATTCATCACCTTGCGAAAGTCATGCGCACACTCGTGCGAAGCGGGCTCATCGAATCAGTTAGAGGCGTCGGCGGTGGCTATCGCTTTTCCGGCAACCTGCGCCGCACCACGCTCTGGGACATCATCCACGAATTCGAGTCACTTGAATCGGACATCGACACGCCGGACCAGTTATCCGGCAATGCCAGGGTCGTGATCAGTGGTCTCGACAGCGTGATGGACGAGATCGACGGTCTCAACCGTGCGACGCTCGACTCGATAACCTTGAAGACCCTGCTGCGCTACGGGGATGAGAATCTGGAAAGGGAAATCCAGGAGTAATCGGCGTGCCCGAGGGCCTGCCAGCCGTGTCATAAATTCATTTTCTCGAGCAAGACAATGAATCCAGGGTGCTCGCGAAGCGGTCGGAACGAGATGTCTATCTTGACCCCGGACAGTCCGGGGTCGCGGGTGTCATAGGCTATCTCCAGCCATCGAACTGCCTCGTCAAGCTCGCCCCAGAAGGCATGGACCTGAGCTTGTTGGTAGGCAGCTTGATCACCATAAATTTCGAGAAGTTCCTGCTGGGCGTCTCTTGCCGCCTCCATGTTACCGAGCCTGTGATGCAGGATCGCCAGCGCGTTCAGGCGCGCAAAATCGACCGGTTCCGCTTCAGCGAACTGCAGCGCTTCATCGGGCCGGCCGTCGTACATTAGGAGCCAGGCAAGATAGACAGAACCGAAGCTCAGCGACGGATTTTGCTCGAGCAGGCGCCGCACGACGGCTTCACCCGCCTTGAAATCTTCTTTGTCAAAGAGTCTTGATGCATACGCCAATTGCAGGTTCTCGTCGAGCGGGTCTACCTCGATGATCGAGCGCAACATAGCCATTGACTCATCGATCTGACCGAGATCGCCGATCAGTTTGGAAAGATAACGGCGTGCCAGAACGTCACCCGGACGCAGTTCGAGTGCACGTCGAAACGATGTCTCGGCAGCGCGCCAGTCCCAGTCATAGATGTGCTGAATGAAGCCCAGGGCGATGTGCGCCTCCGGCAAAGCAGGATCGAGCTCGAGTGCTTTGGCGGCAGCTTCTCGTCCGCGAAGCAGCGCTTTCTCGATATCCGTCGCTGCCTGGGAAGCATAATTCACGGCCGCCTTCGACAGCCCTGCCCATGCCAGCGCGAAATTCGGCTCGAGCGCGATGGCGTTTTCAAAATGGGACATTGCAATCTTGCGGTTATCGGGCCCCAGCTTATTCAGATAGAAAAGGCCCTGCATGTACGCAGTGTATGCGTCGGCATTGATCGTGCTCAGCGGACCTTGCTTCGCGAACACGTCACCGAGCAAGGTGACTCTCAGCTCATCGACCACGGCCGATGCGATCTCATCCTGCACGGCGAAAATATCGGTCAGCTGCCGATCGTAGGTGTCGGACCAGAGGTGAAAACCATCCGCGACATTGACAAGCTGCGCCGTAATTCGAATGCGCTCGCCGCCCTTGCGTACACTGCCTTCCAGAATGGAACTAACGCCGAGGCTTTCGCCTATCGTTCGCAGATCGTCGTTCTTCCCCTTGAAGGCGAATGAGGAGGTTCGCCCGGCGACCTGGAACTGTGGAATCTGTGCAAGTAGGTTGAGTAACTCTTCGGATATGCCGTCGCTGAAGTAATCCTGTTCGGTATCGGAGCTCATATTGACGAACGGCAGTACCGCGATCGAGATTCTCTTGCCTGATTCTACGGCGGTAGTGGAAATGGTCGGCACGTCTCCCGTCTGCTCGACTACGATATATTTATCGAACGCGAAGTAGGATACGGCGACGACCAGTACGACGATGATTGCGCGATCCAGTTTGCGGCCGGTCTGCTGAGTGACCGATTCGGATCGCACGACGTCTTTTTCGCGCTTGATTCCTTCCGGCGTCAGCTCGAATACCCAGGCAAAAAGAATCACGAGAGGAAAGCCAAGCGCCAACAGCAGAAGGACGACCTGGAAGATCCAGGCAGGGGCCGCGATGTTGCCGAGAACGACGTCCGCGACCTGCAGGATTAACCATGTCGTGATTACATACGCAATGGCTACGCGAAGGACATTGCGTCGCTTTAGTTCCGAGAATAACGACATCTGATCGCCGGGTCAGTCCATGGGAAGTGATCAAGAATACGCACAAAAACAGGCCGAGGGCAATGTCAGAATGCTGGACAGAGCTGCGTTCAGGCTACCTGCTCAGGATTGCTGGCGCAGCTTCGCCGCTATATCAGCTGAATGTCCACTGTCGACTCAGCTCGTGACGCCGCCTGGCCGGATCTGACCGATCGAATGCCGTTGTTTTGCGATGAGGATCCGTTCAGGCATTCAGCATTTCGTATTTTTGCAGTAGCTCTTCTTCCGTCTCCGGGAAGTCCGGATTCTTGACGATGCACTCATCCTCTGGGCAGACGAGCTGGCACTGCGGTTCGTCCTCGGCGCCCACGCACTCGGTGCACTTGAAGGCATCGATGATATAGATCGGATCGCCGACACTGATCGCTTCGTTGGGGCATACCGGCTCGCAAGCATCACATGCTGTGCAGTTGGGATTGATCATCAGGGCCATCGATCGGCTCCTTTTACTTGTCGGTTCTGGCTGCCGGTAGCAGGCTCTCCGTCAGTTCCGGCGTCCATGGTTTACCAGCCGCGAGCGCCTGGCGCAGCCCGACGAAGTCGATTTCACGTTCGCCGCCCGCCGGCTCGTTGAACGCCCGGAAACCGGCGCGCGCTTCCGTCATCATATTGAGTGCAAGCCAGGAACGCGAGTTTTCCTTGTTGGCGTTCCAGGCAATCAGCTTCGGCTTGCGCAGTTCCTCGAGCGTTTTCGTCACGCAATCGGGGAACATGTGGATGAATTTCGCGCACAGGCGTTCGACGGCTTCGTCAAGCAGGCTCAGATCGACCTCGCCTTTTTTCAGCAGCGCCTTGCCTGCATCGAGTTCCTTGCCGGTTTTCGATTCGCCGTGAATGATGCGGCCATAGTCGTCGACGAAGCGCGTGGTTTCGACCAGCGGATTCGGTATGAACTCGCCGTCGACTTTCAGCGCGGGAACGATTTCCGAGACGATGCCCATGCGGTATGCCTTGTGCGCCGACCAGGGCTCGCAGAGGATGCCCGAGACCATCGCTTGTTCGGCGCCGATCATCACCGGCAGGAAATCGGTCGCCCCGCCGATCGGCGCCGAGCCGTGCTTCGGACCGGCCTGGCCGAAGCGCGCAAGGTCCTGTGCGACCGAGAAATCGCAGGCCATGCCGATTTCCTGGCCGCCGCCGATGCGCATGCCATTGACGCGGCAGATCACCGGCTTGTCACAACTCAGTATCGCCGAGACCATGTCGTTGAAGAGACGCATGTACTGCCGGTACTCCTGCGGATTGCCGGCGTAGTACTCGGCATACTCCTTGGTATTGCCGCCCGAGCAGAACGCCTTGTCGCCGGTGCCGGTGAAGACGACGGTCACCACGTCGCGCATGGCGCTCGCGCGCCGGAACGCGAGGATCACGCCCTTGACCATGTCGGTCGTGTAGGAGTTGTACTGCCCCGGGTTGTCGAGCGTTATCCAGGCGTGGAACAGGCCCTCGAGCATGGTGCCGCCCGGGCAGTGCGCCGGACGCCGTTCGAGGATGACCCCTGGCACCACCTGTTCCGGGGCCAGGTTGTGGTCGGCGAGGTCGGATTCAGGCTGGATCTTTGCGGCATCGGCGTTCATCTGTACACCCTCCCGGACGCCTTTCCGGACGATTTGGTCTCCGGTCAAAGCGTTACAGAGCTTGCTTTTTGAGATAATTACAGTATTATAGTACCAGAATACCATTATAGTCAACAGACGGACCTCGAAGGGGCTCCCGAATGACAGACCAGGCCGCTAGCGCGAGCTCCCTCTCCATCGCTCTTTTCGGCAAAGGCGGTGCCGGCGTGATAACGGCCGGCGAGATGCTGCTCGCGGCCGCCGCCCGCGCCGGACTTTACGGCATGATGATCCGTGCCGTCGGACCTCAGATCCGTGGCGGCGAGTCGGCGGCACTGATACGGCTCGGGCACGCTCCCGTTAATTGCCTCGATGACCGGCTCGACGTGTTGCTGGCGATCGACTGGAAGCACGCCGAGCGACTTCTGAGTGACATCGAACTCGATCAAGACAGCGTCGTGGTCACGGACCCGGAGGAGGCCGAGGTCCCCGCATCGATCACTGCCTTTGGCCCACAGATCCGCGAACTGCCGATGGCCGAACTTGCCGCCGAGATCGATGGCGGGCGCGCCAACATGGTAGCGCTCGGCTACCTGGCGGCCGTTGCCGGTGTCTCGCAAAAGGCCGTCGACGAGGCGATAGAAAAGAAACTCGGGCGCAAGGGAAAGAAAGCTGTTCAGGCGAGTATCGATGCTGCAAAGCTCGGTTGTTCACGCGCCGCGAACTTGAAATCCTTCGAAGCGCCGAATGGCAGTAGTGACAGCCGCTGGATGATCAGTGGCAACCACGCGACCGGACTCGGCGCTATGCGTGGTGGAATCCGCTTCGCGGCCGGCTACCCGATTACCCCGGCGACCGAAGTTCTCGAGTGGCTGGCGCCGAGACTGAACGACGCCGGCGGAACGCTCACGCAAGCCGAAGATGAGCTCGCCTCCCTGAACATGGCGATAGGCGCCTCGTTCGGCGGCGTCCCTTCCCTCACGGCAACGTCCGGGCCGGGACTGTCACTCATGATCGAGAGTATCGGCCTTGCCGTTTGCGCCGAGATCCCGCTCGTCATCATCAACGTCATGCGTGCGGGACCCTCGACCGGGATTCCGACCAGCACCGAGCAATCTGATTTCAATGCTGCAGTCTATGGTGTACACGGCGACGCGCCGCACATCGTCGTGGCACCGACTTCGGTTAGCGATTGCGTCTATACGACGCAGTGGGCGGTGCATCTCGCGGAGGCCACGCAAGCTCCGGTCATCGTTCTTTCGGATCAGTTCATCGGCCAGGCAAATGTGATTACCGAACCGATTCCTGAAATAACTTTTTTCTCCAAGAGAAAACTCGCGGAAGACATTGGCGAAGACTTCGAACGCTACGCCATTACTGCGGACGGCGTTTCACCGATGCCACTTCCGGGAATGCCGGGCGGCCAGTACACCGCGGACAGCCTGGAGCACAGTCCGCGAGCCGTGCCTTCGGGCCTGGCGAATAACCACCTGGAGCAGCTCGACAAGCGCGCCCGCAAGATCGCGGACTTCGATTACGGTCAGCACTGGGCCGACATCGAGGGCGACGGCGATCTCGTGGTGATTACCTGGGGTTCGACGACAAGCGTCGCCAGGGAAGCGATCGGCAGGTTGCCCGAGGAAATCAAAAACAGAATACGGCTGATCTCGCCGCGTTTGCTGCTGCCGGCGATGCCAGAGCAGATGACCGCGGCCGTGAACGGCGCGAGCCGCGCGCTGGTCATCGAGCAGAATCATAGCGGGCAGTTCTACCGTTTCCTGCGTGCATTCCACGACTTGCCGCTTGATGTCCAGGCGATGTACCGGCCGGGACCTACGGTATTTCGGCCGCGCGAAATCGCGACTGCGATCCGTGAGTGGAGCGAACAATGAGTGTCCAGGCGCCCTGCAAACTCAAGGCGAGCGACTACAAGTCGGGGACGAAGCCCGTCTGGTGCCCCGGCTGTGGCGACTTCCACGTATTCCTCTCCATGACCAAGGCGGTCGCTGAACTGGCGTTGCCGCCGGAGAACATTGCCGTGGTCTCCGGCATCGGCTGCTCCTCGCGTATCCCGGCATACCTTAACTGCTATGGCTTCCACGGTGTCCACGGCCGCGCCCTGCCGTTGGCGACCGGGCTCAAGGTTGCGCGGCCCGACCTCACCGTCATCTGTGCCGGCGGTGATGGCGACGGTTTCTCGATCGGCGGCAATCACCTGTTGCATGCCTGCCGGCGCAATGTGGATATCACCTATGTCGTCATGGACAACGAGATCTATGGCATGACCAAAGGGCAGCCCTCGCCGACGACCGCGCCCGATTTCGACAGCAAGATAGCGCCGGGCGGCCCCGGCATTTCTCCGTTCCATCCGCTGGTCATTGCGCTCGCGTCCGGCGCGAATTTCGTCGCGCGCGCCTTCTCCGGCGATCCGAACGGCACCACGAAGATCCTGGTCGATGCGATCAGGCACCCGGGTTTCTCCTTCGTGCAGATACTGAGTCCCTGCGTGACTTTTCGTCCGGACCAGCGCGAATGGAAGCAAAAGGTTCACCCGGCGCCGGTGGAGACGACCTCGGACGCTGCGCGGGCAGCACGGCGCGTCATGACCGATGACGGATTCAACATCGGCGTCCTGTACAAGGGATCGCGCGACAAGTACGCACAAAGCGTCGGCAACAGCGTCAGGCACGAACGCGACCTCGACCAGGAGTTCCTGGTATGAGTCGTGCGGACCAGGAATTGCGGCAATACTTCACCTTGCCCGAGCTGCTGGTACACGCGCTGGTGATCGAACTCGAGGCAGTGCAGAGTTATCTCGATCTCGCTAACCAGATGCAGGAATGCGGTAATGATGCCGTCGCGGAGCTGTTCGCCAAAATGGCCAAATACGAACAGGAGCATGCCAACAAGATTCGCGAGCAGGCGGGCGACATCAAACTACCCGAGCTTGCGCCCTGGGAATTTCGCTGGCCGGGCTTCGAGCCCCCCGAGAATATCGATACCGCGGGCATCCACTACCTGATGACACCGCACCAGGCTCTGAAGCTCGCGCTCGACAACGAAATGAACGCACTCCAGTTCTTCGAGGACATCGCGGACAACAACACCGATGCGCGGGTGCGTGAGCTTGCCGCGGAATTCGCGGAGGACGAGCGCGAGCACGTTCAATGGATGGAAGAGTGGCTCGCCAAGTACCCTGCGCCGGATGCCGACTGGGATTACGACCCGGATCCGCCGGTGGCGGCCGACTAGAGGTGCTATGCGATGGCTGATTCACCATTAAAGAGCTGGCTCGAGCGAGACGAGCAGGTACTGCGCCTGCAACTCTCGAGACCCAAAGCCAACATCATCGACGCCGAGATGATCAATGCGCTCTCTGCGGCGCTATCGAATCATGCTGCCGACGAACGGCTCATGGCTGTCGCGATAGATGCCGATGGGCCGCATTTCAGTTTCGGGGCGAGCGTCGAAGAACACTTGCCGGACCAGTGCGCGAAGATGCTGGAGAAAATAAATGCATTGATCATGCAGATGATCGAATTCCCGGTACCGATTGTCGCTGCTGTGCAAGGTCAGTGCCTGGGCGGCGGGCTGGAAGTCGCCTGCGCGGCCGGCCTTATCATTGCCGCACCCGACGCAAGGCTCGGCCAGCCGGAGATTTCACTCGCGGTTATCGCACCGGCTGCATCCTGCCTGTTGCCGGAACGCATCGGCCAGGCGCAGGCTGAAATGCTGCTTCTGTCCGGCAAGAGCGTCGACGCGGAGCGAGCAAAACAAATCGGCCTGGTCGATGAGGTCAGCGAGTCCCCGACCGACGCAGCACTCGCGTGGATCGACGAGAACCTGATCGGCAAGAGCGCGAGTTCGCTGCGTATCGCGCTCAGGGCAGCGCGTCGTGACTATATCGAGCGTGTCAGGTCGGAACTCATGATCATTGAAAGAATGTACCTGGACACCCTTATGCGGACCAGGGACCCGCTCGAGGGTCTTACCGCGTTTCTGGAAAAACGCGATCCGGTCTGGGAGAACACGAGCAAAGGAGAAAGCAAATGAGCGGCCAACGCTGGGTCGTCGAGGAACCGGGCAAGCCGCTGGCGCGGGTGGATTTCGAACTCGAGCAGCCGGGGGCGAACGAAGTCGTTGTCGAAGTTGCCGGCTGCGGCGTCTGTCATACGGATCTCGGTTTTTATTTTGACGGTGTCAGCCCCAGGCATCCGTTCCCGCTGGCGCTGGGTCACGAAATCAGCGGCAGGGTTGTTCGGTCAGGCAATGATGCGCGGCACTGGCAGGACAAGACGGTCATTATTCCCGCCGTCATTCCTTGCGGGTCCTGCGACCTTTGCAAACGGGGTCACAGCACGATCTGCCGCAAGCAGGTATCGCCCGGCTTCGACATGCACGGCGGATTTGCGACGCACGTTACGGTACCTGCCGTCGGCCTGTGCGAGGTCGATCCTGCTCGCTTGGCCACCGTTGGTATGGAACTTGCCGATGCCAGCGTCATCGCTGACGCGGTCACCACGCCTTACCAGGCAATCGTGCAGGCCGAGGTGGAAGAAGGCGATCTCGCCATCGTCGTGGGCATAGGTGGTGTCGGCGGCTACGCGGTACAGATAGCTGCGGCGAGAGGCGCAACCGTGGTTGCAATCGATATCGACGACAAGAAACTCGAACGCATCAGGGAATACGGCGCCAGCCTGACAATCAATGGCAGGGAGGTGCAAGGCAGGGATGTGCGAGACACGATTCGGCAGTTCGTAAAAGACAATGGCCTTCGCCAGACCGAGTGGAAGATATTCGAATGCTCGGGAACCCGAGCCGGGCAGTCGACTGCTTTTGGCCTGTTGACTTTCGGCGCCTGTCTTTCGGTGGTCGGATTCACCATGGAGAAAGTCGAAATCAAGTTATCGAACCTGATGGCGTTTCATGCCCGCGCGCTGGGCAACTGGGGCTGCGAACCAAGATATTATCCGGAGGCACTCGAACTCGTACTGACAGGCAAGGTTTCGATGCTGCCATTCATCGAAAGGCGGCCCCTGTCGGAGATCAACGAAGTATTTACACAGGCGCACGAAGGCAAACTCGAGCGGCGCGCGATTCTGACACCAGATGGCTAAACAAAACTTCAAAACCCGGCCATTGACCGCCGATGACCTCGAGCGCGTGCTGGACATCGACGAGAAATACGTCGGGCGCCGTCGCGACGGCTTCTACAGCAAACGGCTCGAGGCGGCGCTCGACGAACCCGGCGGCTTCGCGTATCTCGGATGTGACGTAAAGGGAAAGTTGCAGGGTTTTCTGCTTGCGCGATTACAGGAGGGCGAGTACGGAACGGCCGGCCGCTCGGCGTCGCTGGATGCGATCGGTGTCGATCCGAAATCGGGCGGCAAGGGAATAGGCACCGGCTTGCTGCAGGCACTTGACGAGATTCTGCGCCACAAGGGAATCGAGTCCATTTACTCGCAGGCCGAATGGCGCAACCTGCCGATGCTCAGATTCTTCGCCGCCACCGATTTCAGCCTCGCGCCCCGGTATATCCTCGAAAGAGACGCCGGCTATCTCGACGAATTCGCGGCTATGGATGAACTCGTCGAAGGCGCGGGGAGACACGGTGACCCGAACGACTACAGTGACGCCGAGGGCAATCAACGCGGCGCGCTGGCCCGCGACGTCATTCCCTGTCGCGCGATGAAGATAGCCGATCTGCCGTCGATCGTCAGGATCGACCGCGAGATTTCCGGCGAGGATCACCGGCCTTTTTACGAACAAAAAATGGTTGAAGTGCTAAGCGAGACCGGCATTCGTGTATCCCTCGTCGCGGAACAGGATGACCACGTCGTCGGTTTCCTCATGGCGCGGGTCGACTTCGGCGAATTCGATCGCATCGAACCGACCGCCGTGCTCGACAGCATCGCGGTCGATCCCGGCTATACGCATCATCTCATCGGCACGGCCATGCTGTCGCAGTTACTGGCCAATCTTGGCACTCTGGGTATAGAAGTTATCCGCTCCGAAGCGGATGCCGATCATTTCGATGTCTTGCAGTTCTTTCAGAGAAGCGGATTTTCGAATTCGCAGCGCCTCGCTTTCGTACGCGATGTGAACTAAAAATTCGGCTTCGACCCCATTTTTAATCGGCGGCATCCCACAACTCGGGATCGTGATTCTCGATGTATTCCTCGCGGCTAATCCAGCCGCGCAGCATCGATCGCGTCATGTAGAGCTTTTCCGGGCGAATCGCGAAATAGATGTGCACCATCACCATGGTGATGCTGACGAGGCCAGCAAAGCCGTGCAGCACGAACACCATGCCGCGCGTTGCTTCTGAAAAGAGATACGGATTTCGTTCCCAGAACGGGCCATCGATGCCGATCATCATGATGATGCCGGTCACGATCGCGATAATTACGACCACCGCCACCGCGTGGTGAAACACTTTCTGCCCGACTGAGTATTTACCGACCTTTTTTTTCTGCGGCGGTCCGCCCATGAGCTCTTTCATCAACGCGCGAACGGATTCAGTGTATTCCCGCCAGCGGATCCAGATTTCCGCCGGCTTTAACCAGATCAGCGAGCGCACGGCATGCAGAAGCACCAGCACCGTGAGGACCACGCCGGCAATCCAGTGCGGATCCACCCACGCAAAGTTGATGCCCAGCACCGGCAGGAAACCGGTGAACAACAGCACCAGCATGCTGGCAGCCATCAACCAGTGATACAGGCGATCCGCCAGGTGGTGCCGCAGGATCCGGTCGGCGGAGCTATCGTGCATCTCACTCATCGTTCTGCAACCGCTTCAGCTTGCGGTGCGTGTAGACGGCGTGAAACACGATGAACACCACTGCCACGGCCACGAACACCCAGATCAGGTCCCAGGATGCTCCCTCGAGAACTCTCTGCCCCCATGCGTCTGATTTATAACGAAGAATTTCCATGCCTTATGACCCCTCGCCGGCCTGCTCTTCGGCCCGCGCAAACTGCTATAGTTCCTGATGCACTCCTGTCGACAAGATGCAGCAAACGCAGGATGCCATTTTGCATCAACGCCGCGCAAAAATTCATAAGATCGCGCGTTTACGTTTAAATTTGAAGCACATAGCATCATTCAACAATTCGAACCAGGTGCATATCGATGAAAGATCCAGTCAAGTTTTACCCAGGTGCTCAGACCGGCCAGGGGGACGCGGGCGATAGCGTCGCGATCCTCAAGAGCCGGGCCTCGCGGCGAGCATTCATCAAAGGCGTGATCGCATCGGGCGCGGTCGCCGGATCGGCAACGTTTCTCTTCGGGGGCTTGAGCGGTTGCGCGCCGGATCGGCCGGTCGCAGGCGCTGTCGAGCGCCTTATGTCATTGAATATCAATGGCCGGGTGCGGCGGGTAGACGTGTTGCCGAACGAAACCCTGGCAATGACTTTGCGCTACAAACTCGGTCTCACGGGCACCAAGCTCAGTTGTGATCGCGGCGAGTGCGGCGCGTGCACCGTAATCATCGACGGTGTCTCGACCTATTCCTGCTCGACACTCACGCACATGGTCGCCGACCGGGAGGTGCGCACGATCGAGGGACTCGAGGGACCCAATGGTGAGTTGCATCCGGTGCAGCAGGCAATGATCGACGAACTCGGACCGCAGTGCGGTTTCTGCACACCCGGCCAGATCATGACCGCGGTCGCTTTGCTCGAAGCGAACCCGAATCCGACCCGCGAGCAGGCGCGACATGCGATGTCCGGCAATCTCTGCCGCTGCGGTGCCTATGACCATTATCTGAATTCCGTAATGCGCGCAGCGAATTCCGTAATGCGCGCGGCACAGGAGGCGTGACATGGCATACAAGTTACTGGGAAAAGATTTCACGCCGCCCGATCTGTACGGCAAGGTAACCGGCAAGGCGAAATACGCCGAGGATTTCCGTGCCGAGGGCATGGTCTTCTGCAAGCTGTTGCTGAGCCCGATGCCGCATGCAAAGGTCACGAGCATCGACACCAGCGAAGCGCTGGCGATGGAAGGCGTTATCGGCGTTTTGACGGCTGACGACGTACCGCCTCCGCAGGGCACCGGCGAGGCCATCCTGACGAATAACCCGCATTACATCGGCGAGCCGATCCTGGCGATCGCTGCGGTCGACGAGACCACCGCGGCCGATGCGATCGAGAAAGTCAGAGTCGAGTACGAACCGCTGCCGTTCGTTATCGATCCGCTCGAGAGCCTGTATCCGGGCGGTCCCGATGCGCGGGAAGGCGGCAATGTCGCCAACGTGCGAATCGAGCAACAGTCGATAAAGTGGACCGCACGCGATTTTGCCGCGGTCGAGGAAGGGCAGCTGCCCATGACGGGGCAACCGGAACACGAGTGGTCTTATGGCGACCTCGATGCGGCATTCGCGAATTCTGCGGTCGTCTACGATGAGACATTCGTTACCGCCAGCAACTCGCACCACAGCATGGAACCGCGCAGCGCGATGTCGTACTGGGAGAACGGCAAGTGTTTCGTCTACGGTTCCACGCAGAGCCAGAGCTTTGCGCATCCCTTTCTCGCCGGATTCATAGGGATCGAACCCCAGGACCTGGTGTACATCGCCGAATACTGTGGTGGCGGCTTCGGTTCCAAGGGCGTCGCGTATGCGGTGATGTCGGTGCCGGCACATTTTTCGAAGAAGATCGGGCGCCCTGTCATGCTGCGCATCACGCGCGCCGAAGAGTATTACATGGGCTCCAACCGGGCCGGTTTCCAGGGCCGGGCAAAGATCGGGTTTGCCGAAAACGGCAAGATCACGGGCATCGACCTGTACGTCGTGCAGTCCAACGGGCCGAACTCCGGTTTCTGGGACTACACGGAAGCGGGCTCAGCCGTTTCGATCTGTTACCAGCCCGACGCCATGCGCTATCGCGGCATACCGGTGCTGACCAATACGCCGCCGGGCGGCCCGCAGCGAGGCCCGGGCGAGAACCAGATAGCCTGCGCATTCGAGCCGTTCCTCGACAAGGCCGCGACGGAACTCGGCATAGACCGCCTCGAGATCCGCAAAATCAACGCGCCGGACAACGATGCGATCTTTGACGGGCATCAGAACCCCGTCACGAGTGCTTACCAGCGCGAGGCGCTGCAGATCGGCGCTGAGAAATTCGGCTGGGAAGAGAAGGCGCGACTCTCTGGCCAGCGCAACGGATCCAAGGTAATCGGCATCGGTATCGGGCAGGCCTATCATTCGGCAGGCGCTGCCGGATTCGATGGCCTGGTTCGCATCACACCCGACGGCATATTGCATATCCATTCCGGTGTCGGAAACCTCGGCACCTATTCCTACGCGGCAACCTCGCGTATCGCTGCCGAAGCTCTCAGCTACGACTGGGAAAACGTCGTCATCGAGAGAGGCGATAGCCGCAAGCATTTGCCATGGAACTTCGGTCAGTTCGGCAGCAACACTTCGTTCACGATGGCGCGCAGTTATCACGCTGCAGCGATGGATGCGAAGCAAAAACTGCTCGAAATAGCTGCGGCCGAGTTGGGCGGCGCGGCCGATGACTACGATATCGCTGACGAGGTGATCACAGCCAGGGCCGATGCGTCGAAGAGCATGACATTTGCCGAGGCCGCGCAGAAGGCCGTCGACATGGGTGGCAAATACGCGGGTCACGAAACACCTGAAGACATTAACCCGATGACTGCGGGTGCCGTTGCCGGAATTGCCGGAAGCGGCTTGATCGGCGTCGCCAAGGACAATTACGACATCAGCGGAGTGCCGCCCGCGCTCGCCGCCGGCTTCATGATGATCGAGCTGGATACCGAAACTGGCGTGTTCGAGATTCTCGACTACACCGGTTCGATCGACTGCGGCACGATCATCCACCCGCAGAGCCTTGCGACACAGGTCAAGGGTGGCGCTGTCATGGGAATCGGACTGGCGACGCTGGAACGCATCGTCTACGACCCGCAAAATGGCGTCGCGGCAAATGTCGGTTTCTACCAGGCCAAGCCGCCGTCTTACCTCGACGTGCCCGCCACCATGGAGTGGGGCGCCGTCGATATCGCGGATCCGCAAAGCCCGCTGGGCACGCGCGGCATGGGCGAGCCTCCGATGGGTGCCGCCGCGGCGGCACTCGTCTCCGCAATCTCCGATGCCATGGGTGGACATTATTTCAATCGCACTCCGATTGTGGCGGACATGATCGTAAATGCCCTTGCCGGGCAGGAACAGTCACACAAACCGTTGCAAGTCGCGACTTACTGAGAAGGGGCAAGCAATGTCAAAAGATATGATGCCAATGTTCGAGCTGTATCAGCCGACCGACATCGCTAATGCGCTGGATCTCGCTGACAAGCTCGGTGCCGAGGGCTGGAAGGTTGCCGGCGGACAGGACAGCCTCGACTGGCTCAAGGACCGCGCAAAAAGAACCAGAGCGGTCATAGACCTGACCCGTATCGCAGATGCCGGGCTGAAAGGTATTCGTGAAACCGCAGACGGAATCGAAATCGGTGTGCTGACGACCTTGACCGAGATCGAAGCTGATCCATTAATCAATGCGCAGTACAGGCTGCTGGCCGATGCGGCCGGCAAGGTCGCGAGTCCGCAGATTCGAAACGTGGGCACGATCGGCGGCAACGTCTGCCAGGACACGCGCTGCTGGTACTACCGTGCCGGCATGGACTGTTACCGCGCCGGCGGCAGTACCTGCTATGCCGATACGCCGGAAGGCATGAACCGCGAACACTGCCTGTTCGGTGCCGATCGCTGTGTCGCGGTGACGCCGTCGGATACCGCTCCGGCTCTGGTTGCATTGGATGCGAGCATGGTGATTCGCAGTGCAGACGGTGAGCGAGTCGTTGCGGCCGAAGATTTCTTCATCGGCCCGGACGTGGATATCGAGCGAATGACGGTACTGGAGCCGGGCGAAATCCTGACAGCGATCAGGATCCCGAACACCTGGGCCGGCGCCAGCTTTTATTTCGAAAAAGTCGCCGACAGGAAGACCTGGGACTTTTCGCTCGTCAGTATCGCAGCAGCAATGCGGGCCAGTAACGG
The DNA here is from genome assembly GCA_041555515.1 of Woeseiaceae bacterium. Classification (GTDB taxonomy): domain Bacteria; phylum Pseudomonadota; class Gammaproteobacteria; order Steroidobacterales; family Woeseiaceae; genus SZUA-117. The sequence goes on from JBFFKF010000012.1 coordinate 35,902, forward strand.
CATGATCGACGATATACGAATCGTCGCGGGCGGTGTCGAATGTGTGCCGCGACGCATGACCGTAGTCGAGGACATCGTCAAAGGCAGCGCGCAGGACGCGGAAACGGCTGCGCTTGCCGGCGGTGCGGCGTCTCGCGGCGCAACGCCCCTCAATTTCAACCACTTCAAGGTGCCGTTGCTGGAGAAGCTGGTTACAAGGGCAATTCGCGACGCCTGATCCTGTTGACGAGGATAGGTCGGTACAGGAAGCGGTCTCCCGGCTGAGATCCGTGGCAGCACTCGGGTTATTGACGGTTGCCTGCGCGGCCGCCTGGCCTCCTGCCTGATTCGGGTGTTCGCCGGGAGGGGCCTCTCCTTTATATACAACGCGCGGCAGTTCAGGATTGCAGCGCGCTGATCGACATGTTCTTCCCCGATCCGCCCACGCATTGTGCGCGCGACCCTTCGACGGGTGCGGATTGATCACGATCATCCCTGGACGAGACTTTCGCTGCGCGAAAGCGCCCACGGCGGACCAGAATCGCTCCCGGCGATTTTCTGATCTTTGCTGCCAGCGCACAGGGAACCGGGTTTTCCAGTACGCCTCCGGGCCACTCGTGAAATATTCACGCTGGTTGTTGTTAGAATGAAACGGTACTGACAATTACATAAATCAGTGATCTTTTTCTCCAACAAGGCGCGGCCGTATCACCTCGGTCCCTATCCCTTAGAGCGTATCGCGAGGGACCGATCGATTCTGGAGCGAGAGATCGCCTTGCCGAAACGCACGAATTCGCCGGCCGCAAGATCCGTGAAGCCGGGCTTCGGCGAGGCGGTCGAGAAATACCACCAGATATTCCACGGGCTGCGCGACACCAGGCCGGCGCGAGCGAAGGCGCCGGTGCCGGATGACCTCGAAAGGCGCATGATCGACGTCAAGGGTGCCGGATATTTTCTCAACGCCAGTCAGATCGGAATCTGTAAAACCTCCGACTCCTGCTGGCTCGCGGACAAGACACCGCTTGCGCACAGCCACGCCATCGTCGTGCTGGTCGAACACCCACGCATACCGGAGAACGGGACACTGGCGAATTCCTGGGTGGAAGATGTCATTCCGGAGACTGCCGAGTTTCGCGCTTATGAAATCGCGATCAGCATTGCAAACCATATTCTGCACATGGGCTTCGAGGCAACGGCCCACGATGGCCGACACGGCGACGTCGATCTGCGGCGACTGACCGTAATGTCGGGGCTTGGTGTGCGCTCTGAAGACGGTGTAATCAATCCTTACCTCGATGATCAATACTCGGTGTGCGCTGTAACGACGGACTATGCGCTGGCGACGGATGAGCCACTCTCTCCACGTGCCGCCGGCAAAGCGAAAAACGTCGCCTACTGGCTCGGCATCGGCGGCGCAGTATCCGGCCTCGAAAGATGGCGCCAGAACAGCAGGCCGACCCATCTCAGCAAGTTTGCAATGGAAACGGTCGATCGAGTCGACAAGCCGACGACCCTGATCATCGATGAGGAAGTACCTCGCGTACCGAAACGTGCCTCGTTCTTCGATCGCGCAATTCATGGCGATCTGGGCGAAAAGACGCAAGGCGAACGCAAACGCTTCGCGTTCAAACATCCGCTGGCAAAGGCCATGGTCAAACAGATCGGTGCGATGGTGCCGCACCAGGACGGGCCTGTCGCCGATAGGCCGCACGCGTCGTGCGCCGACGCCGAGGAGAACACCCGGGCATTGAAATCACTGTCCTATGTGCTCGGTGCGGAGCTCACCGGCGTTTGCGAGATTCCCGACTATGCCTGGTACTCGCATGTCGATGACGGCAAGCCGGTCGAGTGCCATCACAAGTATGCGGTGGTCATGCTCATCGACCAGGAATACGACACCATGGAAGGTGCATCCGGTGATGACTTCATCTCCGGTGCGCAATCCATGCGTGCATACATGCGCGGTGCCGTTATCGCGGGTGTCATGGGCGAGCATTTGCGCGCGCTGGGCTTTTCTTCGCGTTCGCAAACCAATGCGGATTCCGAAGTGCTGCACATACCATTGATCCTGCTGGCGGGGCTTGGCGAATTGAGTCGCATTGGCGAACTCGTACTCAATCCATTTGTCGGGCCACGCTTCAAATCCGTCGTCCTGACAACCGATATACCGCTGGTGCCGGACAAGCCTATTGATTTCGGACTGCAGTATTTTTGCTCCAACTGCTGGAAGTGTGCGCGCGAATGTCCCTGCGATGCGATCACCTGGGGTGACAAGGTGATGTTCAACGGCTACGAGATGTGGAAACTCGATGCGGAACGCTGCGCGCGCTACCGCCTCACCAATCAACGCGGGCTCGCGTGTGGCCGCTGCATGAAAACGTGTCCGCTGAACAAAGTCGTAACCTGGGACGGGCCGATCGCCACGCAGGTCGCGAGCTGGCTCGGCATCAATGCGCGCTGGGCGAAACCGTACCTGGTGCCGATCGCGACCCGGCTGGACGATTGGCTCGGACACGGCATCCGCAACTCGCGCAAGAAATGGTGGTTGGACCTCGAGATCGTCGATGGTGTGTGTGTCGAACCGCGCAAAGGCGTCAACAAGCGAGACCTGGACCTGGACCGCTGCGTCGATGCCGAAACGCAAAAGATAGCCTATTACAATGCCGACAGGATGCCGCCGCCGAACAGTCACGGAATGCCGGTGATGCCGAATCGCAAGGAGGCAATCGCCGCTGCGGCCCTTCTCGAGACGCCGGACGAGGCGCGCGCACGAATCAAAGCCGGCGGCGCCAAACCTGATCATTACACCCCGACGCCGCCGCTACCCGAATCGGAGCTTGCGAAGTCGGACAACACCGCGTTCGATCCTTACAGGAAGACCGGCTCGAGCGAGGCATAGATTGCGGCAGATCATCGTGCAGCAAAATCCGGTAACGGCACTACCGTCAGCGACAGTCGTCGTCGTTCGCAAAAGTGATCCGTATCCTGAACTCCTCATGATCAAGCGGCGTGCGGGCGATGCATTCGGCGAACGCTATGCGTTCCCGGGTGGCGTCGTCGATCACGACGAATCCAATGCCCAAGGGCGTATCGAAGGCCGCACCGCGGATGAGGCGAATGCCATCCTCGGGGTTAGCGCCGACGCGCTGGATTTCTACAGCGCCGCAATCAGGGAACTGTTCGAGGAGTCCGGCATCCTGCTGGCACGGACCGATGATGCCCAGTGGGCAATGGTGACGCCCGAATTGCAAGCGCTGCGGGTCGAGGTCGACAAGGGACGTCTCGCCTGGTCGACGTTCCTGGCGGATCACAAACTGCGCCTGGCGTGTGATGCCCTGCATTATTTCGCGCACTGGGAAACGCCGCTGGTGTCTCCAAAAAGATGGTCGACACGATTCTTTCTTGCGGAATTACCCGGAGGTCAGGAACCACAACATGACGACAGTGAAGTCACTGACATCCGCTGGCTGAGCGCAGCAGAGGCGCTTGCGGCGGAGCGCGAACGGCAGCTGAAGTTGCCGTTTCCCACGCGTCGCATTTTGCGAAACCTGGCGGCAATCAAATCCGTCGAAGAGTTATTCGAGTGGGCGGATGCCAGGGCGGAGCAGGAGATCATCAAGCTCCGCCCGGTCAGGATAACCAGGGAAGGCAAGTCGATGTGGGCTATCAGGGGGGATGAGGGATATCCGCCGCAAGGCGATGGCGCTGACTGAAAAATCACCTGTCAGTGGTTATTCCAGAGGCTCGGCTCAAGCGGAACGTGCCAGGAACTTTTCAATGCGCCGCGCCGGTTCAGGGCCGTCGTGCAGCCGCCTGGTTTCAGTGAGTTCGAGCTCGAATCCATCGATATTTTGATCCGTTGCAGCGGCGATACATCGCTTGCAGGCAGCCAGTGCCGTCGGCGGGATCCCCGCGATGCGCTCTGCCAGCTCATTTGCGCGGCTCTCCAGCTTTTCGTGAGATACGGCCCAATGCACGATACCCAGCCGCCGCGCTTGCTTGCCGCCGACGAGCTCCGCGCCGAGTATCAGGCGCCGCGCGGCGGCCTCGCCGCAGATGCGCGTCAGTCGCTGCGTGCCACCGGCCGCCGGCAACAGGCCGAGGCCGGCTTCCGGCAGCCCGAGTCTTGCCTTTTTCGAGGCGATCCGCAGATCGCAGCTGAGCGCAAACTCGAGGCCACCACCGACCGCGGCGCCGCCGATTTCCGCGATCGAGACGACTCCGAGTTTCTCGATGCGCTCGAACACGCGCTGCATTTCCCGGACGTCCTCGATGATGCTGTCGCGGCCTTCTTCCGTTCGCAGCTTTTCCTGTATCTGTTCGAGATCGGCGCCGGCGCTGAACACCTTGAGACCGCTCTTTATGTGCAGCACTGACAGTTCGTCGGAACTTTCGACTTGCGCAAGAACCTCATTGAGCTCGGCGATCAACGTGTCGTTAAAAGCGTTAACGGGCGGGCGCTCTAAAAGCACGGTCGCAATCCCGTCTTTGACATCCAGGCTGACTGCAGCTGTTTTCGGCATGCGGCGCTCCCGCGTCTAGCCGCTCAATTGCCTTCGAATACCGGCTTTTCCTTGGCCACGAAAGCCTTGTATGCGCGCATGAAATCCTGCGTCTGCATGCATATCGCCTGCGCTTCGGCTTCGATCTCCAGCGCCTGCTCTATGCTGACATTCCACTCCTGGTGCAGGCACTTCTTGGTTACGCCGTGAGCAAACGTCGGGCCAGTCGCAAGTCTTTGTGCTGAACTCATTGCCAGCTCCAGTACTTTCCCCGGCTCCGCAATGTCGTTAAAGAAACCCCACTCGCGGCCTTCGTCTGCCGTCATTACCCGGCCGGTGTACAGTAATTCCGAAGCGCGCCCCTGACCAATGATGCGTGGCAGCATTGCACAGGCGCCCATGTCACAGCCAGCCAGCCCTACGCGCACGAACAGGAATGCGGTTTTGCAATCCGTTGCGCCATAACGAAGATCGCTCGCTATCGCGATGATCGCACCGGCACCGGTGCAGACTCCCTCGACAGCAGAGATAATCGGTTGCGGGCAATTGCGCATTTCCTTGACGAGGTTACCGGTCATCCTCGTAAACGTCAGCAGTCCATCGACGTCCATCTCGGTCAGCGGACCACCTCTGATGAGTTGATATCCATACTTTCTTTTGGCTTACCATAACGATAGCTGAGATATAATTGGATTGCCCTCATATCGCCTTTTGCTACGAGCTTACCTAATTGTGTTAATGCTTCGTTGCTGTCTATAATCGCATCTAAGCGTTCTACTAATTTAGCTTCGTCTGCTTTGGGCTTTCTACCCGCCCCTTGTCTTGCACCACCATTTGAAGCTCTACCATCCATAATTGAAAAAGATTGTTTAATCAATTATATAACGTAATTTTTTTATATTTTGTTAGACACCACAATAACCTGAATCACACTCATTAAAATCATCATCAAATAATTCTGTTTGTGGTTTCCATTCTTTGACCTGTTGGTATGTTAAGTTGTTGTAATCGCCTTTGTACCATTTTCTGCTATTGTAATCTTTCATACATTTATTTTCTGCTCTAACAAACCAATCAAATTTATTTGGATATTTTCTACTCTTGTAGTTTAAATTTAAAGGGGTAGAGTGAAAACAACCTATACAATTATTTTGCCAAGCAAAGCGTACAGGTTTGTCTTTCCAATACGCTTCAATAGTGTCTTTGTATATGTTATCATCTACAAGAGGGAAGCTGACAGTACGCCACTTTAATTCTTTCCATTTGTCGTTTTTATTTTTATTTATATCAATGCAATTAAATAGGCTACTGCACAGCCTCCAGTAACAAAAGGCATTGCAGGATAGAATTTCTCCTTATCCCCTTTAACAAAAAGAAGGAATAGGGCTATTGTCGCAAATACAGGTATTATCAAAGCTTTTAGAAAGCCAATTGCATAACTATCAAGTATAAGCCCCTTCATGACAACCCCAGCAAACATCAAAGGAAACCCAATATCTCCGCCA
>JBFFKF010000013.1:0-41804 GCA_041555515.1 Woeseiaceae bacterium
ATCTGCTCGGCGGTCCAGTCGTGCTGCATCTCGAATGATTCGACGGGAATTTCCGGCATTGGCAGGGTGAAGTCGCGGTAGTGATTTTCGACGAACCTTCTTTCCGGTGGCCAGTATGGTTCGGTCTCGGTATAGGCTTTTTCGATGACGTCCCTGCACTCGGTCGGCAGGCTGGTTCGCTCGTATACCCAGACGGCGAGAATGCCCCCTGGTTTGAGCACCCGGCAGACCTCGGCAAAAAAGCGCTCGGTATGCAGCCAGTGCAGGGCTTGCGCAACGGTGATCAGGTCGACGGAGTCGGCGTCAAGACCGCATGCCTCTGCGCTCGCGACACGAAATTCTATCTTCGGGTGCGGGCGTGCTGATGCGATCTGCTCCGGGCTCGCGTCGCTTGCCAGTACGTGTTCGAAAAACGGCGCGAGCGAGCGTGCCGCCTGGCCATTACCGGTCGCGCAGTCCCAGGCTAATTCGTGTTCCGCGCAGAGGCCTGCGAGGTAGGCGAACAGGGAGTGCGGGTAAACGGGTCGTGCCGCCGCGTAGCTGCCGGCGTGACCCGAAAAGTGATCCTTGAAGCTGTTCTCGACTATTTGCCGCCACTAGCGCGTGCAGTTCGGCTCGCGCCCCGCCGCTTTCGCTTCGTTATACATGGGAAGCGTCGTTGAAAACTGCTCGATCAATGACTCGATTCGCGTCTCGCCGGAAGGATGCGTTGACATGAACTCCGGAATCTTGGTCTCGCTCTTGGAATTCATGTTCTTCCACAACACGACACTTTCCCGTGGATCGAAGCCGGCTTTCGCCATGTACTGGAGCCCGATGACGTCTGCCTCGGATTCCTGCATGCGGCTGAACGGGTTGGAGAGACCCAGCGTGCTTGCCGTCGATAATGCGCTGTAGGCTCCGGCCGTCTGGTTGTAGTAGCCGCCACCGAGGATATAAGCGAGAACTTCGACACCGTAATTGGTCAGTTCGCCTCTCGATGCACGTTCGTTCGCGTGATGTGCCGTAACATGCGCCACCTCGTGGCCGATGACGGCCGCCAGCTGATGCTGGTTCTGCGCGACGCTCAGAATGCCGGCCTTAACCACCATCTTGCCGCCCGGCATGACAAATGCGTTGATGTCCGGCTGATTGACGATCGCCAGCTCCCAGTACATCGCCGCGTCCTCACCCTCGAGCGCGCCCACGATGGCATCGGCGACGCAGGCAACGTAATCGATCGTGGCACGATCCTGCACGAGCGGCGCCTGCTCGCGAATGATCTGCATTTGCCGCGCGCCCTCTTGTGCAAGAATCGCATCGGATTTCAATGTCAGCTGCGCGCGCCCGGTTGGCGTCGTCGAGCAAGCAGACAGCAGCGCTGTCAAAAACAACATTGAAATCAAAAATTTGTAGGTCGAGTTCATCGCGTATGCTCCCACATATTGTGCCGAATTATAGCCAACTCGAAGATAGCTCGCTGTCGCGGCCCAGGCGGTTCAACAGGTCCTTGATACTCAGACCGGGCCCGGGATTGAGGGTTCCCAGCGGCCGCGCAGACGCCTACCCTAGCGCGGCAGGCGGGTCTCGAAATGCCGGCGCCAGTACAGGTTATCGACTCTTTCAAGCGCGTTGTCGACGCTCGACAGCAGGCGCCTTTGCAGCGGCATTTTCATCTTGTAAGCCACCCGGTAGAGATCCTTGTCCCTGGCCAGTTCGGCGAGCAGTTCGTCGCTGGTCTTGATCTCGTCGACCAGCCCCAGCTCGATGGCGCGCGCGCCATACCAATGTTCACCGGTAGCGATTTTTTCGAGGTCGAGATCTGGGCGGTATTTGCTCACGGCGCCCTTGAACAGTGCATGCACATCCTCGAGCTCCTCTTTTAGCTTGGCGCGGTCTGCATCCGTATTCTTGCCGAATATGGTGACGTTTCTCTTGTACTTGCCGGCAGTGATCTGTTCGAAATCGATACCATGACTGTCCATCATGCGATTGAAATTCGGTAATTGGGCAATGACGCCGATCGAGCCGACGATCGCGAACGGCGCCGCCAGGATTTTGTTCGCCACGCAAGCCATCAGGTAACCACCACTCGCCGCCACTTTGTCCACGGCGACGGTCAGCGGTATTTCCTTGTCGCGTAAGCGGGCCAGTTGCGATGCTGCCAGTCCATGTTCGTGTACTACGCCGCCGTAGTTTTCCAGGCGAACGATGACCTCGTCTTCGGTCGTCGCGACCTCGAGTACCGCGCTGACTTCCTCTCGCAGGGACGGAACGGCGCTCGCTTTCAGATCGCCTTTGAAGTCGATGACGAAGACGCGCGACCGCTTTTCTGCGGACTTGGCGTTAGCCTTGTCTCGTGCTTTTTCCGCCTTCGCCTCTGCTTTCCAGTCCGATTTTTTCATGACTGCCCGCTTCAGAGCAGCGGCTAGCTGCCGGTACTTCTTGTTGAGGCTCTCGATTTCGAGGCCCTCCTGTTGGGCTGCTTTTTTACCGGCGGCGGCGACAGTGCTGATGATGACCACGATGGCCGCGACGATGGTTATTGCTTTGAGCAGGAAGAGGCCGTAATCGGCAAGAAATTCAGTCATGAGATCACTTCAGGAGTTTTGTGTTGCCGGTGCTTTCAAACAGCGATGCCGACGTTGTTCTTTTGTAATACTCGCTCCGCGCGGTAACTGGATCGAACCAGTGGCCCCGCAACGACTTCGAGGAAACCGATGTCCAGCCCTTCTCTACGGTACGCAGCGAATTCATCAGGAGTAACGTAACGCTCGATCGCCAGATGGTTCGGCGTTGGCCGAAGGTACTGACCGAGCGTCAGAATATCGACGCCGGCAGCATACAGGTCATGCATGGTCGCCGCGATCTCTTCATCTCGTTCGCCGAGGCCGAGCATGAGACTGGTCTTGGTGAGCACCTCGGCCCGGTGCTGTTTTGCGTGCGCCAGGACATCGATGGTTTGCTGATAGCCAGCGCGCGGATCGCGTACCGGATGCGTCAGGCGTTTGACTGTTTCGATATTTTGCGCGAACACGTCGACACCCGAATCGACGACTTTCTCGACGTCAGTCAGTTCGCCGTTGAAGTCCGGCGTCAACGCCTCGACGGCGGTGTTCGGATTGATCTTTTTGATTTCCCGCACGCAAGCCGCATAGTGACCGGCGCCGCCGTCCTCGAGGTCGTCACGGTCGACCGAGGTGATGACGACATAGTTCAGGTTCATGAGTTTGACGGCTCGCGCCGTGTTCGCGGGCTCTTCGGGATCCAGCCAGCCCCGCGGGTTACCCGTATCCACGGCACAGAATCGGCATGCTCTCGTGCACACCGAACCCATTACCATGATGGTTGCGGTGCCGTGGTTCCAGCACTCACCGATATTCGGGCACATCGATTCTTCGCACACGGTGCTCAAACTGTGATTACGCACCGTCTGCCGTACGCTCGAAAATCCTTTGCCGGACGGCATCTTCGCGCGCAGCCAGGCGGGCTTTTCGCCGTACTTGATCTCGGCCGTATTACGGCCCGACTTGATGCCGTTCTTGATCGCCGAAAAGCCCTGCTCGGTTTGATATTTGCGGCCGCTCTCGACGATCGGAATGCCGCGCAGATGTCGTTGCTTGTCTTTCATGCAGCGAATACGTGGTCAAAGAGGCGCATTCTCGCATGAACTAAAATTTCGCGTAAGTCCCCCAATCGGCCTGCTCCTTCCTGCGCGGCGGTATCAATAGTGCCGATTGCTCTTTAGTGATATCCAAAAAAAGCCCCAAATCGCCCGCAGTGTGAATAACCGAGATCCCGCCAGGCGCGAACTGATCTTTAGTACCGTGCAAAAAAAAGCCCGGTTCTAGGACCGGGCAAATCAGGGGGAAAGAAATTAAACGCCAGAAGTACGTGTTCCTTAATGCAATCTTGACCAGCTAACGAGCTTTACTGCGCTCTGCTGCAGGTCGAAATTCTTTGCCAGTACGGCTTCGATATCTGCTACGTCCGTGTTCTGATCCATCGGCCGGCTGAGCTCTACTACGCCGCTGAATTCATTTCCGCCGCGATAATCTGCGTCGGTGAGCCGGAACTGTGTGTAGTACTTTGCAGACATGGGCTCAGATTACGCATTGCCTGCATCCGGGTCTGTGAGCCAAACCACAAATTGACGGCCCGCTTCGGGGGATGCTCAGAATGGTGATACAGGTCACAAGTTTCGGGCAGAAATCGAGCCTTGGGCAGCGGCTTCCATGGCCGGTTTTTCCGCATATTTGCTCGCGAGTCGCGCAAATCGAGCGTAAAATCCGGCCCTTACGACATAAGCGGTTGTGGATAAAGAGATCTGTTCCACAGAATTGGCTTACAGGGATATGTAATATCGCCATTGTCGTCGAAAGCGCGTCTAACTCATTGTTTTTCGAAGTATTGGTACTACAGAATGGCCCTTAAAAGCAGTTTTGTCAGATCAGTCCTGCTCGCACTTTTTATTGTGTGGGCGGGTTCCGCAGCGGCTCAGAATGAATTGCGCAACACCTTCTTCGGGGAGGCGGATGCAGCTCGCGCTGCAGCCGATGCCGTCAACGCCTATCTGCTGGCGCCGCGCAGTTATGGTGCGGCTACCAAAGACTACGAGGCGGCAGACGCCGCTTTCGAGCGCGGTCGCAACATCGAATATGTTCGCGACAAGGCGGCGAGTGCGGTGCGCCATTACGAGACCGCGACGACCGCAGCCGAACTGGCGAAGACCGTGCTCTCACAAGTTATGAAGAGTCGCCAGGACGCTGCGAACGCAAAAGCGCCAGAGCTTTCAAAGGACATCTGGGACAAGGCGCAAAAAGAATTCGGGTCGGCCATTCGTTACCTGGAACGCGGCGACTTGAAAAACGCCAAGCGGAAAGACATCGAAGCGACCAGTCTTTATCGAGACGCAGAACTGGTTGCAATCAAAGCGCAATACCTGACCGAAACGCGGCGCTTGTTAGCCGATGCCGAACGTGCTCGCGTCGGCCGGTATGCGCCAATTACGCTCGGTAAAGCAGAAGAGCTACTGGCCGAGGCAGAAAAAGAGCTGAACGAAAACCGTTATGACACGGATCGTCCGCGCAGTCTTGCGCGACAGGCAAACTATGAGGCCAAGCACGCGATCTACCTGTCTGAGGTCGTTCGTGACGTGCGTGACAAGGAGCTTTCTGTCGAGGCGCTCGTGCTGCAATGGGAAGAGCCGTTAAACAAGATATCGGGCGCTGCCGACATTTTGCCGGCGATGGCGAACGGACCTGAAGAATTGACCGAGGAGCTCGTTGCGTACATTGAAAACCAAAGCAATGAAATCCAGAGTCTCGAGCAGGAAACCCAGTCGGGTAACCTGCGTATGGCTGATATGGAAGAAGAGCTGCGCGCTCTCGATCAGAGGCTCGGCGGCGCGACCGCGGAACGGCTTGCTCTCGTGCAGCGACTGGAAGCACAGGCCAGGATCAAGGAACAGTTCGAGCAGGTCGAAAAAATGTTCACGCGCAACGAGGCGCGTGTTTTCCGCGAGGGTAATAACGTAATTCTGCGGCTGGTCGGGCTGACTTTCGATAGCGGCCAGTCAGAGATCCGTCCTGACAGCTATCAACTGTTGCGGAAGGTCGAGCAAGCGATCGACGTATTCCCGCGCAGTGAACTGATCATCGAAGGCCACACCGATTCTTATGGCGGTGATGAGTCCAATCAGATTCTTTCACAGCAACGCGCGGAATCCGTGCAGCGTTACATGATCAACGCCATGAGGATTCCAAGTTACCGCCTGATTGCGACGGGATACGGTGAGACCAATCCGGTCGCCAATAATGAAACCGAAGCGGGCCGCGCAAGAAACCGGCGCATCGACATAGTCATTAAGCCGAACCTCGAACCAGTCTAGGCAACCTCCCTCCACCAGTTTCGAATGACCGTTGCGGTTACCTCGTTGACGAGGTAACCGTATTCGGTATGCACGTTCAACACGCCGCCCATGCGGTAGTAATTATAGGTTTCGAGATCTTCAATGTCCTCGACCAGGCCAAGTTGGATCATTTCCCCGAAGTCGTTGTTCAGGTCCATGTCGATCGCCGTCAGTTCCCCGACCGCCGCAATATTCTTCCAGCGCCGGATATTGACCGGGTATCGTTCGGCGCCGTCCCTGCCATAACCCAGGAGCTTCTTTTGAATGAGGGTCTGCCCGAGGGGGCTGCCCGTCGTGAGCAACAGGTCGATCTCAACATCTTCAGCCGGCTCGTGCGAGAGTTGCCACAGCGTATCGTAGGCGATGACCGATCCCATGCTGTGACCAAAGAACAGGATAGGTCGCCCTGCGCTTGCGGCCGCGCGCAGGCGCAACTTGACCTCGCGTCGGATAATCTCCGCGATGTCATCGACGTTCTTCGCGTAGCGCCTTAGATCACGGAGCTGCAGCTCGACATCTTCGCTCGCAAAGTGCGGAATCAGGAATGGCAGATGGTCAGCTGCACGGTACAACCAGCGAACGAAACGACGCTTGAATGACGTTGCAAATTCCATGTCTTCGGTGCTTGCTCCCGATTTCTTGAGGACTGCGTCGATATCGGCAAGGTCGAGCTTGATATCTCGATGGACGCCATAGAAGTCATAGGTCCAGCTCACGAGATCGAAACAATGTGCATCGTCCTGCATTTGATTCGCGGTTTCAGGGTCAATGCGTCTGATTCCCGCCAGCATGCAGCGCAAAACCTGCTCGCGGTGCAGGGAATACTCGGGTTTTGGTTTGAGCCCCGGAATGTAAAGGATCAGAGGGCCGCGCGACATCTGAGTCAGCCCGCCCTGTTGATGTCATCCACGGCGGCCCGAAGAATATCGTGCAGTTCGGGAATCGTGGTAACGACGGCATCGGGTTCGGGCAATTCGTTCGGCCACGTGTCACCGTTACGATTGATCCACGCGGTGCGCATTCCGGCCTCGCGAGCGCCATTGACGTCGGTCTCGGGATGATCGCCGACGTGCAGAATCTCCTCATTTGAATAACCGCTGCGCGCAATTGCCTGGTCGAAGATCTGTCGAGCCGGCTTTGCAAATCCTGCTTCCGCCGCGGCAATGACGTCGTGAAACAGGTGCCGAATACCAATCGTTTCTAGGTTCGCATTGCCGTTGGTCACTGCAACGAGCGTGAAGTCGCAGGCGAGTTTCTCGAGTCCGGGCAACGCGTCCGGATAGAAATCAACCTCATTGCGCGCGCGATCGAACACTTCAAACGCCGGCTCTACCAGTTCGTCTGTATACCCGGCAGCGGCGGCGACCTGCCCGAGCACTGTCTTGCGCAGGAAGCGCAAGTCGTGACTCCTCTCCCAATGCTCCTCGATAACAGCCTCACGCATTTCGGCCAAGGCTTCGGGCGTCACTGTGGCAGGAATGCGCGGATAGTTTTCCGTCAGCCATGCCCATAGCGTCGCTTCGGCCCGCTGGATTACCGGGTCGATCGGCCACAGGGTATTATCGAGATCGAGTGTAATGGCGCGAATGCGATTCAAGTCAATTTCCGCAGTAGAAACCTGCCAGCATTGTGGTCTTATAATGAGCCGTAGTTCAACCGGAGAGCCGACACAACGATGAAATACCTGCACACGATGGTCCGCGTCACCGATATCGACGAATCACTGGACTTTTACTGTAATAAGCTCGGTCTGAACGAGATCAAGCGCTACGAAAGCGAACAAGGCCGCTTCACCCTGGTATTCCTGGCTGCGCCCGGGGATGAAGAGGCACAGGTCGAACTGACCTACAACTGGGATCCCGAGGAATACTCGGAAGGCCGGAATTTCGGCCACCTCGCCTACGCCGTAGACGATATTTACGCGGTCTGTCAGCGCCTCATGGATGCCGGTGTCACCATCAACCGGCCGCCGCATGACGGCCGCATGGCCTTCGTCCGTTCGCCGGACAATATTTCGATCGAGCTGCTGCAAGCGGGGGATGCTTTGCCTAAAGCAGAACCGTGGGCTTCAATGGGGAATACAGGACACTGGTAATTGCTGGCGCGCCCGAGTTGTCATCGGACTAAAGGTCAGTTCTCGCCGATCAGCTCAGTCTTTCTGATCTATGCGGGAGAACTGGGCATTAGCGGCGGCAGGACATCGGTCGGATGTTGCTCTTTGTCTTCCTGCAGCACGCTGATCGTGCGCAGCGATTTCGCCAGCGCTTCGCGGTCGAATGTTTCCTCACGCGGTCCGTAGTCGGCACGACACAGTGCATCGAGATGTGCCGATAACGGCATGCCGACGCGGCTCGCAAAATCGCCGATGTTGAGCGGCGGATTTTCGCGCCACTCCAGCCTCCCCCAGCGAAGCAAGGCAGACCGGATGCCGGCACCATCGCCTGCTCTTGCGGCCTTGCGTGCTTCTTTCAGCAATTTGGCCTGCTGCTTGTAAATCGGCGGCGGCGCTGGCTCTTTCGGTTCACGCTTCACCGGCCGGCGTGACCACCACCAGGCAAACGCGGTCAGCAACCACAAGCCGGCCAGCGCCTCGCTCACGCGTCGCCAGAAACTGCTCTGCACGACCACGTTGCCACTCACCGTGGATGCCGGCCGGGGTGCCTCCTCTTCGGTAACCACCGGCGGCGGCACGGCGGCATTGGCGGACGGTAATATCTCGATCGACGTGCCCGGCAGGCTCGCGAGCTGCCACTCGCCTGCGTCGATGTTCCACCACGGAAGTGTCAACGCCGGCAACTCCACAAAGCCTGGCGAGATGCCGATCATCGCATACTGGTCCTTGCGCATGGCGCGAATACCGGCGGTTTCGGCCGCGTCCCGGAGCTCTGGTTTGTCAGGATAAATTTTCACCGTGTCGCCGACTGCGGGATCGATAACCGGAATCTGGGTCGAAAGCTGGCCCAGGGCCGACACCGTAATGTGGCGTGTGATCGGCTCGCCGGCCGGCAAGCGCTCGTTGTCGCGCGACCATTGTTCGCTGAGCGTCACCTCACGCGCCGGAAACCAGGCTGCATCGGGATAATCGGCTGGCGGTGGCGGGATCGGATTGACTGTTATATCGATGGCCGCGGATTCGAAAATCTTGCGGCCTGTGATGCGCCCGTCGCGAAGCACCCTCGCCTCGAATCTCGCCGGCGCAATCGTGATCTGTCCGCTTTCCTGCGGGAATATGGCATAGACGCGTTCGACGACGTTGTAGGCTTTGCCGTTCAGAATCGATTCGTAACTTCTTTCTTCGCCAGCCACTTCGATCAGCACTTCGACGCCCCTGATTTCGGGTTCGCTCAGCCGGGGCTGGCGCGTCGCGACCGATCGATACACCTTGACCGTGTACAGCAGTTGCGCCTGCACGTAACCGTCCGTGTGATCGACTTCGGTGGTCACGAAGATGTCGGCTTCGCCCGGCAAGGCAGCCGACGGCGCGCGCACAGCGAGCGGCACCGGCTCGCTCTGCTCGGTGCCGATGATGATCGGCGGAATGACCAGATTGCCCTCGCGTTTCGCCATCAGGACATAGGTCCAGGTCCGGGAGCGGCTGATTTGCCCGTTGACGATCGTCGTATTGCTGAGCTGGCTGCGCTGCCCGACGTAAAAGTCCTGCTCGAGCGCCGAGGCATCCGGTTCGATGTCGATCGCCGTATCGACGGTGATTTTCAGCGTAAACGATTCGTTCAGTTCGATATCGGCACGATCCACGCTTGCGATTACCGCAGCTTCTGCGGCACCGGCCATCGTCAGCATGAGCACGGTAGCCGCATATCGGATCCATGAGCGCGTGCGCCGATGGCTCACCATGGTTGCACCTCGTCGTCCGGCCACAGGTTGTTACCGTCCTGGTCCCTGCCCTGGCGCTGGTATTGATAGCGGAACTTGCGGCGTAACAGTCCGCCGGGGTCATTGGGAATGCGCCGCAGCCATTGTTCCATTGCCTGGCGCTGTTCCTGTGCGCGTCGCATCGCTTCGGCATCCACCTCGCTCATGCCCTGTTGCTCCTGCGACTCACCGGCCTGCTGCTGTGCCTCCTGCGCCGCGCGCTCGAGTTCAGCCTGCATCGCCTGGAGATCTTCCTGGTTGACGTTTTCCTCGTCACGCACCGAGGACTCGCCTTCGGCGCCCGGGTCGCCGCTCGAACCTTCCTGGCCGGACTGATCGGATTGGCTCTGACCTTCCGATTGCTGTGCGCCGCCGCCGGCTTCGGACGAATTCTGCTGGTCGCCCTGTTGGCCACCCTGCGAGTCCTGGTTCTTTTCCAGCAAATCCCTCAGCAAATCACGGTTATATGCAGCGTCCTCCATACCCGCGTCCATTTCCAGGACTTCCTCGTAAGCATCGATGGCGGTTTCGAATTCACCGAGCCTCGCCAGCGCGTTGCCGAGATTGTAAAGACTGTCGATGTCCTCCTGAGTTGCGAATCCGGCAGCACTCGGACCGTATTCGCCAGCCCGATACTTGGCGACCGCCTGCCATACCGGGTCTTCGAACAACTCGCCCGCCTCGAGTGCATTGCCTTCATCGAGCTGGCGTTGCGCCTGTTGATCCTTCGTGAGCCACAGGTCTTTCCACTCGAATGCGTAGACAGGGTCGGCAAGCGGCAGCAGAAAGACGAACAGCACCATGACCAGCCCGCGGCGAAACGCCAGCGCCGCCATCGGCACCAGCAACACCAGCAACCACGGACCCTCTTCCTGCCACTGGTCGGTCGCCAGCGATTCATCGGAAGCGGCAGTGCTGCCCACCGGCCCCGACAACAGGTAGTCGAGATCGCTGTTATCCGCCGAAAGCATTGCGAAGCGGCCGCCGCCGGCAGCAGCCAGGCTGCGCAGGGCCGCGCTCTCGATTTTCGGCACGACGATATTGCCGGAGCGATCGGTGATGAAGCCGCCGCCGCCCCGCGGTATCGGCGCACCATCGCTCGTGCCGACCCCCAGGACGGACAGGGAGTAGCCTGCCTTTTGCAGGTCCCTGGCCGCGCGTTCCGCGGCGGGTGATGTTCCGCCATCGGTTATCAGCAGCACCTCGCCCAGGACCGCGCCCGCTTGTTCGAGCAGCTGTTTCGATTTGCTGATGGCAGAGACCGCATAACTGCCGCGGCTCGGCATGATGTCGGTGCTCAGGCTGTTAACCAGCGCGGCTACGGTGTCCGAGTCGGTCGTCAGTGGCGTCACCGTGAAAGCATTCGACGAATAAACCACGAGCGCGGTCTGACCACTCTGCCGCCGTTCGAGGATGTCGAGGATTTTCAGTCTTGCCCGGGTCAGCCGGCTCGGTGTCAGGTCCTGCGCATCCATGGATCGCGACAGATCGAGCGCGATCACGACCGCCTGCTCGGAACGAAATACCGGCTGCTCGACCCGATTCCAGCTCGGCCCGGCCAGCGCAAGCACGGCGAGCACGCCGCCGATCAGGGTCATCCACCAGCGGTAATTCAGCCGCTTGATCTGCGTTCGGGAAAGAACAAAAGGCGCCAGCGCCGGGTCGATGACGCGTTGCCAGCTTCCGGTCGCCAGCCGGCGATGCGCCAGGCCGTAGGTCATCAAGGCAATGAGCGGCAGCGCCCACAGCCATTCCGGTCGCAGGAAGTGAAAATCAGCCCACATGCAACTTCACCTTGCGTTCACGGAAGTAGTCGAGTCCCGTCAGCAGCGTCATGGCGGCCAGCAACATGGCCAGCACGAACGCGCCGCCGAGCGGCCAGTAATAAAGCGACTTCACCGGCCGGAATCCTGCCTCGGGTTCGGCGACCGGCTCCATTTCGTCCAGCAGGCGATAAATGTCCTGCAGCCCGGCCGTGTCCTTGGCGCGGAAGTAGCGGCCTCCCGTCAGGTCTGCAATGCGCGTCAATGTCGCCTCGTCCAGGTCCGCGGAGGGGTTGACGCGTCGCATGCCGCCGGTGATCGATGACACGACCATTTGCTCAGCGCCTATGCCGATCGTGTAGATTCGCAGACCGATCTGCTGTGCGAGTTCCGCGGCTTTGATTGGATCGATTTCACCAGCCGTGTTGGCGCCGTCGGTCAGGAGTATCAGCACCTGCTCGTCCGCGTCCGCACCCTGGTCGTGAATTCTTTTGACGGCCAGCGTGATCGCGTCACCGATCGCCGTTTTTTCGCCAGCGAGACCGATGAATGCTTCCAGCAAAAGAATCTTCACCGTTTCACGATCGAGTGTCAGGGGTACCTGCAAATAGGCTCTTTCGCCAAACAGGATGAGACCGATGCGATCACCCTCGCGGCGGCCGATGAAATCGCTTGCGACCGCTTTGGTTGCCGTTAGCCGGTCGACACGGCGGCTGCCGAGCTCGAAGTCCTTCGCATCCATGCTGCCTGACAGGTCGACAGCGAGCATCAGGTTACGGCCGGATACCGGCACGTCCAGTTCGTCGCCGATACGTTCCGGCCTCGCCGCGGCGAGCACGAGAAGAATCCATGCGGACACTGCGAGCCAGAAACGCCAGTTCAGTAATTGCTCGACCTCGGAGCGATCCTGGAGCACCTCGAAACTCTTCAGGGTCGGCACTTTGAGGCCGGCATCCTGCGATCCGACCACGGGCGGCATGAGGTAACGCGCGAGCAGTGGCAGCGGCAGCGCCAGCAGCATCCACGGCCAGGCAAGGGACCACATCAGAGGGCCTCCGCCGGCAATGGCGTTTGCAGTCGCGATTTGATTGCATCGATAAGACCCTGGACGTCGACGTCGTCTTCGACGCCGCCCGGACGACGATACGGTAATGACTCGACGTTCCGGCCCGAACCTTCACTAAACGGCCTGTCGTCAAGTCCCTGGTCGAGCCATTGCAGCCAGCGCCTTCCGGTCAGGCCCGCGACCTCATTTCTCGGTGCATACGCCAGCATGGTTCTCCGCAACAGTTCGGAGAGCTCGATCGCGAGCGTAATCTCGTCGACGCCCTTTCTGAATTCCTTTTGAATGCGCGACAGCTCCCTGAGCGCTATGCGTCGCATCGCGTTGCGGCGCCATCTTCTGATCGATCGATACGCCAGATAAACAATGCCGGCAAGCACCAGCAGGATCAGAAACCACCAACCGGGCGCTAGCGGCCACCACCCGATTACCTCGGGCAGATGCAGGTCGCGCAGCGGAATCTGTGTCGGATCCATAACCTGTCCTCAGGCAGCCCGGCGCCCGAGCGCCTGCTGCAAGGTGTAAATCGGATCGTCTTCCGTCGACATGTGCAGCAGGTGAATGCCGTAACGCTGGCAGATGGTTTCCAGGTCCTCGAGCCGATTCTCGAACAGGTGCCGGTAGTCGGACCTGGCGCCGCGCGCATAGGTGTCGATCGCCATTTCCTCGTCGCCGCTGACCAGGCGGTAATGGCCCGGCGGCGGCAGCCGTCGTTCGAGCGGGTCGCTCAAGAAAACCACAAGCACCTCATTATGCCTCGCGACGCCGGTCAGGTGCGCCTGTGCTTTGCGCGACAGCCCGATGAAATCGCTGATAATGATGACCAGGCTGCCCGGATGGGTAACACGGCGTAGCGCCGCCATCGCCGCCGTCAGCGGCGGTTCTTCGTTAGTCGCAAGCTGGTCGTCCGAGGGTTCCCAGTCGGGATGCGTCACGATCTCGTGGATGTAACGTAGCGCCGATTGGCGGCCCAGCCTCGGCCGCAATTCACGGTTACGCGTATCGCCAAAAACGATGCCACCGAGCCGGTCTCCCCGATGGTGCGCAGCCCAGGCCAGCATCGCCGCAATGCGCGCGGCGCTGACGGACTTGAAGCAACCCTGCGTCGCGAAATGCATGTTGCTCCGCAGGTCTGTGACGATGAGCACCGGTCGCTCGCGTTCTTCGCGAAAAAGCTTCGTGTACGCTTCGCTAGAGCGTGCCGTAACGCGCCAGTCGATGTTGCGCGGGTCGTCACCGGGCTGGTACGGACGGGATTCGTCGAATTCCATGCCACGCCCCTTGAAGTGCGAGACATAGGCGCCGGTCTGCAGCGATCTCACGCGCAGCACGTCCAGCGCGATGACCCGCGCGGGGCCGCCCAGCCGTATCAACTCGGCCTGGGTAACGCTTACCGGCGATGCGTCTGGCTGTAGGTGGTCTTGCCGCATTGTCTATCTGGAAGCGATTTAAGGTACTCCGACTCCGTCCAGTACGCCCTGGATGATGTCGTCCGGAAGGACGCCGTCTGCCTCGGCCTCGAAACTCAGCACCAGCCGGTGGCGCAGGACGTCCGCCGCAACCGCCTGTATATCTTCCGGCCCGACATAGTCGCGGCCTTGCAGCCAGGCGCGTGCGCGCGCCGCGCGATCTATGCCCATGCAGGCGCGCGGACTCGCGCCATACATGATTTGACCGTCCAGCTCCTTTTTTACTGCACCGGGATTGCGCGTCGCAACGACGACGTTGACGATGTACCGCTCTAGCTCCTCCGCCAGGTGCAGCCCGAGGATCTCCTGCCGTGCTTCCATGATGGCCGTTTCCGGCATGAGCTTGGTTGGCGCAAAGGCATCGCGCTCGCCTGATTTCGCCTCGTCGCGATTGAGTATGAGGATCTTGCGTTCGTCCTCGACACTCGGATAGCCAATGGTCACGTGCAGCAGGAAGCGATCGAGCTGCGCCTCCGGCAAGGGATAGGTGCCTTCCTGTTCGATCGGGTTCTGTGTCGCCATCACCATGAACAGATTCGGCAGCTTGTAAGTGTGCTCACCGACGGTTATCTGCCGTTCCTCCATCGCTTCAAGTAACGCCGACTGGACTTTCGCGGGTGCGCGGTTGACCTCGTCCGCCAGTATCAGGTTGTGAAACAGCGGGCCTTTACGGAATTCGAATGTACCGTCCTGCGGCCGGTAGATATCCGTTCCGGTCAGGTCGGCCGGCAGCAGGTCGGGCGTGAACTGCAGCCGATGAAAATCTCCTTCGATGCTTTCCGCAAGCACCTTGATCGCGCGCGTCTTCGCCAAACCCGGTGCCCCCTCCACCAGCAGATGCCCGTCACACAGCAACGCGATGAGCATCCTGTTGATCAGGTGCTCCTGACCAATGATGAGGCTACTCGCGTGGGCTTCTAGTTTTTGAAACTCTTCAGTGACGCTCATGCAGCGCTCCGACGGTGAAAAGGCTCGCCATTGTAGTGTTGATGTGCATTCAGGCCAACTTGTAGGGGTCGGCGCATTAGCGATAATGGACACCTTACGACCGATTTGTACCCGAAACATTGCATAAATCTGCTGATAATTGTGCCGGCATCCTCCTGGCGTGCCTCGTTTGCTGGCTGCCTGCGTGCGGTGAGCGGGCGCCTGCCGCCCCGGAGACGGCTGCCGCCTGCGGTGCCGAGGGAGAGTTGGTCGCGGAAATCTACGGTAGCGTCAGAGCCTCCATCGACTGGCGTGGCGAAACGCTGACATGCGAGGGCATGCCTCGGCCCAATGGCCAGGGAGCGCGATTACGCTTCGCCGGCGCCGCCGAGGTGGCAGATGGCTCCCGGCAACTCGCCTTCATTCTCGCCTTGCCGGACCTTCGCCCCGCGCAGACAGGCAGCGAGCTGGCGACCAAGGTGACCCTTGTGGAGGAGGGAGCCGGACGATTCTTCGGCACGCGCGACACCGGCAGTTGCTGGACGGACATCGAGACGCACGAACTGCTGCCGGAGACAGCAGCAACGGAATACAGGATCAGCGGCATTCTCTACTGCGTAACGCCGCTCGCAAATGTGAACGATCACTCGAGTGTGTCGCTGACCGATCTGAGGTTTACCGGCCGCCTCGACTGGAAGACCGCGCAATGACCCTGATCCGCGTCGTTTCGATCATTTGCATCGGCCTGTTACTGAGCGGCCAGGCTGCCCAGGATGCAAACCTCGATACCGCCTTCGACAAGGACAAGCTCGTCATCCAGGCCAGCGAGCATGCCTGTTACGTTTTCGATGTTTATCTCGCAGTGGGCCGGCAGCAGCAGATGCGTGGCCTGATGTACGTTCGCCACCTGCCGGACTTCAGCGGGATGCTGTTCGTCTACTCACGGCCGCAGCTATTGTCGATGTGGATGAAGAACACTTACATATCACTCGACATACTCTTCATTCGTGCGGATGGTTCGATTGCCAATATCGAGAAAGATACGAAACCACTATCGCTGGACTCGATCAGTGCGATCGAACCGCTGCATTTCGCGCTCGAACTGAATGCCGGTATTACCGAGCGCCTGAAAATCGATACGCAAAGCCGCGTATTTTTCCCGGACATTTGAGCCCGTAGCTCGAACGAGCACTGAAAATAAAATTTTCGTTTACCTGCGTGAAACGCAAGAATCAGAACACGGCGGCGATCGATTCCGTCAGGTAGTCGACGTTGTCCGGGGTAATGCCACAGACATTGATGCGGCCGGTATCGACCAGGTACACGCCGTAGTCCCGTTTCAAGGCCGCAACCTGTTCCGGCGTCACGCCGAGGTAGCAGAACAACCCCTTGCCGCGCTCGATGTGCGAAAAATCCCGGTCCGGCGCTGCCCTGGCGAGCCCGGCAACGATGAGCTGCCGCATTTCTCGCACGCGTTCGCGCATGCCGGTCAGTTCATCGAGCCATTCCTTGCGGAGGTCCGGATCGTCAAGAATCATCGTTACGGCGGCGGCACCGTGGTCCGGCGGGAGCGAATACATTGTGCGAATGATATTCATCGCCTGGCTGCAGACGATTTCCGCAGCTTCCGCGTCCGCGGACAGGAAGCTCAGCGACCCCACTCGGTCGCGGTACAGGCCGAAGTTCTTGGAGCACGATGCGGCGACGAGCATCTCGGGCACCTGTTCGAGCATCTTTTGAATCCCGTACGCGTCCTCGTCGAGTCCGTCTGCGAAACCCTGGTAGGCAATGTCGACAAACGGCACGAGCCCGCGGTCGGCAACGAGACCGGTCACCTCGTCCCACTGGCTTGCGGAAAGATCCATGCCGGTCGGGTTGTGGCAGCAACCGTGCAGCAGTACGACATCGCCCGTTGGCACCTGCCTGAGGGTATCGAGCATCTCATCGAAGCGCAGCGCGTTCTTTTCCGTGTCGTAATACGGGTAACTCTCGAGCTTCAGGCCGGCGCCACCCAGGAGCGGCACGTGGTTGTTCCAGGTCGGATCGCTGACCCAGAGCGTCGCATCCGGATTCGCGCGCAGGATGACGCCCGCGGCGACGCGCAGCGCGCCTGATCCGCCCGGTGTCTGGAGGGTCATGATGCGTTCGTTGTTGCGGCTCGAATCGCCGAACATGAGTGCCTGTATGGCTTCACAGAACTCGGCGGCGCCCCTGATACCCAGGTAGGACTTGCTGGTCTGGGTGTCGAGCAATTGCTGTTCCGCCTTTTTGACAGCACTGAACACCGGCGTATTGCCTGCAGCATCCCGGTAGACGCCAACGCCGAGGTCCACCTTCTGCTCGCGCGGATCTTTCCCGTATTCAGCGATCAGCTTGAGGATGGCGTCGGGTGGTTTGCGCTGCAGCGATTCGAACATTAGATTCCTCCGCGGGGTCAAAGCCGCGAATTGTACATACGCGGCAACCTCCCTGTGTAATTAAATCGTGTCCAACGGAATCTTGATGTAGGAAATTTCGTTGTCTTCCGCCGCAGGCAGATGACCTGCCCTGATGTTGACCTGGATCGACGGCAGAATCAGCGCGGGCAATGACAGCGACTGGTCGCGGGTCGTCCGCACCCTGACGAACTCGTCCTCCGACGTGCCGCCGCCGACGTGAATATTGTCCTGCTTCTGTTCCTTGACCGTTACCTCGTAGCGCAGCTCGCGACCGTCAGGCTGATAGTCGTGGCACATGCAAAGAATCGTATCCTCGGGGAGCGCAAATAATTTCTGGATAGACCGGTAAAGCAAGGCAGCGTCGCCGCCGGGAAAGTCGCAGCGCGCGGTACCGCTATCCGACATGAAGATGCTGTCGCCAACGAATGCGTACTTGCCGATCAGATAAGTCACGCTGTCGCTGGTGTGTCCCGGCGTGCTCAATACGCGGCATTCGATGTTACCGATTGTAAATGTTTCGTTATCACCGAACAGGTGATCGAACTGGTGCCCGTCCGCCGCGAACGGCGGCTGCAGGTTAAAAACAGGGGCGAAGTATTCCTGGACTTTGCAGATACCGTCACCGATCGCAACTTTGCCGCCCAGCTTCGACTTCAGCAGCTGCGCCCCGGAGAGGTGATCCGCATGCGCATGGGTTTCGAGTATCCATTCGACGGTCAGCTTATTCTTTTTTATAAAGGCGATGATTTCGTCGGCTGGTCCGCTGTCGGTACGGCCGGAAATGACCGAAAAACCGAGCACCGGATCGACAACCGCTGCGGCGGACGTTTGCGGATCACTGACGACATAAGAGAGCGTGCCGCTCTGTTCGTGGTAGAAATGCTGCACCTCAGGCTGCACGGCCCGATCCTCCCCTGGCCGCCTTCAATTGACGCCACCAGCGCCCGCTCACCAGGAACATCGGGAACACCAGGAATTGCTCCCTGAACCATCGCCTGAGGAAATTGCCCGGTCCGGAAAACGGCTCCGGCGGCTCTGCCTCCAGCGCATGTCCCCTGCCCTGCAGCAGCATCGCGGCAAATGCTGCAAGAATAGCGACGATCGCGGTCAAATAATCACCCCGGATCAGGCAAAAAACCAGGGACAGGATCGCCGCAACAAACAGCGGCACCGCAAACACGTGGATCAGGAGATTGCGTCGATCACTGTGAACGCGCAAATAACTCGCCCAATCGATGTTCAGCGACACCCTCGATTCAGGATTTCGGCGCCCAGACAGAACACCAACCGGCGGCATTTACGAGTTTGCCGGGGAAGATCTGGCACGGCCGCCACTCGTCACCATCATTGCCCTGGATCAACGCGCAGTTTGCACAATTCTGCACGGCTGCCGGGTTGGCCCGCTGCGCGGGATCAACCGCCGTAGCGTCGTGGACGTATTTCAGCGACTGCGCAATCGGATCGCTTTCCTCGATTTTCGGCATGTCCTGGGCTTGGGCTTCGCTGCCCGGCCGCACCAGGCAGCCTGCCGCCGCAACCGCCGTCAACTGTATGAACTGTCGTCTCGCAATCTTGCTCAAGGGAATCTCCTCAGGTGGAACTTGTTAAAATTTTGGGCGGTTATTTTAAAGCCAATCCGCTTGCATTGTAATCCGCGAGTCGAGGTTCGCAGCGATTTCTCGTGGCGCGCGCACAGCATCGCGATGATCAATTGCCCAGACCGGAAAGTATCTACTCGCGGCAAACCGGCATAAAGTGTGAACACCTTCACATTCACCTCTCCAAAGCGTTGGACACAGCGACGGTTGCGGCATAATTAGCCGGATATGGGCAAAAAGATTCGCCTCAATTGAAGAGAACGGCTATTTTTGACCTTAATTTACACAGCCCCGTGAACGCGCTGCGGCTCATGCTGCTGCTGCTGCTCGCCGGGCCGGCAGTGTCGGCCGAGCCCATACAACACAGCTATACGGTGACTGTCGACTATCTCATGAGCCGGCTGTGGGTCGAGGCAAGATTCACTCATCCCGTCAAAAGCGTGATCGCGGGTTCCCGGGACGCCGGCAAGTTTCTTCTCGACGTCCGAGGCTGTAGCCAAGAGCAGCAGATCCGCATGCGTAACCAGCGCATGATGCTTCCGGAACACGGCATCGCCTGCATGAACTACACCGTCGATCTGGGGCGGGCAGCAATGGCGCACCGCTTCAGCAAGACGCTGGCACCGGAGAACATCATCGTCTCCCCCGCTTACTGGATGTGGCGGCCGGAACTGCGCAACGGCAATTCGATCCGCATCAGGTTCCGCCTGCCGGAAACCATGCAGGTCGCGGTTCCCTGGAAGAAACTGTCCGACGACGGGCCGGTATTCGTGCTTGAGCAATCTCCGGAAAGCGCCTATGCGCCCGTCGTGTTTGGCCAGTTCGACTATCGCGAGATCCAAGTACCCGGTGCAGTTCTTCGCGTCAGCCTGCTCCGCGGCATCGACCAAATGGACAATGCGGCGATCGCCCGCTGGGTCCGTGCGACAGCGACGGACGTCAGCCTCGCATACGGTCGCTTTCCGAATCCCTCACCGCAGGTTGTGGTGATCCCGGTCGGCGGCAGCCGAAGCAACGACTGGAGCGCCGTTCCTTTCGGCCGCGTGATACGGGATGGAGGCGAGACGATCGAACTGCAGGTCGACCAGTCCCAGCCGCTGGAGGTGTTGCTTGCGGACTGGACAGCCACGCACGAGTTCAGTCACCTGCTGTTGCCTTATGTCGAGCGCAAGCATCGCTGGATTTCGGAAGGCTTTGCACAGTATTACCAGAATGTGCTGCTCAGCCGATCGGGCGCTTACGACCATCTTTATGCGTGGCAAAAGATCTATGACGGTTACGAACGAGGCAGGCAATCGCGGCCTGAACTCTCGCCGAACGAGGCCAGCTCCGGCAGTGTTCGCGCCGGACTGATGAAGGTGTACTGGAGCGGTGCGGCGATTGCATTGATGGCTGACGTGCAATTGCGCGAGCGGTCCGGCGGCACCGAGTCACTGGACGACGTCCTCGACAGGTTTCAGGCATGCTGCCTGCCATCCAACCGAGTCTGGTCGGGACCGGAACTGTTCGCGCAGTTCGATGAACTCGCATCCGCACCGGTCTTCATGCCACTGTACAAGCGATTCGCCGACACCGCCGGTTTTCCGGACATGAGCGGCATTTTCGAGCGGCTCGGCCTGGCCGTCTCGGATGGCAAGGTTCACATCAGGCGCGGCGCGGAACTGCACGCCATACGCGACGCGATCCTCGAAACCGACCACGCCACGGCGGACTGGCGCGAGCAACTCGCTGCCAATTAGACGCCCTTCAGTGGCGTTGATTTGTCACACACCACACGCAGAAACGGATCCGGCGTTGCACCAGGGCCACTTGGTGGCCATGCGGAATGCCGGGACAGGTTCTAATATACTGCCGCATTCGCGGTTGCATGCGGTGGTGCTATGACTGGCAGCCTGACCGTCGACATAAGCAGGGTCGACGGTGTCAAGAGCAAAAAGGAAAGCGACATCGTCGCGGTCGAAGAACCGCTGGAGATCCAGCTTTGCTCGGCCTCGGCGGCGGGTTCTGCCGCCAAAAGCATTTCGATAACAATGCGCACGCCGGGTGAGGACGCCGATCTTGCGCTGGGATTCCTGTTTACGGAAGGCATCATCGAGTCTGCGGCGCAGGTTGCATCTGTGGCGCATCAGGGCGAAGTCGATCCCGAAACCGGCCTGCAAAATACCATCAGGGTAGAGCTCGAGCCGGATGTCGACATCGATCTCGGCAGGCTCGAGCGGCATTTTTATACAACATCGAGTTGCGGAGTCTGTGGCAAGACCTCGCTCGAGGCGCTGCGCGTGACAGGTCAAAGCTCGCTGGCCAGCTGCAAGGATACGTATGCCCGTGACGTGATTGTCGCGATCGCAGAACGCGTCCGTAACCAGCAACGGGTGTTTAGCGAAACCGGGGGTCTGCATGCCGCCGCTGTATTTGATGCCAGCGGCAAAATCATTGTCGTTAAGGAAGACGTGGGGAGGCATAATGCGACCGACAAGGCCATTGGCGCCCTGATGCAGGCGGGCCGCTTGCCGGCAAGCTCTTGCGGTCTGTTCGTTTCGGGCCGCGCGAGTTTCGAGCTAATGCAAAAGGCACTGGTAGCGGGGATTCCGTTACTGGTTGCCGTCGGTGCACCATCGAGCCTCGCGGTACAGACAGCAAAAGAATTTGATATGACGCTGGTCGGCTTTTTGCGCGGCAAGAAATTTAATATCTATGCGGGAGCCGACCGCATCGATTGAGAGGATTGAAGCCACGAATGGCAACCAAATACGACAGCGCAATTGCGACTGAGATCATCAACAACTATGGCGCGGCGCCGGAAATGCTCGTGCAAATCCTGGTCGCGTTCGTCGAACGGTATTCCTTCATCAGTGAGGAGGCGACGCGCCAGATCGCGCAGGAACTGAACCTGTCGCGTGCCGAAGTCCACGGTGTCGTGAGCTTCTATCATGACTTCCGCACGCAACCGCCCGGAAAACATCGCGTCAAGATTTGCCAGGCCGAGTCCTGCCAGGCCATGGGCAGCCGGGAACTCACTTTGCATGCGGAAAGAACACTCGGCGTAAGCCTGAGTGAGACCAGCGAGGACGGTGAGGTAACGCTGGAGCCGGTGTACTGCCTTGGCAATTGCGCCTGTTCGCCGGCCGTAATGATCGACGAACGGCTTTACGGCCGGGTCGATGCGGACAGATTCGACCAGTTGCTCGAGAAGCACCGATGAAGGACGCAATGCGGATTTATGTGCCACGAGAGGCCGCCGCCGTCTCACTGGGGGCGGACGAAGTCGCCGAGCGGCTCGCCGCGGCAGCAAAGAAAAAAAAGGTCGACATTGAAATCGTGCGCAACGGTTCCTGGGGCGTTACCTGGCTCGAGCCCATGGTCGAAGTCGCTGTCGACGATCAGCGGATCGCTTACGGGCCGGTGAGCCCGGACGACGTCGACGGGCTGGTTGCGGCGGGCATGTTCGATGCAGGCGAGCACGATCTCAGGCTCGGTTCCACTGCGGACATTGACTGGCTGAAGAACCAGGACCGATGGACCTTTCGCCGCTGTGGCCTGATAGATCCGCTGTCAATCGATGAATATTTGGCGAATGACGGCTTTGCGGGATTGCAGACGGCTTTCGAAAAAGGCGTGGCGCATGTCCTGGAGCAGGTCACCACGTCGGGGCTTCGCGGCCGCGGCGGCGCCGGATTTCCGACCGGCATCAAGTGGCAAACGGTGGCTAATGCGGAAGGCGATCAAAAATACATCGCCTGCAACGCCGACGAAGGTGACAGCGGCACATATTCAGATCGCATCCTCATGGAAAGCGATCCGCTGACGCTCATCGAAGGCATGCTGATCGCCGGCTTCGCGGTCGGAGCCGACAAGGGTTACGTGTACCTGCGCTCCGAGTATCCGCTGACCAGGCAGATATTGACGAAAGCGCTGCAGCTTGCGCGCGACAATGGATGGCTCGGTCAGAACATCCAGGGTAGCGGCTTCGATTTTGAAATCGATCTGCATATTGGCGCCGGGTCTTACGTCTGCGGCGAGGAAACGGCGATGCTCGAGAGTCTCGAAGGCAAGGCCGGCATTATTCGCTACAAACCACCGCTGCCGGCGATCGAGGGATTATTCGGCAAGCCGACGGTTGTGAATAACGTCGTTACCCTGGGCTCGGTTCCGGAAATTCTCGTTCGAGGCGGTGACGCGTACGCGGCGCATGGCGTCAACCGCTCCAAGGGAACGCTTGCGTTTCAGCTTGCAGGAAACATCAAGCGAGGCGGCCTGGTCGAGAAGGCATTCGGCGTAACGCTGCGCGAACTGATCGAGGACTGGGGCGGTGGCACGGCATCCGGCCGTCCGCTCAAAGCGGTCCAGGTCGGCGGTCCGCTGGGCGCGTACTTTCCGGCCGGGCTGCTGGACACGCCGCTGGATTACGAGGCATTTATCCAGGCAGGGGGCATGGTCGGCCATGGTGGAATCGTGGTCTTCGACGACACGGTCGACATGTCGGCCCAGGCGCGCTTCGCGATGGAATTCTGTGCGATCGAGTCCTGCGGCAAGTGCACGCCGTGCCGCATTGGTTCGGTACGCGGGGTCGAGGTTATCGATCGTATCACCGGTAACGAAAAACGTGAGGAAAATCTCAACCTTCTCAACGACTTATGCGATACGATGATCAACGGTTCCTTATGTGCAATGGGCGGACTGACGCCGTATCCGGTGCGCAGTGCGGTAGAATATTTCCCCGAGGACTTCCATAAATGAATCCAACAAGGCAGACAGACCTTGGCACACCGGCAAGTCCCCTCGACGAAACAGTAGCGGTCGAGATCGACGGACTTCCGGTGACCGTCAAGGCAGGTAGCACAGTTATGCGTGCCGCGCGCGAATCCGGCGTGGACGTGCCGAAACTCTGTGCGACCGACAACATGAAGCCGTTCGGCTCGTGTCGGCTGTGCGTGGTCGAGATCGAGGGCAGGAACGGATACCCGGCTTCCTGTACCACGGTGGTCGAGGAAGGCATGAAGATCAGCACCCAGACGGATGCGCTGGCAAAGCTCAGGCGCAACGTCATGGAACTCTACATTTCCGATCATCCGCTCGACTGCCTGACCTGTTCCGCGAATGGCGACTGCGAATTGCAGGACATGGCGGGCGTGGTGGGACTACGCGAGGTCCGTTATGGCTTCGACGGTGCCAACCACCTCGACGCCCCGATAGATAGCAGCAACCCGTATTTCTCTTTCGACCCGAGCAAATGCATCGTCTGTTCGCGCTGTGTGCGTGCCTGCGACGAGGTCCAGGGTACCTTTGCACTGACGATCGAAGGCCGCGGCTTCGAGTCGAAGGTCTCTGCCAGCATCAACGAAAGTTTTCTCGATTCCGAATGCGTTTCCTGCGGCGCCTGTGTCCAGGCATGCCCCACGGCGACATTGATGGAGAAGTCGATCATCGATCACGGGCTGCCCGAGCACAGCGTGAAAACCACCTGCGCGTATTGCGGTGTCGGATGTTCCTTCGTGGCAGAGATGAAAGGCGACCAGGTCGTGCGCATGACACCGGACAAGGAAGGTGGCGCGAACCAGGGCCATAGCTGCGTCAAGGGCCGCTTCGCCTGGGGTTATGCAACCCACAAGGACCGCGTGCTCCAGCCGCTGATTCGTGAGTCGATTCACGATCCGTGGCGCAAGGTTTCCTGGGAAGAAGCGATCAGCTACACCGCGAAACGTTTCAAGGAGATCCAGGAAAAATACGGCCGCAAATCAATAGGTGGTGTCACCTCCTCGCGATGTGCGATTGAGGAGGTCTATATCGTCCAGAAACTGGTACGTACCGCCTTCGGTAATAACAACGTCGACACCTGTGCCCGGGTCTGTCATTCACCGACCGGCTACGGCCTGAAACAGACGCTCGGCACATCGGCGGGCACCCAGCCCTTCGTTAGCGTGCAGGATGCCGATGTCATTATTGTGATCGGTGCCAACCCGACGGAAGGGCACCCGGTCTTCGCATCGCAGATGAAGCGCAGGCTCCGCCAGGGTGCGAAGCTGATCGTGATGGATCCGCGCAAGATCGACCTCGTGCGTTCGCCGCACATCGAGGCCGACTATCACCTGCCGCTGTTGCCGGGCACCAACGTACCCATGATCAACGCGCTTGCGCACGTGATCATCAAGGAAGGCCTGCTTGCCGAGGACTACATCAAGGAGCGTTGCGATCTCGAGTCGTTCGAGGCATGGAAGAAACAGATCCTGAAGCCCGAGAACTCGCCGGAGATGGTTGCGGAGATCTCGGGCGTACCGGCAGAAGATATTCGCAACGCCGCAATACTCTACGGCAGTGCCGATCGCGCGGCGATTTACTACGGCCTCGGCGTATCGGAACACAGCCAGGGTTCGACCATGGTCATGGGCATGGCCAACCTCGCGATGGCGACCGGCAACATCGGATACAGTGGTGTCGGCGTCAATCCCTTGCGCGGCCAGAACAATGTCCAGGGTTCCTGCGATGTCGGGTCTTTCCCGCACGAACTGCCGGGTTACCGGCCGGTACAGGACGATGAGGTGCGCGGTTCGTTCGAGAAGAAATGGGGCGTCACCATCGATCCGGAACCGGGTTATCGGATCCCGAACATGTTCGATGCCGCCATCGCGGGCAAATTCAAAGGCATGTACATCCAGGGTGAGGACTTCGCGCAATCGGATCCGAACACGCAGCATGTCGAAGAGGCCCTGAGCAGCATGGAGTGCGTGGTTGTGCAGGACCTGTTCCTCAACGAGACCGCCAAATTCGCACACGTTTTCCTGCCCGGCACGTCTTTCCTCGAAAAGGACGGCACATTCATCAATGCGGAACGTCGTATCAACCGGGTGCGTCCGGTCATGAAACCGGCTCAGGGTAAGTCCGAGTGGCGCATTACACAGGAGCTCGCGCAGGCGCTTGGCTACGATATGAACTTTGGTAACGAGGCGCAGATCCTCGACGAAATTGCCGAGCTCACGCCGACCTTTGCCGGCGTGTCGTTCAAGTTCCTGGACGAAGTTGGCAGCGTGCAGTGGCCATGTAATGAGAAAGCGCCGATGGGCACGCCAATCATGCACATCGGCAACTTTGTCCGCGGCAAGGGCCTGTTTGTCGAAACAGATTATGTGCCGACAAAAGAGCGCACGAGCCGCAAGTTCCCGCTGCTGCTGACGACGGGACGCGTACTGACCCAATACAACGTCGGCGCGCAGACGAGACGCACCGAGAACATGACCTGGTATCCGGAGGACCTGCTCGAGATTCATCCTTACGACGCAGAGATGCGTGGCATCAAGGAAGGCGACCTGGTGTCACTCGCGAGCCGCAAAGGTGACATCACGCTGAAGGCCACGATCACCGAGCGCGTGCAACCCGGCGTCGTGTATACCACTTTCCACGATCCTGAAACCGGCGCCAATGTGGTCACGACGGAGTACTCGGACTGGGCAACGAACTGCCCCGAATACAAGGTGACGGCCGTGCAGGTAGCGCCGGCGGTTCACCGGTCCAAGTGGCAGCATGAGTTCGAGGAACGGGCCAAAGAACAGGGCAAGATTCTCGAAACGACCTGATCAGTCACCGTTTTCCGCGTTCGAAGACGCCGGCGGCAAATCGGCAGGCGTCTCGCCATCGCGAAATAACCAGGCCTCTATTGATTCCTTGAACAACCTGTCGAAGGCCAGGTACGCAATGCCGAAAGCGATTGCTCCCCAGGGAGGCGCAATCTCGATGACGTACACGGGCCACATGAACGCGGAGATCATGTTCACGAAAGAATCGCCGAGATACCTGAAAAACATCTCGAAGATCTGCGCACCAAAAAATCCGCCGACGCTCTCCGCCGTCATGATGTCGCCGACGAACATCGCGATTTCCAGCCAGACGAAAGTAACGACGTAACCGCAGGCATACAGGCCGCCGCCTCTTGCGTCCCATATGGTGCGAATGGAACGGCGGAGGACGTTTAGCAGTTCCCGGGGAAATTCTCGTGGCTCGCTGACCAGGGTCTGGCCGAGACTATTGAATTCGCGCCCGCGCCTTTGCATGCGGACGATAAACGAATCTTTGGTCCTTCTATCTGTCTTTGTTTTCTTTGCGCGACGCATTTTTAATCATTGTACTCGCGACGCGAACAGATTGTAGCGGCGGGTGCCGAAACGGCCGCTGCTATTTAGTAAGTTTTGAGATTTTGGTCCCTTCGAGTGTCAGGTTGTACATCAGCCCTTTGGAACCAAAGATAAATCCGACTACCGGATCCTTGATGTTACCTGTATCGATGGCCTTGCCCGCTCCGAGATCGATGATCGCAACCGATCCATCGACGCCCACTTTCCAGCCGGAACTGTTGCGAAACTTATCGAGTGAATCGAGCGTCATGAATGCTATTACGATCGACTTCGCCTGCGCACCGAGCTGCAATCCGAAAGATCCCGATGTCGTTCTGTAATACTCGACGCTGCGGCCACGCACACGTAACGCACCTTCACCGGTCTCGGCGCCGAAGCCGAGTCCGACCTTGATAACGCGCGGAAAAACGAGATAGCCGGCGGACTGGTTGAGAAACACCTCTGCCCCGTTGACTTCTTGCTTAAACGTCTGGATCGCGGTATCCACGCGAGCGTCGATAACCTCGGCCGATTCCGCCAGCACCGTTGCGGCGGGGAAAAACATTGAGATCGTCAGTGCTGCCACGAGCGATCTGATCATTCTGTTCATGAGCTGGCACCCGTTCGATGATTCGCCAGAATCGGTGTAATGATAGCCCAGTTGATCGGCACCATATACCTGTCGCAGTTTACGGACAGCATGCTGAAGGCGAGCTGAATGTTGAACTCCAGTAGAAATAGCGCCCCGTTCTTTCATACGGCGGACTAAAGGTAAGTCCGCACCGGCAAACTCGATCCTTGCTCACTCCGCGGTCGGACTTGGCATCAGGCTCGTCGGGATCGGCGCGCGGCGGCGGTTCGGCTGCGGTGGATAGTTGTCTGCGAGATAGTCGAGGATCGTTGTCTCGGTCGCGGTATCGAACTGCCATAAGTTCTGCGTCGCCTGCATCCAGCGAATCATGTCGAGCCAGGTCTGGCGATCTGCCCGCTGCGCGGTAACCAGCGCATGCGAATGACAGCCTCCGCAATGTATGCGAACGGCCTCCCATCCCGGATTCTTTATGAGACCGGTTGCCGCGTCGATCTCTTCTGCCGGCAACGCCATTGCTGGCAGGAACATTATTGCCGTCAGCAGGCTTCGTAACATGATCAGGCCGTGACACTTACCGCGATGCGGTGACAGGCATTGTTTAGATAACCGCGTGGATTCCATCCCGGCAAAACCATCGGCTGGGAATTACCGTCGTTGTCTACTGCTCGCGCCCAGATCTCGTAATAGCCGGCTTCGGGAAAATCGATGGAAGTCGACCAGTGTTGCCATGCCAGACGGTTTACTGGTTTCTCCAGTTTCGATTGTTGCCATGTTGCGCCGAAGTCGCTCGAAACAAAGACTCCGGAAACGCTCCGGTCGCCCGCCCATGCATGACCTCGAACCTCGAGTGTTTGACCGGCTGCATGCGAGATACCTGACTTGGGAAACGTGATTAGCGATTTGACCGGCATCGATTCGATGATGCACATGTCCTCGTCAGCAACCGATGCGCCGGGAGCAACCGGTTTACATGGCACCCGGTAGGATTGACCGAGCATCTTTTCACCGTCGTGGATGCGATCCCTGATCAGGATTTTCGTCAGCCATTTGCCGCTGACCGACGCTGGCCAGCCCGCACACAGCATGCGCAACGGAAAACCGTGCAACAAAGGCAGCGGTTCACCGTTCATTGCCCAGACGATCATCGACTCGTCTTCGAGCGCCTTGCGCAGCGGAACGCCGCGTGAAATAGGCCGCTTGCCGGCGTCGCCCGACAGATGCAGATCGGCGCCTTCGTAAGCGACGTAAACCGCGTTGTCCGTGACGCCGCAGTACTGGAGCACGTCTTTCAAGCGCACCCCGGTCCATTGCGGGCAACCAATCGCACCGGTCGTCCACTGATTGCCTCTTGCCGGCGGATAGAATTCCGAGCGGCCGTTGCCACCGCACTCGATCTGCAGCTGCAACGTTTGATGCTCGAACCTGTTCTTGATTTCAGCGACGGTGAGCGTCATCGGCTCGACGCACGCTTCGCCGGACAGTTCCAGGGTCCAATCGTTCGGCTTCGATGCTGCGGCCGGAGGAATGCCGTTGTTACGCACGAACAGACGGGATGCCGGCGTAATCTTGTCGTCGAGCAGGTGTGCCGGTGTCTCGGCATTGATTGGCCGGTCGTTCAGAACAGTGAGACCATCCTTGCCGGGCAATTCGAAAGACGCGGTACTTTGTGCGAATACCGCCGGTATTAACCCGCCGGGCATGAATTTCGCAAACGGTATGCTCGCACCGACGGCGGCCGACATTGCCGCCAGACCGCTGCCGCGCAGGAATCCCCGCCGGGAAACCGGATCGACCTCGCGTCCCCACAGCTGCCTGTCGGCTGCGAGCGGGTCGTCGGCATAAAGCCGATGTATGCCGCGCTTCGTTTTCATTTGCTTTCCTCTTCCCGGGAACTGCGGCTTGCAGCTGCCATGAACGCCTGCAGCATGCTTTTTATCGTGTCGATAAGTCTGACCGCCCGGGCGGCATCATAACTCAGATTTTTTTCGTCCAAATAATTGTGCTGGCTCAGCTCCAGCTGGATCGCGTGGATCCCGTTTTCGGGACTGCCGTAATGTCGGGTGATGTGACCGCCGCGGAAGCGGCCGTTGCTGACCGCGGAAAATGCTGAAGCGTCTGCGGCAGCCGCAACAGCAGCCTCGAGATGTGTTGCGCAGCTGCGGCCGTCGTTCGTGCCGATATTGAGATCAGGCAACACGCCGTCGAAGAGTAATGGCACTTCGCGGGCAATCGAGTGTGCATCCCACAGCAGTGCATACCCGAACCGTTCCTTGATTCGCTCGAGCGTCTCCGCGATTCGCTCATGGTACGGCTGCCAGTAAACAGTAACGCGTGCCTCCTGCTCCTTTTCCTCCGGTGCTTCACCTGCGCGGTAAATCTCCTGGTTCGCGAATGTCTTGCGCGGACAGACGCCGCTGGCGACCTGGTCCTCATATAACGCCTCGTCGGTCGAGGGACGATTGAGATCGACCACATAACGCGAATAGTTGGCTGCGATCACGCTCGCGTCGAGATCGGCCGCAAACGAATACAACTCGCGAACGTGCCAGTCGGTATCGGGCAATGCGCGGCCCGCTTCGGTCATCCGTTCTGCCTGCCCGGGCGCGAGTAGGCGGCCGTCGTGAGGAATACTGACAACGAGTGGCGCGCTTCCCTGGTGGAAGTCGAACAGGCCTGTCATGCAGAAAAGCTTGGCAAGATCGCCTGGCTGGCCGGGCAGAAGCTGCCGCCTTCGATCATCGCCACCACATTTGCAATGTCGGGTGCCAGTGATCGGTCGCGTTCATATTTTGGTGACACGGCTCGAATCTGCCCGATCACGGCTTCGAGTGCGGCAGAACTTTTTTGCGGATGATGGAACTCCACACCCTGCGTGGCCGCGAGCAATTCGATCGCCACGATGTTTGCCACATTGTCGAGCATCGTAAACAGGCGCCAGGCCGCGGCTGTCGCCATGCTGACATGATCCTCCTGGTTGGCTGAGGTCGGAATGCTGTCGACGCTCGCCGGGTGTGCCAGCGCTTTGTTCTCCGATGCGAGGGCTGCCGCAAGAACCTGGGCCATCATGAAGCCGGAGTTGAGACCACTGTGTTCGACCAGGAATGGCGGCAAGCCGCTCATGTGCGAATCGATGAGTAATGCGATGCGCCGTTCCGCCAGCGCGCCAATCTCGGCGATCGCCAACGCCAGATAGTCAGCGGCGAGCGCTACCGGCTCCGCGTGAAAATTACCGCCGGACAGCAGTGATTCGGAGTCGGCAAATACCAGCGGATTGTCCGTGACCGCGTTCGCTTCGCGGTGTAACACCGAAAAGACGTGCGTGAGCACATCGAGGCAGGCACCGACCACTTGCGGCTGGCACCTTATCGAATACGGGTCCTGCACCCTTTTGCAATCGACATGCGACGCCCGAATCTGGCTGCCGACCATCAGTTGCCTGAGTAATGCCGCGACGCCGATTTGTCCGGGGTGGCCACGCAGTTCATGAATGCGTTCGTCGAATGGTGTATCGCTGCCCTTGATTGCGTCGGAGGACATCGCGCCGGCGGTTATCGCCGCGGACAAGACGTGCTCCGTGCGAAACGCCGCGGCAAGTGCGAGTGCCGCGGACACCTGGGTGCCGTTGACCAACGCAAGGCCCTCCTTCGGGGCAAGAACGATTGGATCAAGGCCAGCCGCTGACAGCGCCGTTTCAGCGTCGACGATCTCACCACCGACGCGTGCGCTCCCAATGCCAAGTAGCGTGCAGGACATGTGCGCGAGCGGCGCGAGGTCACCGGATGCGCCCACCGAACCTTTTGCCGGAATGCAGGGATAGATCTCCTTGTTGATCAGCTCGCAAATTGCTTCGATCAATCGGAGCCTCACGCCGGAGTATCCTTGTGCAAGCGCGATGACCTTCATCACCATTATCAGACGCACGACTTCGTCGGGCAGTAATGCGCCGACTCCGATCGCATGCGAGCGCACCAGGTTCTCCTGCAAATGGACAATTTCATCATCGCTGATGCGTACCTGCGCGAGCTGCCCGAAGCCGGTATTGACGCCGTAGGTCTGCTCGCCGCTCGCGACGACAGCATCGACATGAGCATGGGCGGCTTGCACGCGAGCGCGAGCATGGCCGCCAATATCGATTTCACAGGGTGCTTGCCACACCTTGCGCAGATCGTTGAGAGATACCGGTACGCCGTCGAGCGCAAGCTTCATGCCATTAACCTCCCGCCGCGTCGATCATCGGCAGATCGAGTTCGTATTCTGCCGCGCAACGAATCGCGTCTTCGTATCCCGCGTCGGCGTGCCGCATGACACCACTGGCCGGATCGTTCCAAAGCACGCGGGCGATCCGCGCATCTGCTTCCTTACTGCCGTCACATACGATCACCAGGCCTGCGTGCTGCGAGTAACCCATGCCGACACCGCCACCATGATGCACGGATACCCAGGTCGCCCCGCTGGCCGTGCTCAAAAGTGCATTCAAAAATGCCCAGTCGGATACGGCATCGGAACCATCGAGCATGGATTCGGTTTCCCGGTTGGGGCTGGCCACGGAACCGCTGTCCAGGTGGTCCCTGCCGATGACGACAGGCGCCTTGAGCTCACCGCTCCGGACCATTTCGTTGAAGGCCAGGCCGAGCCGGTCTCGCTGCCCCAGTCCCACCCAGCAGATTCTTGCCGGCAGTCCCTGGAAATGGATGCGTTCGCGTGCGCCGTCCAGCCAGTTGTGCAGGTGCACGTCATCGGGGATCAGCTCCTTGACCTTGGCATCGGTCCTGTAGATGTCCTCCGGATCCCCCGAGAGCGCGACCCAGCGGAACGGGCCGACCCCGCGACAAAACAGCGGGCGCACATAAGCCGGCACGAACCCCGGAAAGTCGAACGCATCCTTTACCCCGTCATCAAAAGCGACCTGCCGGATATTGTTGCCGTAATCGAAGGTCGGCACGCCGGCGGCATGGAAATCGAGCATCGCTTGCACGTGAACGGAAATTGATTTCGTGGCAGCGGCGGCGACCGCATCCGGATCGGTGGCGCGTTTTTCGAACCACTCGGCAACGCTCCATCCGATCGGCAGATAGCCGTTCGCGGGATCGTGCGCCGAAGTCTGATCCGTAAGCGCATCCGGCTTTACGCCTCGCTTCAGGATTTCCGGGAGAATTTCCGCGGCATTACCGAGAAGGCCGACGGAAACCGGTTGTTTTTCCTCGACCGACTTTTCGATAATCGCGAGCGCTTCGCCCAGCTTGTCCACGCGCCGATCCAGGTAGCCTGTCTCGAGACGTTTGTCGATGCGGTCTGGTTGACACTCGACGGCCAGCATCGATGCGCCCGCCATCGTTGCGGCGAGCGGTTGCGCGCCGCCCATGCCGCCGAGTCCGGCGGTCAATATCCATTTGCCCGACAGGTCGCCGTCGTAATGCCGGCGGCCCATTTCCGCGAAGGTCTCGTAAGTTCCCTGCACGATGCCCTGGCTGCCGATGTAGATCCACGAACCCGCTGTCATCTGGCCGAACATCATCAGCCCCTTCCTGTCGAGTTCGCGGAAGTGTTCCCAGTTTGCCCAGGCCGGAACCAGGTTGGAATTGGCGATCAGGACGCGCGGCGCGTCCTCGTGCGTCCTGAAAACGCCGACCGGCTTGCCCGATTGGATCAGCAAACTCTCGTTGCTCTCGAGTCGCGACAGCGTCGCGACGATGGCTTCGAAACATTCCCAGTTCCTGGCTGCTTTACCGATGCCGCCGTAGACGACGAGGTCTTCCGGCCGCTCGGCAACATCCGGGTCGAGGTTATTCATGATCATGCGCAGCGGCGCTTCGGTCAGCCAGCTTTTGGCCCTGAGCGTGGTGCCGGTGGGCGCCTTGATATTGCGTGACTTCTCTTTATTCATTGTTTTCCTCTGCCGCACGGGCGAAGGCCTCGGTGCCCGGCGGAACGTAATGACCGGATAGTTCGAAACGGCTGCCCGGGTGGTATAGACGAGCGAAACTGACCGGGCGGCCGTGCGCCCAGGTGCGTCTCGACACCAGGAGACACGGTTCCCCGGGCGGCATATCGAGGCATTTCCTTACTTCCTCATCCGGCATGACGGCGCGCACGACATGTTCAGCTTCCTGTAATGGGGAAATTGCACTCAGGTAGGCGCTCGGCGTTAGCGCGGTAAAATCCTGTTGCATGCAGTCGGGGGCAAATTCCGTCAGGACGAAGCGATGCTCGACCTGGATCGGAATCGCATTCTCGTGATGAATCAAAACGAGATGAAATACCTCGCTACCTTCGTCAATCTGTAAGGCGGTAGCCGTGTCGGAAGCTGCGGATGTTTTTTCCTGCGTAAGGACCGTCGCCGCGTGGCTGTGACCGCGCCTCGCTATTTCATCCGCTATGTTACGCGCCTCCAGCACGTCCGACCCGGCTTTGAGATCCGAAACAAAGGTGCCGACACCGGCGACGCGCTCCACGTATCCTTCGTTGTCGAGTTCCCTTAGTGCTCGATTGGCGGTCATGCGAGAGACGCCGGTCGCATCGACCAGTTCATTTTCCGAGGGCACCCGGTCACGCGGCCGCAACTCGCCGGTTGATATCTGCGAGATAATCAGTTCCTTGAGCTGCAGGTAGCGGGGTTTGGCTTGCCCGCTCATGTCGTCAACTCCTCGCGATACAGCTCGCGCGCTACGACCGCGTAAGCCTCGCGCGCCTGCTGGGCATCCTTGTGCCGTCCATCGATCACCTGCCACTCGCCGCGAACCATTACCCGATCGATCGGCAGCGTGAACCCGGAAAACACCAGCGCATCGAGCAGCGAGCGCGTAGAGTGCCCTACGAGCATCGGGCTGTCGTCGTCGAGCCCGATCAGATCGGCATTGCATCCCTGCCGGATCCGCCCGCTGTCCTGCCCGGTCGCCAGCGCACCGCCCTCGGCGGCCAACTCGAACAGGCTGCGTCCGGTCTGATTGCGTCGTATTGCCGCGATGTTTCTCTTTTGCGCCGCCAGACGCTGGCCGTACTCGAGCCAGCGAAGTTCTTCAAAGGGATTGATCGATACGTGGCTGTCCGAACCGATCGCGATCCGCCCTTCGAGTTCCAGGAAGCGTTGCAAAGGGAACAGGCCGTCGCCGAGATTCGCTTCCGTGCTCGGGCAAAGACAGATTACCGCGCCGCAATTGCTGACCGCGGCGATTTCCTGATCGTCCATGTGCGTGGCGTGAATCAGGCACCAGCGGTCGTTGACATCATGTGCATCCAGCAACCACTCGACCGGCCGCGCGCCCTATGCGTGCAGGCACAGATCGACTTCGCGTTGCTGTTCCGCGATATGAATGTGTATCGGGACATTGTCGGCGGCGGCCCGCGAGGCGATTTTCGCGAGCGACTCTCGCGCTACCGCGCGCAGACTGTGTGCCCCGATGCCGACCGTAAAGCGTTCCGCGGCAATGCCCTTCACCCTTTCATAATGTTCGAGAAAATCATCGACGGACCTGGCGAAACGCTGCTGCTCCGGTGTCGGTTGCGGCTGATCAAAACCGGCGCGCTCGTATAGGACCGGCACATAGGTGAGGCGAATCCCGCTCGCTTCTGCCGCCGATGCGATGGCCTCGAACATGGCCTCGGAGGTGCCGGGCGTGCCGGGTTCGTTGTGCAGGTAATGAAACTCGGCGACCGAGGTGTAACCGGTGGCGACCATTTCGGTATAGACCTGGCGTGCGATCGCGGCCAGCGCGGCTGCATCGATCCTGGCGGACAGCGCGTACATGCGGCTGCGCCAGGTCCAGAAATTGTCCCTGCCTTGCGGCGCGCGCTCCTCCGTGTGCCCGGCCAGGACGCGCTGAAACGCGTGGCTGTGGGCATTGGCTAGTCCCGGGATGACGATCCCCAGCTGCGTATCCGCCTCGCTCGCTTGCGCATCCTGCGTAATCGAAGCGATCCTGCCCGCCTCGATTTCGAGCCGCACGTTGTCGGCCCAGCCGCCCGAAAGTAGTGCTTTTCTCGCGAATATGGCGCTCATCGATCCCTGCCGCCGAGGTTGTATATACAGGCTAGTGCATGCTACCGTGCATTGCAATCCAATCGAGGACACCCGTTAAGCGGCCAAAGTCATTTAACCGGTGTCGCGAATTTGTGGGACCGCGCCGATGCCGGACTGGGACCTGTTGCTCGAAGACATGCATCTCGCCACGATGGTGGACGGTGCCGGCGCCTACGGCATCATCGAGAACGGGGCGATCGCCATAAGCGGCGACGACATTGCCTGGGTCGGCGCGGCCGCAGATTTACCCGAACATGACATCACAGATATCCGATCGCTCGAAGGCCGCTGGGTAACGCCCGCGCTGATCGACTGTCACACTCACCTGGTGTTCGCGGGCAACCGCGCAGCCGAGTTCGAACAACGACTCCAAGGCATGTCCTACGAAGAGATTGCGCGAAGCGGCGGCGGCATCATGTCAACAGTCAATGCGACGCGCGCGGCGAGCGGTATCGAACTACAAAGAGAAACCTATGCAAGATTGAGCAGCCTGAAGCGCGAAGGCGTGGCGACGGTGGAGATCAAATCCGGTTATGGTTTGAACCTCGAAACGGAATTGAAGATTCTCGAAGTCGCGCGCACGCTCGGGGCACATACCGGCCTCTCGCTTTGCAGCACGTTCCTCGGCGCGCATGCGGTGCCGGCAGAATACGCGGGAAGATCGAGTGATTATATCGACCTCGTTTGCGATGAGATATTACCCGCAGTACATGAGGCAAAACTTGTCGACGCGGTCGATGCATTCTGCGAAACCATCGCGTTCTCTGCTGATGAAGTGGCGCGAGTTTTCGAACGCGCACAGGCCCTGGGGATCCCGGTCAAGCTGCATGCGGATCAACTGAGCGATGGTGGGGGTGCGGCGCTGGCCGCCGCTTACGGCGCGCTGTCTGCCGATCACCTCGAATATACCTCGGAAAAAGGCGTGCAATCGATGGCCGACGTCGGCACGACTGCTGTCCTGTTGCCGGGCGCTTTCCTGACGCTCGGTGAAACACAGCTTCCACCGCTTCAAGCAATGCGAGACATGGGTATCCGCATGGCCATCGCCAGCGATTGCAATCCCGGCACCTCGCCGATCTGCTCGCTGCGCGCCGTGATGAGCCTGGCTCGCGCTTTGTTTCTGCTGACGCCAGAGGAATGCCTGGCGGGTGTCACCAGGAACGCGGCGCACGCGCTGGGACTCGAAAAGGACAGGGGCACGCTCGAGAGCGGCAAACGAGCCGACCTCGCCGTCTGGGACATCGGTCACCCGCGTGAACTCTCCTACTGGATGGGCCTCAATCAACTCACTGAATTAATGGTCGCGGGGCAGCCGTCAATCGCCTGAGCGCACCTTTTCACGCGCTCGAATCGCGGCTGCGCCACCGTATGTCGCGACGCAATACGGAACTAGATAAGTGAGTGGAATTTTCCAGGCTGCCGACCCGTCGAGCTGCCCACTCAGTATCAGGTCACCCTGGTTGATTGCAACGAGAATCGTGCCAACAATTGCGCCGACCTTCAGGCTGCGCAGAACGATATCTCTGCGCATTGCGATCTTTAGCCACTGTCTCATCGACCGGTCTCGATTCGCTCGCTGTGATTGTCATGCAGAAGCGTCTATTCTGCGCGATCGGATGCCAATGGCAACAACTATGATGATCGTCTCTTGAACGCTCCGCTGACTACATCACGACTATTCGTCCTGGTCCTGGGGCTGCTCACGGGCATCGCGGCGTTGTCGGTCGACATGAGTCTCGCGTCGATCCCGGAGATGGTCCGTGATCTCGCAACAGATCTGTCGGACGGGCAACAGGTGATCAGCCTGTTCATGGTCGGCTTGGGCCTCGGTCAGTTACCGGCCGGTTTCCTCTCGGATCGTTATGGCCGCTTGCCCGTGCTCTATGTCGGCATCATCGTTTATACGCTGGCGAGCATTGCCACTTCCATTGGCGATCAGATCGAGATCGTACTTGCGGCGCGGTTCTTCCAGGGACTCGGTGCATCGGTCGGCATGGTGATTACCCGCGCCATCGTTCGCGACGTGACCAGTGGCCGACAGATGGCGCGACTCATGTCCGTCATGGTCATGATCTTCACCGCCACGCCGATATTCGCACCGATTATCGGCTCCTACCTCACGTCATTGTATGGCTGGCGCATGAACTACGTCGCGATGGCAGTGTTCGGCTTATTCATGATTTTCTGCATCGGCACCGTCTTGCGTGAAACGCATGCGCCGACTCGTGAACTTCACATCGTCCAGCAGCTGGTTTTGAGCCTGCGCGAGTTCTTCTCTCACCGGCAAAGCGTGTTCGGTACATTGCTCGTGATGCTGGCGACCGCCGGATTTATTTCCATGATCACGACTGCCGCGGCCCTGATCATCGAAATCTTCGGCGTTGCCGTGCAGTATTTCGGTTTTATCTACGCGATTTCAGGCCTCGCAATTTTCGTCGGGTCGGCACTCAACCGAATATTTCTGCGCCGCTATTCGACCTTGCACCTGACTGGCGTCGGCGCCGCTATCGCCGGCATCGCGGCAATCCAGCTCCTGACAATCGCATGGCTGGGACAGGCATCCCTGTGGTGGATCTGGGGCAACACCGCATTCTTCATGTTCGGCATGGGATTCCTGTTACCGAACGCGACTTCGATCGCCCTGGATCCGGTGCCCGGGATTGCCGGTACCGCATCGTCGCTGGTCACGGCGTTGCAGAATCTCGCCGGTTCGATCGGTTCATTCCTGGCAGCGATAATCTATGACGGCAGCATTTCCCGCATCGTCGTCATCCTGGGAATTTCCGGCGCATCGACGGCCATCGTGTTTTTCGTCTT
The DNA here is from genome assembly GCA_041555515.1 of Woeseiaceae bacterium. GTDB lineage: Bacteria > Pseudomonadota > Gammaproteobacteria > Steroidobacterales > Woeseiaceae > SZUA-117. Next base: position 38,550 of record JBFFKF010000013.1, read on the forward strand.
CCGCAGGGCAATTCTCGGCGACCAGCCGCTGCATGTCGCCGACGATAACGTGTAGCAAGTCAGTCGGTTTCGGTCAGTATCTCGGCGACGTCTTTACGCGTCTGTGTTGGTAACACTTTCGGGTAGCCGTACCAGATCAGCCCTACAACGTATTCCTTGCCCGGGTCGATACCCAGGATTTCAAAGAACCGCGCATCGCGGGTGATCAGTCCGGTCGTCCATTTGGACGCGACGCCGGCTTCGGAAAGATAAAGCAGAATATTCTGGATTGCGCAGCAGCAGGCAGCGTAGTCTTCGCGTCCACGCAATTCGTCGTCTGATTTCTTGCAGGTCACGACGAGCCAGCCCGGAATGGCGGTCGCGGACCTGGCCTTGTGTGCGCCCATCTCCGCGTTCTTGTTTTCGGTGACGATCGCGCGGATCAGTTCCACGCTGGCCGCCTTCTTCTGATCGCCGAGCAGGTAGAAGTGCCACGGTTCGGTGAGATGGTGATTCGGCGCCCAGCGCGCGAGCTCAATGGCTTCCCGCAGCAGGTCCTTTTTGACCTCCCGCTTGAGGAACATGTTGGTGCTGCGGCGAGAACGCATGCGCTCGCCAAGCAGTCGAAGGATTCGTGACTCACCGTCGGGGAGGCGCTCGGGCATGGCGGCTATGCCTTCTTGATAATCATGGCAATGCCCTGCCCGACGCCGATACACATCGTGCACAGCGCGTATGCGCCGTTGGTTCGCTGCAGTTGATGGGCCGCAGTCGTCACCAGGCGTGCGCCGGACATGCCGAGAGGATGGCCCAGCGCTATTGCGCCACCGTTCGCATTGACGTGTGCCGCATCGTCGTCAATGCCCAGTTCGCGTAAGACGGCCAGCCCCTGTGCAGCAAACGCCTCATTGAGTTCGACGACGTCCATGCGGTCGAGATAGAGATCGGTAATTTCGAGCACGCGTCTCGTTGCCGGCACCGGGCCGATGCCCATCACCCGTGGCTCGACACCGGCCGACGCCCAGGCCTCGATGCTGGCCATTGGTTGCAGGTCGTATTGTTTCACGGCAGCGTCCGATGCGATGAGTAATGCACATGCGCCGTCATTGATACCGGAAGCGTTGCCCGCGGTGACCGTGCCGTCTTTCCTGACGATCGGCTTGAGTTTTGCGAGTCCCTCGATCGTCGAATCGGCGCGCGGGTGTTCATCGGTGTCGACCTCGAGCGGATCGCCGCGTCGCTGCGGCACGGATACGGCCACGATTTCTTCCTTGAGCCGGCCTGACTGCAGCGCGTCTGCCGCTCTCTGCTGGCTGCGCAGCGCAAACGCGTCCTGGTCGTCTCTGCTCACCTTGAATTCCTCGGCAACGTTCTCCGCGGTCTCCGCCATCGAATCGATGCCGTACTGTTCTTCAAGTTTCTTATTCACAAAGCGCCAGCCGAGCGTGGTGTCGTAGATTTCGGCATTGCGCCCGAATGCCGCGGTCGATTTGGCAAGGACGAAAGGCGCGCGGGACATGGATTCGACGCCGCCCGCAATCACGACATTGGCATCGCCGCACTTGATCGCGTGTGCTGCATTGCCGACCGCGTTCATCCCGGATCCGCAGAGCCTGTTTACCGTCGCCGCCGGTATTGACGGCGGCAGGCCTGCGAGCAGCAGCGACATGCGCCCGACGTTGCGGTTGTCTTCGCCGGCCTGGTTGGCGCAGCCATAAACAAGATCGTCAACGTTCTGCGGCGGGAGATTCGGGTTGCGCTCGATCAGTGCGGCAATGGGGAATGCCCCGAGGTCATCGGTGCGCACCGATGCAAGTGCTCCGCCGTATCGTCCGATCGGCGTGCGTACCGCATCGCAAATCCATGCATTCTGCATTGGGAAACTCCTCTCAAACCTCTGCGGCTGCCTGTGCGGCCGGTTGCTGATTATCGGATCTTTCGTATTGCCTGCCGAGATAGACACCCGTCATCGCCCAGGCCGCTGCAATTATTGCACCCAGCAAGGCGATGCCCGGCAGTCCGAAGGCAAGCGTTTCCTTCAGTCCGGTGTGAATCCAGGCCGTCACCATGTCGCCTCCGCGGTAGACGACGATGTCGATGACCGGCTTGGCCTTGTACCGCGTCTCCGAATCGACGCGGGTAAAGAGCATCTCGCGGCCTGGCCTGGTGATCGCATAATTGCCGGCGCGCCGCGCGATTTGCAGGCCGATGAGGACCGCGAGCAGGGGTAGCGCCGCCACGACCACCCAGCCGCCGACCATCAGCACCGGGATCAGTGCCAGCGTAGGCGCCATGCCGAAGCGCGTCGCGAGGCGGCCCGTCAGGAAGATCGCGGTCAAGACCGTCAGCGTATTGACCATGAGATCGATGCCACCCCAGATTTGCGTCCGTTGCGCGCGATCGAACTCGGCGAGCATTTCCCTCAGTTCCATGAAAATAAAAGTGTTCATGGTCACGTACATGAGGATGAATGCGCCGATGCCGAGCAGGTACGGATTCCTGACAAAAAGCATGAAGCCCGAAAACGGGTTCTTGCCGAGTCGCTCTGCACGGCTCAGGTCGGCCTCGAGATCGGCATTGCCGAGTTCTGTCGCCTTGAGCTTTTCTAGGGTGGCAATTATCGGAATCGGCACCAGCAGCAGGCCCGCGGCGATCCACAACAGGTTTATCGTGCCGATGTCATCGGCGAAAAACGTCGGAATCGAGGGCCCGACGATTGCACCGACGCTGGCGCCGGTGCCGATGATGGCGAACAGTCGCGGCGCCTGTTGCTTCGAATACACGCCGGACATGAAACTCCAGAATACCGAGACGTGAAAAAGGCTAAACACGCTCAGCCAGACATAGAAGACCTTGTCGACGCTTGTCGAGTCAGTGACGAGCGTCGTACCGAAATAGAAAAGCGCAAACGTCGTTGCAAAGAATCCGTACACGCTCGGCACGACGTGACTGAATTTGATGCGAGAGATGATGCCGCCGTATACCGTGACCGCGATGACGCTGAACATGAAAGTCTGTGTCCATAGCCAGCTGACTTCGGAGCGGCTCCAGTCACTCGCCATGGCATCGCGAACCGGGCGCAAGATGAAATACGCGACCATCAGCGTAAAGATGAACAGGAACGACAGCACGGTCGCCCGTATCTCGTTGGGCTCGACCTTGGTCAATGCTTTGACGATTCGCGCAAGCGGGCCGTTGCCGTTTGTCATCTCGCTGTGCCTTGGATTTTTGTCGGTCTAGACTGCCACACAAACGCACCGGCGGGCCACCCTGGTG
>JBFFKF010000014.1:0-38917 GCA_041555515.1 Woeseiaceae bacterium
GCGTTCTTCTCGATGAACTCCCTGCGCGGTTCCACGTGATCGCCCATCAGCGTCGTAAAGATCTCGTCTGCTTTGACGGCATCTTCGATCTTCACCTGCATCAAGCGGCGCGTTTCCGGATTGATCGTCGTATCCCACAACTGTTCCGGATTCATCTCGCCCAGGCCTTTGTAACGCTGCACTGATTGTCCCTTGCGCGCCTCGTTCATCAACCAATCGGATACCTCGGCGAATGAGTTGACGGCGACTTGCTTGTCGCCACGCTCAACGTAAGCGCCTTTGCCGAGTAATCCCTTGAGCTTGCCGGCGAGCGACATGATGTGACGGTATTCGTTGGTGTCGAAAAATTCCCGCGGGATGTAACGCGTTTGGCTGATGCCGTGTTGCATCTTGCGAATTGCAATGCGCACACCCTCGCCCTCGCCGTCACCGCGATCGAGTTCGGCGATATAAGCGCCGCCGTTACCGTTGGTCGCGCGGTCGCCGGTCTCGCTGGGTAAGGCCGCGGATAATTTCTTCGTCCATGCCTCCAGCTTGTCCGGGTCAGTGAGCGTCTTGCCTTTTACCATGGGCAGTTTCGCAAGCGTTCGCAGCACGGTTTCGTCGTAGCGCTTCGACAGACGCTCGATGATGTTCTCGACGGTCATGTGTTCTTTGGCCAGCGATTCCAGCGCGGTGCCGGACAGTGCCGGTGCATCCGCATTCACGCGCAACGCCGCGCCATCGACCGCCGCACTCAACAGGTACGCGGTCAATTCGGCATCGTCTTTCACGTAAACCTCCTGCTTGCCTTTCTTAATTTTGTACAAAGGAGGTTGTGCAATATAAACGTGGCCGTGCTCGATGAGCTCCGGCATTTGCCGGTAGAAAAACGTCAACAGCAGAGTCCGAATGTGCGATCCGTCGACGTCCGCGTCGGTCATGATGATGATGCGGTGATAACGCAGCTTATCGATGTCGAAATCGTCGCGACCGATACCGGTGCCGAGTGCTGTAATCAGCGTCCCGACTTCCGCCGACGACAGCATCTTGTCGAAGCGCGCTTTCTCGACGTTAAGGATCTTGCCCTTCAACGGCAGGATCGCCTGCGTGCGCCGGTCCCGACCTTGTTTGGCCGAACCGCCGGCCGAGTCGCCCTCGACCAGAAATATTTCGGACAGTGCCGGGTCCTTTTCCTGGCAATCTGCGAGCTTGCCGGGCAGTCCCGCGACATCGAGCGCGCCCTTGCGGCGCGTCATCTCACGCGCCTTGCGCGCAGCTTCCCGCGCACGGGCCGCGTCGATGATCTTGGATACGATGGCCTTGGCCTCCTGCGGGTGCTCGAGCAGGAAGTCCTCCAGCCGTGTGGCCATTGCTGATTCGACGATAGCTTTAATTTCAGATGAAACTAATTTGTCCTTTGTCTGTGAGGAGAATTTGGGATCCGGCGCCTTGACCGACAGTACGGCCGTAAGTCCCTCGCGGGCATCGTCCCCTGAGGGCGTGAACTTGTCCTTGCGCCCGGACAGCTCTTTTTCGATGTAGCTATTCAGGGTTCTCGTCAACGCGCTGCGGAAGCCGGCCAGGTGCGTGCCGCCGTCGCGCTGCGGGATGTTGTTCGTGTAGCAGAACATGTTTTCCTGGTAGCCATCGTTCCACTGCAGCGCCACCTCGACTGTAACCCCTTGTTTTTCCTCCTGAAAATCGAAAACTGCTGGGTGAACGGGGTTCTTGTTTCGATTCAGGTGCTCAACGAAGGCGCGGATCCCGCCCTCGTATTCGAAGACGTCGCGTTTTTCCTCGCGCTCGTCGATCAGTTCGATGCGTACCCCGGAATTCAGGAAGGATAGCTCGCGCAGGCGGCTCGCGAGTATGTCGTAGCTGTACTCGATGTTGGTGAAGGTATCCGCGCTCGGCTTGAACCGCAGTATGGTGCCGGTCTTGTCGGTATCGCCCGTGACCGCGAGCGCCGCGACGGGCTCACCATGCCTGTATTCCTGCTGGTGGACTTTTCCTTCCCGGTGAATGGTCAGCACCAGGTGCTCGGAAAGCGCATTCACAACGGAGACGCCGACGCCGTGCAGGCCACCAGAGACCTTGTAGGAATCATCGTCGAATTTGCCGCCGGCATGCAGCACGGTCATGATGACCTCGGCGGCCGAGCGCCCCTCATCGGGATGCGTGTCCACCGGAATGCCCCGACCATCGTCGCTGATCGTGACCGATTCGTCGGCGTGAATTGTTACCGTGATGACCTTGCAATAACCGGCCAGCGCTTCGTCGATTGAGTTGTCGACGACCTCGAAAACCATGTGGTGTAAACCGGTGCCATCGTCGGTGTCTCCGATGTACATTCCCGGGCGTTTTCGGACCGCCTCCAGGCCCTTTAAGACCTTGATATTACTGGAAGTATATTCGATGTCGTCGGTCATCCGAGATCCTTTGAACTAAACCGAAACATTGTACCATTTAGGGCCAAATAAAGGGCCCCGGATACTGCTCCGAAGACATGTTTTTTGGGGTTTTTTTTTCGCCTGAAAAACGCTCGATCAGGGTCAAAAAGGGTGCTTTGCGGCGCCCTTTTTAAACGACTTTTTCTACTCTTCCATGTTCCACGTGGAACACTTGTGGCGGCTCCGGAAAAAGCCCCGGCACAGCATCGATGGCGGTGGCAACCACCTGGCAACCGAGAGCGATGACGCCTTGCATCAGGCGCGCCAGCGAATTGTCGTCGAGCTCCGCCGCCGGATCGTCGAGCAGCAGCAGCAGCGGCCGCTCGATGTGCGACTGCACGACCTCGGTCGCCGCGAGAATCAAGGCGCTGGCCAGCAACTTTTGCTGTCCCCTGGACACCAGGCGCCGCGCGCGGCGTTCGTCATATTGAAGCTTCAGGTCAGCACGATGTGGGCCCGCCTGGGTGCTGCCGAGCTGCCGGTCCCTGGAAATACCGGCCGTGAGGGCCTCAGCGAGCGCCAGATCCCCGGACCAGCCCTGCTGGTAGGCTATGTCCACCGGCGCGCCGAGCAGCGCTTCCCCGGTCTCCTCGAGCGCCGGCCGCGTGCTTTCAAGCACCCGCAGCCGCGCTGCGTGGACCTCCCGTGCGGCTGCCGTGAACTCCTTGTCCCAGCCGGACAGCGCATCCTGTCCCGACCCCTCCTTGAGCGCTGCGTTGCGCTGTTTCAGCGCCCGGCGAAAGCGCCGCCAGTGATCGAGATAGCCATGTTCCACGTGGAACGCGATCCAGTCGATATAGCGCCGGCGGCCTTCCGGGCCGGCCGCGACGAGATCATGGATATCCGGGTCCAGTACCTGCAGTGGCAATAACTCTGCGAGGCGCGCCAGCCCGGCCACTTTATCGCCATCGACGTGGATTTCCAGGCCCTCACGACCATTCTTCACGCCGACGGTCGCCTCCCTGCTTCCGGTATCGAGCTTGCCAAAAAGCACGAACTCGCGAGCCCCGTAACGCGTGAGGTCTTCGGTCGCTGCGCCACGGAATGAGCGTCCTCGCCCGAGGTAGGCGATGGCCTCCAGGAGGCTGGTCTTCCCGGAGGCGTTAGGCCCGTAAACCAGGTTGTAGTGTGGATTCAGCTCGAGTTCTGCGGATTTCAGGCAGCGGAAATCGGCGCATTTAAAGTAGTTGAGTGGCAAGCGAGCTGTTCGCCATCACAGCCGCATCGGCATTACGACGTACTTGGTGGTCTCATTGCCCGGCTCTCGCAGCAGGCAGCTGGAATTGCCATCGACCACCGCGAGCTCTACCTGCTCGGCTTCGATCGCCCCCAGGGCATCGAGCAGGTAATTGACATTGAAGCCGATTTCTATGTCCTCGCCTGCGTAGGCTATTTCGAGCTCTTCTTCGGCCTCTTCCTGCTCCGGATTATGCGCCTGCAGCAGCAGCGAGCCGGCCTTGATAATCAGCCGGATACCGCGGTACTTCTCGTTCGACAGGATTGCGGTGCGGTGCAGCGCGCTACGAAATGCCTCTCTGTCGGCCGTCAGCTGGTTGCTCGTATCCTGCGGTATCACCCGCTCATACTCCGGGAACCGCCCGTCTATGAGCTTCGAGGTGAAGCGAATACCCGCGAGCTGAATGCGAATATGGTTGCTACCGAACTGCAGCTCCAGGTCGCCCTCTGGCCCGATCAGGCGCTGCAGCTCCAGGACACCTTTGCGTGGCACGATGACCTGCTGTTCCGGCAGGCTCTTCTGCTCCAGCGCGACCTCGCTCAGGGCAAGCCTGTGCCCGTCCGTTGCGACAGCTCGCAAATGGCTGTCACCCGTTTCCAGTAACAGGCCATTCAGGTAGTAGCGAACATCCTGCTGCGCCATCGAGAAATGCGTCTTGTCGAGTAATTTGCCCAGGTCTTGCTGCGCTACCGATACGGTCTGCTCCGCGCTGATATCCTCCACCGTCGGGAACTCCGCCGCCGGCAATGTCATCAGGCTGAAGCGGCTACGACCGGACTTTACGCTCAGCTTCTCGCCACCCAGGCTCATCGTGATCTGTGCCTCATCTGGCAAAGCCCTGCATATATCCAGCAGCTTGCGCCCGGGCACGGTTACCTCGCCGGCGGCCTCGACCTCGACCTCTGCGCTGGCGACCAGTTCCACCTCTAGGTCCGTCGCCGTGATCGCAACCCGCCCGTCCTTCGCAGCCAGCAGCACGTTCGCAAGGATCGGCATCGTCTGGCGCCGCTCTACAACACCAATGATTGCCTGCAGGGGCTGCAGCAGGACTTCTCGACTTACGCTTAACTTCATTGATTGCACCTGTTAGTAAATACTGGAAATAAGTATTTTATTGTTATTATTAAGCATGCCCGATACTGTGGATAACTTATTTTTATCCTTTTAAATCAATGGGTTATAAACCCTGCGCGGGACTCGAAAAGTGGGTATGGAGTTCCCAAGAGCTGTGTACTAGCTGTTGATAAATATCGGCGCCGCGGTCGTCCACAACTTATCCACATTAACTCGTTAAGGTTCTCAACAGGTTCCGGTAATCCTCGTCTACACGCTTCTCCGTTTCGCGTAAAGCATTGATTCTGCGGCATCCATGCAGAACGGTCGTATGATCCCGGCCACCGAAAGCATCACCGATTTCCGGCAAGCTGTGGTTTGTCAACTCCTTGGCAAGCGCCATGGCGATCTGCCTGGGGCGAGCAATGGAACGGCTGCGGCGTTTGGAAAGCAGCTCTGCGACACGAATCTTGAAATACGCGGCCACGGTTTTCTGAATGTTCTCTATGGAGACCAGCCTGTCCTGCAAGGCAAGCAGGTCTTTCAAGGCCTCCTTGGCAAAGTCCAGGCTAATCGGGCGACCGGTGAAATTCGAGTTGGCAATCACCCGGCGTAAAGCCCCCTCGAGTTCGCGGATGTTGGAACGGATGCGCTTTGCGATGAAGAACGCGACTTCTTCCGGCAACTCTGTCCCTTCGATAGCCGCCTTGCTCATGAGAATAGCGACCGATGTTTCGAGCTCTGGTGGCTCGATCGATACGGTGAGGCCCCAGCCAAACCGGGACTTGAGTCGCTCTTCGAGTCCGCTGACCTCTTTGGGATAGCGGTCACAGGTCAGCACAACCTGCCGCTTGCCTTCCAACAGCTCGTTGAAGGTGTGAAAAAACTCTTCCTGGGATCGCTCCTTGCGGGCGAAGAACTGTATGTCGTCGATAAGCAGAGCATCGAGCGAACGGTAGAAGCGCTTGAATTCATTGATCGTGTTGTGCTGCAAGCCGCGCACCATGTCGCCGACAAAGCGCTCGGAGTGCACATAGCTAACCCGATAGTCCGGCTTGCGCGCCAGCATCGCGTTACCAATAGCCTGCATCAGGTGTGTCTTGCCAAGACCGACGCCGCCGTAAATGAACAGCGGGTTATAAGACTTGCCTGGATTTTCAGCGACCTGGCTGGCAGCGGCACGGGCAAGCTGGTTGCTCTTGCCTTCGACAAAATTGCTAAACGTGAAATCCGGATTCAGGCGCGTCGCAATCGATGCAGGCGCGTTGCGTTTCGATGCGGGTGATAAATTGCCGGCCGTCGCACTGGCAGCGTGCCGTGAACCGACCTCGACCACAACCTCGCTGGTGCTGCCGGCGCTGTCCACCAGCTCCAGGATTCTGTCGATGTAATGCTCGCGCAGCCAGTCGACGACGAATCGGTTGGGCGCCAGCAATTTGAGAACCTTGCCGTCCTCCACCGCCTGCAACGGCCGGATCCAGGTGTTGAATTGCTGCTCGGGCAGCTCGGCCTGGAGGTCGCGGACACAGCGATTCCATAATGATGTTTCGACGTGCAAAAAAATTCCCCAGTGCCCGGATGGAGTTAGTTTTGGTGTTAGAGACCCGGCAGTCTATAACGTCTATGGAGCGTTCGCCAGATGGTTCGGTTTCCCGCAATCGCAAGCCCGATGCGCCATCTGGAGCCATTATTAATATGCTGCATAAGACCTTATTCTATTGACAGAATTAGGCCTCCCGCGTACCCTTGCCGGCCTTCTTTCGGGGGGCACAGGCTCGACAAGCGGCCCCCTTCGCCAGAGAAACGGCGCAACATTACGCAGGTGTCACGACAATGAAACGCACATTCCAACCCAGCAACCTGAAGCGGGCACGCAAGCATGGTTTCAGAGCGCGGATGGCAACAAAAGCGGGGCGCCAGGTTTTAAAAAGACGCCGGGCAAAGGGCCGGGCACAGCTCTCGCCGAAGCATTAATCAGTCCGCGGTCAGGTAACCAACGGAAAAACCTCCGACAACAGGCACCACGGCAGACCGCCGCTTCAGACGGCATAGCCGGCTGCCCGATTCTTCTGCCTACAGCCGCGTCTTCAGGAAAGCAGATCGAAGTCGCGACAAGATGTTTACTGTTCTTTACAAGCAAAACGGCGGTCACGAAGCTCGCCTCGGCCTGGCCATTTCCAGTAAACACTGTCGCGGCGCCGTGGGTCGCAATCGGCTGAAACGGCTCGTAAGGGAATCATTCCGACTTCACCGCGCGCACCTCAAGGGCCTCGACCTCGTGGTGCTCAACCAGCCGCAGGCGGCGAACGCCAGCAACAAGACCCTTTTTGACAGCCTGCACCAGCACTGGCAAAGATGTCATGCGGCACAGGCTGCCGGCACGGGCGAGGCGGGAAATACGCGCGATGGATAATCAAAGACTGCTGGTGTGGGCAACGTTCTTGATGCTGGCCTGGCTGACATATCAGGCCTGGCAGGCCGACTATGCCAAGCCCCCGGCTACGGATACCGGCGCGCCAGTCGCTGAAGAGGGCGTGCCGAACGGGGGCATCGACTCCCTCCCGTCACTGCCCGACGCGGCCACCGATTCGCCCGAGCCCGTGCAACAGACACCGAGCCTCGACGCCACGCCGGAACCTGCCGCACCAGCGGCAAGCGGCATCGTTCGCATAAGGACAGATGTGCTCGACGTCGAGCTAAATACCACCGGGGCAACCCTGCAGCGTGCCGTGTTGCTCAACTATCCGGTGAGCAAAGACCACCCGGATAAGCTGGTCGAGGTATTGAGCCCGGCGGGAGCCGACCGCGGCCGAATCCAGACGGGCCTGATCGCGGAAGGAGACGCCCCGGAACCGAATCATCTGGCATTGTTCTCGACGCCTGCGACACAGTACGAACTCGGCAGTGACGAGGTGCTGGTCGTGCCTTTTAGCTGGGATGACGGCCAGGGGATCAGGGTCGAGAAAGAGATCCGCTTCACGCGCGGCAGTTATCGTATCGACATAACACAGCGCCTGATCAATTCGAGCGGAGCGGATTGGCGCGGTGCCGAATACGCGCAGATCGAAAGGCGCTCCCATGAAATCGAACGCTCGATGTTCAATGTGGATTCCTATTCGTTTGACGGGCCGATCATTTACGACGGCGAAAAGTCTGCGAAGCTCGACCGCGACGACCTGATATCGGACGGGCCATATAACATCAAGGCGGCTAACGGTTGGGTCGGGTCGATACAACACCATTTCCTTAGCGCAGTGGTGCCATCGAAGGACGCTGAATACCGCTACAAAGTCAGCGTCAGCCGCGATACGTCGGTGGCAAGCCTGATCAGGAGCCCTTCGCTTTACGTTCGGCCCGGCTCGGAATTCGTTTTTGAAACCAGCGCGTTTGTCGGCCCGAAACTGCAGAACCAGCTCGAAGAGCTCGACGATAGCCTGAAGCTGACCGTGGACTACGGCTGGCTGACGATAATTTCGCAGCCGCTGTTCTGGCTCTTGAGCTGGGTTTATGAATTCGTCGGCAACTGGGGCGTGGCTATCATCGTCGTAACCGTCCTGATCAAGCTCGCGTTCTACAAACTGACGGAAGCCAGCGGCAGGTCGATGGCGAAGATGCGAGAAATCCAGCCGCGCATGAAGGCGCTGCAGGATCGTTACAAGGACGATCGGCAGGCGCTTAGTCAGGCGATGATGGAACTGTACAAGAGAGAGAAGGTCAATCCGGCCGCCGGCTGTCTTCCCATCCTGATCCAGATGCCGTTCTTCCTGGCTTTTTACTGGGTGTTGCTGGAGTCCGTGGAGATGCGCCAGGCCCCGTTCGCGCTATGGATAAGCGATCTTTCTTCGCGCGATCCGTATTTCATCCTGCCGCTGATCATGGGTGCGGCGATGCTGTTCCAGCAGAAGCTGAACCCGGCGCCGGCAGATCCCGTGCAGGCCAAGGTGATGCAGATCATGCCGATCATATTTACCGTGTTCTTTGCCTTCTTCCCCTCGGGGCTGGTGCTGTACTGGGTGACCAACACCGTGCTGTCGATCGCGCAGCAGTGGTATATCAACAAGATCGTTCACGAAGAAGCCGCGGCGCGCAGCGGCAAGAAATCGAAGGACAAGCAGAAGTCCTGATCCGAATATCCGGAGAGCGAGATGCCGGAATATGCCAGGGATACCATCGTTGCGGCAGCCACGCCGCCCGGTAAGGGCGGCATCGGCATCGTGCGAATTTCCGGTGACGCGGCAGGCAAGCTGGCAGCGGCGCTTATCGGCAAGCTGCCCGAACCTCGTGTGGCGACACGCGGCACCGTACGCGACGGCGATGGCGCCGCAATAGACGACGGCCTGGGGCTCTACTTTCCCGGTCCCGCATCGTATACGGGCGAAGACGTGTTCGAATTCCACGGCCATGGCGGTCCGCTGGTCGTCGCAGCCGTGATCGCTGCGGCAGTCGAGCTCGGCGCCAGGCGCGCTGAACCGGGAGAATTCTCGAAACGCGCATTCCTTAACGGCAAGCTCGATCTCGTTCAGGCGGAAGCAATAGCGGACCTTATCGACAGCGGCACCTCGCAGGCCGCGAGGGCGGCGCTACGCTCTCTGTCCGGATCGTTCTCGCACGCCGTTGAAAACCTGCAGCAGCAACTCCTGGACCTCAGGCTGCATGTCGAGGCAGCAATCGATTTTCCCGAAGAAGAAATCGATTTTCTCTGCGATGCGGATTTGCTTCGCAAGATTGATGAGTGCAGCGCGGCTTTTGCAAAACTTCAGCGCGAGGCGGGCATCGGCCGCGTGCTCCGCGACGGGCTGCAACTCGTTATTGTCGGCAAACCCAATGTCGGAAAATCCAGCCTGCTGAATCTGCTGAGCGGACAGGAAGCAGCGATCGTCACGGAAGTCGCGGGCACGACGCGGGACATCCTGCGGGAACAGATAGAGATCGACGGCCTGGCGGTAGAACTCGTCGATACCGCGGGCTTGAGAGAGGATCCCGACCGCATCGAGGCGGAGGGCATACGGCGCGCACGCGAGGCGCTGACCAAAGCAGATGGTGCCTTGTGGATCCAGGATGCGGGCGAAGACACGGCAGGCGAGCTCGACGAAGACATACCGCCCGACATTCCGCTGATTATCCTGCGAAACAAGATCGACCTGACGGGCGAGGCTGCCGGGCTAAATAAAGAAGACCCCCTGACATTGAACGTGTCGGCAAGAACCGGGGCGGGCATCGATGAGCTGAGGGAAACCATTCGCAAGCTGGCCGGATACAAAGATCTAGGTGAGGGTGCGTTTACCGCGCGCCGCCGGCACGTCGATGCAATCGCCAAAGCCAATGAACATTTTCAGCGCGGCAAGCAAGCGCTCGAGAAAAACAAAGCCGGCGAGCTCATGGCCGAAGACCTGCGCCTGGCGCAGGACGCGCTTGGCGAGATCACCGGAGCGGTCACGAGCGACGATCTCCTCGGGCGAATCTTCGCGGAGTTCTGCATCGGCAAATGACGCGGGCACAGGCCCATGCCATTACGAATGTTGTCTCAGAACAACAATTTAACCTAGTGCACGACGAGCCACACAGTTTGCAGCTAAACCGCTGAAAACACTCATTCACTTTTGAAAAAGTGTGAACCCCGTCACACGACCCGGCTCGTTATCAACTAGCCTCGATGCCTGCGTGTTGCAATTAGACACGCCTCTTGGGCAACAGAAGGAGAACGTGATGTTACGTTCAGCATTATTGCTAATCTTGCTTGCGCTTTCCGCGTCGGTTTATGCGGACGAGTTCAGCTACAACTCTTTTACCGCTTCTTATGGGCAAATCGATTTCGACGACGTCAACGCGGATGGCGATATCCTCGGCGTAAGTGCGTCCGCGGAGATCGGTGAAAGTTTTTTCGCTTTCGGCAGTTATGGCGCTGGCGAAATCGATGATGGATTCATAAGCGCTGATGTCGACTCGTGGAATGCGGGTCTGGGTTATCACATGCCGATGTCTGACAGCGTCGACTTCGTTGCCAGGCTGTCTTACGAGTACGTCGATATCTCCGTCCCCGGGTTCGGTAGTGGCGATGACGATGGTTTTGGTCTTGGCGCGGGGATCCGCTACGCGGCCAACGACGAATTTGAGATCGATGCCGGCATCAAGTACGTAGATATGGACGACGGGGGGGGCGATACGGCACTGAGCGCAGGCTTCCTCTACAACTTTACAGAGAACTTTGCGGTCGGCCTCGCCGGGGACTGGGGCGACGACGTGACTGCCTACAGCATCGGTGTCCGCTTCTATTTCGACAAATAGAAGCTTGCCTGCTGCAAAACGAGAAACCCCGCCTCGGCGGGGTTTTTTGTGTGCCCTAACCCAGCAATCCTTCGCGTCGATAGAGACGCGCGCAGATCCACGTGAGAATCGCACCCGCAGCAAGGGTCCCACCGACGGAAACGGCAACATGCAGCATGTTGAGCGGTTCGTTCCTGATCAGGCCGACCAGCAGCAGGTGCTGACTGAGGCTCGGTATGAACATCAACGACGTGCTCGGCCGCACCATAAGGATCGAGACGATGAGTATCGGCAGGGTCGGCGCCAGCAGTACGACGCTCACCCATGTCTGTGCTTCCTTGAAACTCTTTGTGAACGATGCCACCAGCGTCATCAGGGACGCGCCGACGAGCGCAAAGGGCACCAGAAGGAAAAACGCGGTCAGCACGACAAGCGGGCCGAAATTCGGCGTCATGCCGAGTTCCTGCAACGGCATGAACTTGAGCGTGAAGAAAAAGCAGCCAAGGCTCAGGCTCAGGGATATCGCCATGAACAGGCACGCAGCAAAAATCTTGCCGAATATCAGATGGTCGCGTTTCACCGGCAGGCACAGCAGCGGCTCCAGCGAACCGCGTTCGCGCTCACCGGCGGTGGCGTCGATGGCGAGATTCATGCCGCCTGTCAGCAGCGCAAAAATAAAAAAGTAGCTCAGCATGCCGAGCAGCATTGCCGATCGGCCGCTGGGTGTCGACACGTCCACCTGGTCGATATTCAAAGGGCGCATTACCTGGGGGCTTATGCCGCGAACTGTCAGCCGCATCGCGGCGAGTTCCTGGTTGTATGCCCGAAGCGCGCGATTTGCCCGCCGGGTTTCACGCTCGGCCTGGGTATTCGACTGGTCCGTGATTACCTCGACGGTTGCGGGTACCAGCTCGGAAAGGTCCTGGCCAAAGGTCTCCGGGATCACGAGCACGACGTCGTGCACGCCGTTCGTCACTGCTTCGAGCGCCGCATCTCGCGTGGCCGGGCCCTCGACAATGTTTATGTTGCTGCTCTCGAGGTACGCAATGAGATTGGGCGCGTTCTGCCCGCCGATAACCGGCAGGTCTAGCGCTTCGTCGCCATTGCTCAGCGAGCGTTCGACGGACAGCTTGATCACGAATGCGAAAAGTATTGGCCCGAACAAGGGACCCATTAATAAGGCCGTCAGCAAGGTTCGGCGATCACGGAAATTATCGACAACCTCTTTCAACAGAACGGTGCGAACGGTATTCATTATGCCGGCTCGACCATGTGGATCGCCTTGACGAATGCTTCTTCGAGATCGCTGCAACCCGTCGCTTCGAGGATGCCGTCGGGGCTGTCGTGTAACGCGACCTGTCCCGCGGCGATGATGACGATTTCGTCACACAGCGCAGCGACCTCCTGCATGACATGACTGGAAAAAAGAACGCATTTGCCGGCGGCCCTGAGCTCGCGAATCAACTCCCGCAGCGCACGCGTCGACATGACATCCAGTCCGTTACTCGGCTCGTCGAGAATGATGTTCTGTGGTTCGTGCACCAGGGACCGGGCCAGTGAAACCTTGGTGCGCTGGCCCTGGGAAAAACCCTTTGTGCGGCGGTCGGCGAAGTCATTGATATTGAGTTGCTCGACGACCTGCTGTACCCGCTCGTCGATGATCCGTGGCGACATGCCGTAAAGCCTGGCGTAGTAAGCGATGTTTTCCCTCGCGGTGAGATGAGGGTACAGGCCGGGCCCGTGGGGAAGTGTGCCAATGCGGCGGCGGGCACCGAGTTCATCCTCGACGACGTCGACGCCATCGATGGTAGCCGTTCCGGTATCCGGTTTCAGAACCGTGTAAAGGATTCGCAATGTGGTCGACTTTCCGGCGCCGTTCGGGCCGAGCAACCCGGTCACGCGCCCGTCTCGCGCGTCGAAGCTGACACCGCGCACGGCTTTGACGTCACCGAAGGACTTGTGCAGCTCGTCGACGCAAATCATTCGGACGGCCCGGAAAAATCCAGGAAGAACGGCATGGCATACAGGCGATCGAGGCACTCGACTTCGAGCGCGCTCACTTGCGCCGCGTTTACAAAGTCGGCGATCACGTCCGGCATGCAGCCACGCGCCGCCTGTCCGTGGCCCTGCTTGCGTCCCGTCAACAAGCGCGCATTGCCGAGATCCACCGCGGCGAGTTCCGCATAGTGCGGCGGGGTGATCGGGTCGGCTTCGCCCGAGAGCAATAGCACCGGCACATCGCTGCGCACGGGTGTCTTGAAATGCTCATCAAGCACACCGGCGGGCCACACCGAGCAGATTGCCTCGAGTGCGTCGAGTTGCAGCGGACCGATGTAGGTAGCATCGAGCGCATCGCGTGCGACGTTCTCGCCGGAAAAATACGGCGCATCTTCGGTGCAGACGACGGCGTTGTGCATGCCAATGCTTAGCGCGTCGGAGACGCTGTCTCTGATCATCAGGAATTGTGCCGCGAGCGGCGCAAAGTTGTTGTGCGTCGCTTCGTTGATAAGCAATGGCAGGAGGGCAACCGAGTTCGGCTGATAACTGAGCAGCCGCAGCGCCGCCGCCATTTCCTGTTGGCCGAAATCGAGTTGCTGTGGTATGCCGGTCATTGGATTCGGCAAGCTGATCGTTACCGGTTCTTCACTCAAGGCGTCACGCAGTCGCTCGAAATCTTCGCGTATGTCGGGAAACGCGAGTGCACAATCGTCGGACGCCGCGCAGCGATCGAAAATGGCCTCCAGCGCGTTTTGCGCTTCGACAGCAATGGCAGGGCCCAGCGCCATCTGCGGCGGAACCACACCGTCCAGCACGACCGTCCGCGTCGACTGCGGATAGCGGCGCAGGAAATGTTGCGCAACGCGCGTGCCATAGGAAGCGCCGTAGAGATTGAATTGCGGATAGCCGAGCGTCTCGCGCAGTGCTTCGAGATCGCGCACCGCGATACTGGTGGTGAAATACCTGGGGTCGTGAGGCAGTTCATCGAGGCATTCCTCGGTATCGGCGACGGTCTGTTCGCGGGAGAAACGGCCGACGATGATCTCGTCGTCGGTCTCGCATTCCAGCGGCGCCGACTGACCCGTGCCGCGCTGGTCGAGAAGCACGATATCGCGGTGCCTGCGGACCATTTCGAAGGCAACGCTGTACCCTGCGTAAAATTCGGATGAAGCCTGTCCGGGACCGCCGGCGATGGGCACGAACGGATCGGGCTCGGGCTCGAGAGTCAGCGCCGGCACGACGGCAACGAAAAGCTCCAGCAGCGGCGAGTTCGCGTCGTCGGGGTTCTCGTGCCGTTGCAGCGTGCCGCAACGCGCCTTGATGCCCGGGAAGCCGCGCCCGGCACGGATCCTGCAGTCCTCCAGCTCGAGCGTCGGTTGCGCGACGTTCTGACGGGCATCGGCCGGCATGGCAGCCAGCAACACCACCGCTAACACTGATAAATGTTTCAAATCGGGTTCCCTCGCGATGGGGCCGCTATATTCCGCATATGCCGTTTCCGTGTAAAGCGTTATGGCGCGGGCCGGTTGCCGCGATTAGAATAGCCGCCCCGGAATCCTGACCACATCCAGCAATGCCCACGGACAGCAAATACGATGTCATCGTCATCGGCGGCGGCCACGCCGGCACGGAAGCATCCCTCGCTGCCGCGCGCGCCGGTGCGCGCACGCTGCTGGTCACGCAGAAGGTCGCGACGCTCGGGCAGATGAGCTGCAATCCGGCGGTCGGCGGCATTGGCAAGGGTCACCTGACCAAGGAAATCGATGCCCTCGGCGGCGCCATGGCGCAGGCCATCGACCGGGCCGGCATTCAGTTTCGTATTCTCAACGCCAGCAAGGGGCCGGCCGTGCGCGCGACGCGCGCCCAGGCGGACCGGCAACTGTACCGCCAGGCAATCCGCGGCATCCTTGAGAACCAGCCGGGGCTCAGGATCGTCGAGGCAGCGGTCGAGGATCTCATCGTGCGGAACGGGCGCGTGCAGGGCGTCGTTGCCGGCAAGCACCAGAAATTCCTTGCCAGGACCGTCGTTCTCACGGTCGGCACATTCCTCGGCGGCCGCATTCTGATCGGCGCTACGGAAAAGGCCGGCGGTCGCGCAGGCGATCCTCCCTCGATCAGGCTTGCCGAGCGCCTGCGTGAAATGCCGTTCCGCGTTGCGCGCCTGAAGACGGGGACTCCGCCGCGTATTGACGGCAAGACACTCGACTTTGCGGTGATGCGTGAACAGCCCGGCGATGAACCGGTGCCGGTTTTTTCGTTTCTCGGCAAACGCAGTGACCATCCTGAACAGCTCAGCTGCCACATCACGCACACGACGCAGAAGACGCACGACATCATTCGCGCTTCGCTGTCCGAATCGCCGATGTTCAGCGGCGCCATCGAGGGTGTCGGTCCGCGTTACTGTCCATCGATCGAAGACAAGGTCGTGCGGTTCGCGGACAAGCAGTCGCACCAGATATTCGTCGAGCCGGAAGGGCTGCGTACGGACGAGGTGTATCCGAATGGCATCTCGACGAGCCTGCCTTATGAGACACAGCTTCGTTTCGTTCACTCGATCAAGGGCTTCGAAAACGCGCGCATCACGCAACCGGGTTATGCAATCGAGTACGACTATTTCGACCCGCGCGATCTGCAGCCCACGCTCGAGACCCGATTTGTTCCGGGACTCTATTTCGCTGGTCAGATCAACGGCACGACCGGTTACGAGGAAGCCGGCGCGCAGGGAATACTGGCCGGAATCAACGCGGCGCGCCAGGCGCTCGACAAGCACGAGTGGTATCCAAAACGCAGTGAAGCGTATCTCGGCGTGCTCGTCGACGATTTGATTTCGCGCGGCGTCAGCGAGCCGTACCGGATGTTCACGAGCCGCGCCGAATACCGGCTGATGCTGCGGGAAGATAATGCCGACCTTCGTCTGACACCGGCGGGTCGCGAACTCGGCGTGGTAGATGACGCCCGCTGGCAGGCGTTCAACGTGAAACGCGATGCCGTGGAGAGAGAACAGGAACGGCTGCAGGGAATCACCGTCCGCCCGGAGACCTTGAACGACGACGACCGAAAAATTCTCGGCACACTGCAGAAGGAATGTCGTGCGGCAGAGCTGTTGCGCCGCCCCGAACTCGGCTATGCGGAGGTCACTGGCTTGTCGCAGGTCGGCACCGGTTGCTGGCAGCAACAAGTGCCGGCAGAACAGGCCCATCAGGTCGCACAGCAACTCGAAGTACAGGCACGTTACGCGGGCTATATCGAGCGGCAGCAACGCGAGATCGACAAGCACGCCCGGCAGGAAGCATTGCTGCTTCCCGAAGATATCGACTATTCGAGTGTTACCGGCCTGTCGACCGAGGCGCGGCAGCGGCTGGAACTCGCGCGGCCGCTAACGCTGGGCCACGCGTCGCGCCTCGAGGGGGTCACGCCGTCGACGGTATCGCTGTTGCTGATTCACCTGAGAAAGCGGCAGCTGCGCAAATCTGCCTGAAACACGTATCGCGGCTGCAGCCGCTCGCCCGCCCACAATCTGTGTCAAATCTTGAACCGGTAGACAGTTTCGGCGGCCTGTTGCGGTATGCTGAATGTTCCTTCTGGCATCGGGATACGTCCGCCCCGCGCATGAACCTGGAATTCCCTCGCATCAAGGCCCGCGTCACGAGACGGTTGTCACTCCTGATCTGCGCCGCGATGCTGGTCGCGGCCTGCGGCAGTGGCGACGACCGCGCAAGAGAAAGCGTGCTCAATCGGGGCATCGGCGCCGAGCCCGAATCACTCGACACGCACAAGTCACGCACCAACCAGGCGGGCGATGTGCAGCGCGACCTCGGCGAGGGGCTTACGGCTTATGCTGCGGATGGCGAACTCGTGCTGGCGGCCGCCGAGCGTTACGAGATTTCAGAGGACGGTCGGCAATACACCTTCTGGCTGCGACCGGAAGGCAGGTGGTCCAACGGCGACAGGGTTACCGCCGCGGACTTCGTTTACAGTTTCCGTCGCCTGGTCAAGCCGCAGACCGCCGCTTTTTATGCCGAGCAATCACTTGGCGATGTGGTCAATGCGGTTGAAATCATAGCGGGTAAGAAAGCGGTCGAGGATCTCGGTGTCGAAGCGATCGACGACCTGCGGTTGAGAATAACGCTGAAGTATCCGGTCCCGTATTTTCTCGCGCTACTCACGCACCCGAGCACGTTTCCCATGCATCGCCCGTCGGTCGAGTTACATGGCGATGCGCATGCACGGCCCGGCAAACTCGTTTCTAACGGCGCCTACAAACTGCAGGCATGGGAAGTGGGATCGTATATCGAGATCGTGCGCAACGAGTATTACCGATTGAATGAGCAAACGTCTATCGACCGGGTGCGCCACCACTTCACTCCGGAAGATACGGTCGAATTGAACCGTTACCGTGCCGGAGAACTGGACATCACGTTCAGCGTGCCGTCGGAATCGTTCGATCAGATGAAAAAGGAACGGCCGGATGAACTCAGGGTATCTCCATTTCTGGCGGTCTATTACTACGGCTTCAACCTGACCAGGGCACCGTTCAAGGGCAACCCGAAGTTGCGGCAGTCGCTATCAATGGCGATCGATCGCGAAACCCTGACACGCAACGTCACCGGCAGGGGAGAAGCGCCCGCTTACGGTTGGGTGCCGCCCGGCACCAATAACTACGAGCCGCGCCAATTCCTGTACGCCGACATGACAAAGGCAGCGCGGCATGCCAAAGCGCGCGAGCTGTATCGCGAGGCGGGCTACAGCGAAGAGCATCCCTTACGCGTGGAGATTCGTTACAACACCGCGGAGTCACACCGCCGCATAGCACTCGCGGTACAGTCCATGTGGCGCGACGTACTGGGTGTCGAATCGACGCTCATTAACGAAGAGGCGCAGGTGCTGCTGCAGAACATTCGCATGCGCCAGGTTACACAAGTCTTTCGCCTCAGCTGGACCGGCGACTATAACGATGCGCACACCTTTCTGAGCGTCATGGAAAGCGACAATCCGTCAAACCTGACCGGGTACAGCAACCCGGAGTACGACCTGCTAATGGATAAGGCTGCAACACGATCGGATCCGGAGCTTCGCCAGGTTTACCTGGAGGAAGCGGAAAAGCTGCTGTTGTCGGAACACCCGGTGATACCGCTTTACTTTTACGTCAACAAGAGCATGGTGAGTCCGCGCGTCCGCGGCTGGGGAGACAACGTGCTGAATTACCATTACAGTCAGCACTTGAGTCTCTCTGATAGCGACTGAATACTGTGCTGCGTTACGCATTACTGCGTATCCTGGGGGCGATACCGACTCTGCTCCTGGTTATTGCGCTCGCTTTCCTGATGGTGCATGCAGCGCCGGGCGGACCGTTCGATGCCGAGCGTGTGCTGCCGCCGGAAATCGAGGCAAACGTTGCGCGCGCCTATCATCTCGATGAATCGCTTGCACAGCAATTTGTCCGTTATCTGTCCGGGCTGGTCCGCGGGGATCTCGGCCCTTCCTATCGGTACCGTGATTACAGCGTCGCCGATTTGATCGGCAGGGCGCTGCCGGTAACGCTGCAACTCGGATTGCTGGCGATGTCGCTGGCCGTCGTAGTGGGTATCGCGGCCGGGCTGACGGCAGCGCTCAGCAAGAACTCCTATGTGGACCGTTTCGTTACAGGAGTTGCAATGACCGGCATTTCCGTGCCGGTGTTCGTCATCGCGCCCGTGATGGTCCTGATCTTTGCCGTCTACCTTGACTGGTTGCCTGCGAGCTGGACTGGCGGCAGCGGCGTATCAAGGCTGGTGCTACCGGGCGTGGCGCTGGCGCTGCCGCAGATCGCCTACATTGCCAGGCTCACGCGGGCCAGCATGATTGCCGTGCTGTCGAGCGACTACGTGCGCACGGCCCGGGCACAGGGACTGAGGACCCGCTCGATCGTTCGCTATCACGCCCTGAAACCCGCGATGCTGCCCCTGCTTTCCTACCTGGGGCCGGCCATTGCCGGCATTCTGACGGGTTCCGTCGTCATCGAGGAAGTATTCGGTATACCCGGCGTCGGCCAATTCTTCATTCGTGGTGCCCTGAATCGAGACTACACGCTGGTCATGGGAATCGTCATCTTCTATGCAACGCTGGTTATCTTGCTGAATCTCGTCGTCGACCTCTTATACGGCATTCTCGACCCGAGGATTCGCGGCCGATGAGCTACCTCGCAGCCATCAAACCCATAGTCCGAAAGAGCCGCGAGAACCGAACCATCGTGGTGTCCTTGAGCATCCTGTTGCTCATCGGGTTGCTTGCCCTGATCGGACCCTGGCTCAGCCCGCATCATTACGCGAGCACGGATTTCGAACACAGCTTCGTCGGCCCATTCGCAGGCGACTGGCACCTTTTCGGCACCGACGATCTCGGCAGGGACCTGTTCGTGCGCACGATGCTGGGCGTCAAGGTCACGTTATTCGTTGCCATTATCGCGAGCGTGGTCAGCCTCGGTATCGGTGTCGCCTACGGCGCGATCGCCGGCTACGTCGGCGGCAATGTCGATGCGGTCATGATGCGTATCGTCGACGCTTTATACGCGCTGCCATTCATTTTCTTTGTCATCCTGTTGATGGTCGTCTTCGAACGAAACTTCCTGCTGATCTTTGTCGCGATCGGCGCCATTAACTGGCTCGACATGGCGCGCATAGTCCGCGGCCAGACGCTGAGTCTGAAACAGCGGGAGTTTGTCGATGCCGCGCGCCTGATCGGCGTATCCGGACGCGGCATAATATTTCGCCACATCACGCCGAACCTGTTTGGCGTGGTCGTCGTTTACATGACACTCACCATTCCGCAGGCAATCCTGGTCGAATCTTTGCTGAGCTTTCTCGGCCTCGGCGTGCAGGAACCGCAAACGTCGCTCGGCGCGCTCGTCAATGGCGGCGTCGGCAATATGGAACGTGCGCCGTGGTTGTTACTGATGCCCGCAATTGTGCTGGCGCTGATCCTGCTGTGTTTCAATTTTCTCGGTGACGGCCTCCGCGATGCGGTCGATCCGAAAAAGAAAACCTGATGAGCCTGCTCGACGTCAAAGACCTGAGCATTCGCTACACGGACAAGCCGGTCGTCAACCAGCTGAGTTTTGCCGTTGCAGCCGGGGAGTCGCTGGGCATCGTCGGCGAATCCGGCTCCGGAAAAACGCAGACCGCGATGGCCGTGATGGGACTGTTGCCCGCCAACGCAGCAACCGGCGGCAGCATCCGCTTCGACGGCCAGGAATTTCTCGGTAGCTCCGACGAAGTCATGAATCGCTATCGCGCCTGCCGCGTAGCGATGGTTTTCCAGGACCCGATGAAGGCGCTCAATCCGTACCTGACGATCGGTGATCAGTTACGTCGCATCTTGCTGGAGCACAAAATCTGCGCACCGCGCGAAGCACGGGAAGGGACGCTGGCAATGCTGAAAAAGGTGGGCCTGCCGGACCCGGAACGGCAGTACGGCGTCTATCCGCACCAGCTTTCCGGCGGCATGCGTCAGCGCGCCATGATCGGGGCGGCCCTGATAGGGGAACCGGATTTACTTATCGCGGATGAGCCAACCACCGCACTCGATGTCACGGTGCAGGCACAGATCCTGAAGTTGCTGCGGGAACTGCGCACGCAATCGAATACGGCGTTGATCTTGATAACGCATGATCTTGGCGTGGTCGCGGGGAACTGCGATCGGCTCATCGTGCTGGACGACGGCCAGTTGCTCGAGCACGGCGCGACGGCAGAAATCTTTACGGCCCCATCGAATGAACGTACCGCAAGACTCATTGCGTGCTCACCGCGCCTGGATGTGACCGCGAGGATTTCGAGCCTGACCGGCGGTGCAAAACCCATCGTCGATATCGACAATATCTCCGTCAGCTTTCGCGAACGCCGCGCCGGCCGGTTTGGGCATTTGCATGCGCTGCGACCGTTGAGCCTGCAACTTGCGCCCGGGGAAACGGTTTCGATCGTCGGCGAGTCGGGATCGGGGAAAACGAGCCTCGCAAGAGCTGTCCTCGGTTTGATTCCGGCACAGAGCGGCACAGTCAGTTACGCCGGCAGCGAATTACCGGGCCTGGTGCAATCGCGACCGAATAAAGTTCGCCGCAACTTGCAAATGGTGTTCCAGGACCCGGCAAACTCGCTGAATCCCGCCATGCGCGTCGCGGAAATCGTCGCGGAACCGGTCGGTATTCATCAACCGAAGACGAAGAAAGCGGATCGCAACAAGCTGGTGAGTGAAATGCTGCGCCATGTCGGCCTGGGTCCCGAGTTGCAGGAAAGATTTCCACACGAACTGTCCGGCGGCCAGGCGCAAAGAGTCGCAATTGCCCGGGCGCTGATCATCAAGCCCAAAGTTCTGGTCTGTGACGAGGCAGTCGCGGCCCTGGATGGCACGATTCAAAGCGACATTCTGCACCTGCTGCAGGCGGAACAGGCGGATGCCGGGCTGTCACTCATATTTATTACTCACGATCTGTCGGTCGTCCGGCAAATCAGTCATCGCGTGATGGTCCTGTACATGGGAAGGGTGTGCGAGCTGGCGGGCAACGAGGAGCTGTTCAAACGGCCGAAGCATCCATATACCAAGGCGTTGTTGAGTTCCGTGCCGGTGCCGGACCCGACCGCTGATCCGCAGGACGTGCCGGTCGCCGGCGAGGTGTCATCGATCCTGGACCCACCCAAGGGTTGCCCGTTTCATCCGCGCTGCCAGCATGCAGTCGCGCGATGCACCACCGAGATACCGAAACTCGAATCCGTTAATGGCACCAGGGTCGCATGCCACAGGGCGAGAGAGCTCGATCTGAGTTACTAAGCGCAGTCGGAATTCAACCTCGGGGCGTCGCATGACAACACCGAAAGTAGCAATCGTAACGGCAGCTGGCAGCGGTATGGGAGCTGGCGCCGCCCGCAAACTGGCGGCGGACGGTTTTCGTGTCGCGATCCTCTCGTCCTCGGGCAAGGGTGAAGCATTGGCCCGAGAACTCGCCGGCATCGGCGTGACCGGGTCGAATCAGTCAATCGATGATCTGCAGAAATTAACTGAGCTGGCGGTTAACGAGTGGGGACGCGTCGATGTACTGGTCAACAGCGCCGGACACGGACCCAGGGGACCGATACTGGAAATCTCCGACGAGGACTGGATCCAGGGAATGGAAACCTATTTTCTCAATGTTGTTCGGCCTACGCGGCTGGTTACACCAATCATGCAGCAGCAGAAGTCCGGGGTAATAATCAATATTTCCACCTATGCCGTATTCGAGCCGGATCCGGCCTTTCCGACGTCCGGCGTATTTCGAGCCGGGCTTGCAGCATTTACAAAATTGTTCTCGGATCAATATGCCTCAGAAAACATCCGCATGAACAACATCTTGCCGGGTTTTATCGACAGCCTGCCGGAAAAAAAAGAGTTTCGCGACCGGATACCGATGCAGAGATACGGAAGAACCGAGGAAATTGCCGATGTCATTTCGTTTCTGGCTTCAGATGGCGCAGCGTACATAACGGGGCAAAATATACGGGTAGATGGCGGCATTACGCGTTCCATCTGAATTTCGAATCCTTTAGTCGATGAGCGCTTTGCCCGCGAAAGCGGGCATGCGGCTAGACTTGCTGCAAAGGGTCGCTAACGATCCGAAGCTGACGCTCGGCTCAGTGGCAGGTTTGGGTCAGAACATGTCGCCCGATACCGCCAATTGTTGCTCCCATACTCATCTAATAGACTAGCGCCACCAGTTCTGTGAGGGCGCCGTTCCAATGAGCATGTTCGAATTTGTAACCGTCATGGTTTCCATGATCCTGGCGCTGTGCCTGGGCCAGCTCATGAGGAGCGCATCATTTCTGGCAAAGACGGATCGAGAAGTCATTTACTACCTGCCGCTTGTGCTGTGGTCTATCGTGGTGCTGCTGTCTGTTATCAATCACTGGTGGACATTGTGGGATCTACGTGACCTTGATTGGAGCTATGCATCATTCATTTACATTCTCGTAGCGCCTGTGCTGGTCACATTTGCAACGGGGCTGCTATCGCCGAGCCAGTCAAGTTCGGGCCCGATTGACCTGCGCGCGCATTACTCTAGAGTCCGCCGACTGTTCTCCTTGGTAATGGTCGGCTACGCAAGCGTCATGTGGTTTGATGGCCCGCTGTTTGCCGGACAGGAGGTATTTGGAACCGTGGGAGCGCTGCATATCCCTATCATTGCGGCAGATTCCGTGCCTGCCATATCTGGCAATGACCGCGCAAACGCCCTTGCGGCAGGTGTCGTTCTTGCCGCTCTTCTAGTCGTGATGTTTGTACGATATTCGGCGATGTAGATTTACAGAGGAACTTCTTGCCAACGGCAACTGCTGACCCTTTCTTGTTACTCACCTGCGGCCGCTTCTGGCCGTCTCCAGCCAGTGGCGTGGTTTGGCGTACAATGACGGCTTGTTACCCTTTGTTGCCTTTGGGTTGGTATTGTAGTTTCGGTCATTTCACGCGTGATGGAAGAAGATGTTGAACTGGGAAGCCATAGGCGCAGTGGGCGAGATTGTGGGAGCCGCCGCCGTCGTTGGGTCATTGGCATTTGTCGGTTGGCAGTTGCTGCAAAATACGGACGCGATTCGTACATCGACGTCTCAGAGCCACGTGGAGATGTATCTCCAGTTCGTCCGTAGTATTACTGACCAGCCAGACGTAGCTCGTATCTGGATGACCGGAATAGAGTCGGGGATGGCTGAATTCGATGACATCGAAAGAGTTCAGTTCATAAGCTTTTTGAGCGGGCTCTTTCGCTATTACGAAGTTTCGTTTATTCAGCACTCAAAAGGTAAGCTTGATCTGGAGCTATGGCAAAACGTAGAGACCCAGCTAACCAAGCTCGTAGTCAGTGCAGGTTTTCATGAATGGTGGTTGCTTCGGAGGGATTGGCATTCAGAGCGATTTCGATCGTTCATAGAACAGCTGGCAAAATCTCAGGCGAGCAAGCAGTTCGATATTTATGCTAAGTCCTGATATTTCTCTCGACACGACGCCTCTGCCCTACGGCGGTTTTTTTGTGACGCCAAGCGGCTGCTTGTGGCCGAAAGCGGACATTCGGCCAGACTTGGTCCAAAGGGCCGCTAACGACTCGAAGCGGACAGTTACGAATGATCAGTTAGTATCGCGGTAGCGATATAGTCGCTCATTTCTCCTAAGTCAAAACAACCAATAAGAATCGCCAATGTCTCGATTTGAATTCCTTTTTGTACTGATTTCCATTGTCGCCGGTCTCGCTTTAACCCGACTGTTGTCCGGATTGACGCAGTCTTTCAGGCGGTCCGAACGAAAGTTCGACGTTGCACACGTATTATTCTCGTTGGGAATTGTCGTGCTGCTTTTTAGTATTTGGTGGAATTCATTTCGTTGGGAAGGATGCGAGGTCTGGACATATCTAGAGTACTCACTACTTTGCATCTATATGTCGATGTTCTACGCGATGGCCGCGATATTGCATCCTCTCAATTCGCCGGTCGTGCCTCGTTTCGATGAAATCCGGATTCCGTTCTACGTCGTATTGATCCTGTACACTTTCATCGAAATTTTAATCGTATACGTCCGGGACGGCTATTTGTCGACTTGGAGCTATTTGCCGCTGGTTATTCATCTAAATGTGCTGGCCGGGATTGGCGTTTTTCTACGCAATCGCAGATTTGATCAGCTATTCGCCGCGTGGTACCTATTTATCAATATTGCGTTTCAGGTCACTGCTCGATTGATGGGCTGATGAACGACCGCTTTTGGGAAAAGCGGTCGTTTGGCAGAGTAGATCACATTCCCGGCATCGGGATCGGCATCGGCGCGCCGTTGACGTTCAGCAACCCCTGTGCGTATTCCGCATTCATGACGTAGTCCTCACCATCTCGTTGTAAGAGTCCCATCGTCACCAGGGAGCCGGCCTGCGGGTTCATCATCTGCACGAATTCAAACAATTCCGCCGGCATGCGGACGTCGGCCGTTGCCGTCATGGCAAGCAACACACTCGACCACGTGAAATCCGCATCTGGATCACCTTGCGCAACATCGACCGTCAGTTTCGTGGACAAGGTTCCCTGTGGAAATTTGACATCGAGTCGATTGATCCGCATTTCGGCGCCGGAAGCAACGATGTTCTGCAAATCACTTTCGATTCGCGGGAACATTTCTGCAAGCGCCATTTGCGGATCCGCCGAGGTCTGCGCTTCCCGGAATGCCGCGGCAACGACCTGCACTGACGCGGCATCCAGCCGATATAGCCCCAGATCAAAGTCGAAGTCCAATGCGCCAACGCCCGGGATGGAGATCTCGTCGATGCCTGTCGTGGTAGTCACGTTCAGCCGGGCATCTTCTATGTTTGCGTCCGAGGTAAACGACATGTTGCCGACCGTCATGCGAGACCCCGGGCTTTCGAGTTCCATCGATTGCAAGGTGAATTCGGCAGTGCCCACATTGAATCCGTACTCGCTCCTGACCTGATCCGCGGCAATGGAAATGGCGCCGATGCGGATGATGTCGGTGCCGTCGGAGACCGTCAGCGGTTCGATCCGCCCGCTACTGGAAAAAACGCCGCCGGCCCAGTCTGTGTGCAAGCTCACATCGGCCCCCTGCCATTGCATACGCACGTCTTCGAACTCGAAGTCACCGGCTTCGAGCAGGTAGCGCGAGTCGCTCGCGCCGCTCAAGTGGACGTTGCTGAATAGCTTGCCCGGCAAGGGCACGAGTTCGCCGTTACCGGGATCGAGCTGGAAGGTCGATACCGTACTGGCGAGACCCGGCGAGAGGGAGCCGGCTTCCCTGCCCAGCGAAGCAATCGGCACCAGCCCGTGATCCAGCCGCGTATCGATGATGAGGGAGGGCAATTCCTGGTTACCGGTCTGTTCCTGGTAGTGCCGCGCTGCTTCACTGAAAGCAGTGCCACTGATGACGACGCGATGACGCCCTTCGGAAGTAAACCAGCCGCGGTCGAAACTTTCTGTGCGGAACTCGATTGCACCGGCCTCGCTCTCGGCCCATTCGATGTTTTCCTCGAGGTTCTTCTCGGCGATGCGTCCCACGATGCCCGGCGACACCAGGACGATAACCGCAAGCAATACCAGTAAAGCCACCAGCCAACGTTTCACGTCATTCCCTCTTTTGGGCCATTGATCGGGCGGATGCTAGCATGGCAGGGTAAAAAGTCCCGGAATTCGGACCGATTATTCCGGCGCTAATATGAATCCGTGGGGGCAGGCATGGAAAACTTTCGTGCGTATCGCATCGACCTGCAGGACGGAAAGATCGTTGCCGGATTTACGACCCTGTGTGTGGACGACCTGTCCGCCGGCGATGTCGTCATCAAGGTCAGCCACTCGACCATAAACTACAAGGACGCGCTGGCGGCCACCGGTGCGGGCAAGATCCTGCGCAGCTTTCCGCTCGTCGGCGGCATAGACCTGGCGGGCACGGTGGTCAGCTCGGAGGACGAGCGCTTTTCCGAGGGCGATGCCGTGCTGGTCAACGGCTGCGGACTCAGCGAAACCTGTGACGGCGGCTACGCCGAGTACGCCCGCGTCAAAGCGGATTGCATCGTGCCGATCCCTGAAGGCATGAATGCCGCGGAGGTCATGCAGATTGGCACCGCGGGATACACCGCCGCACTCGCCATTCATCGCATGGAACAGAACAATCAGACGCCGGAGGCCGGTCCGGTCGTCGTGACCGGGGCGACCGGCGGCGTGGGCAGCATCGCGGTCGATATGCTGGACGGGCGCGGTTACGAGGTGGTCGCGGTTACCGGCAAGGCGGAGCAAAGTGACTACCTGAAAAGCATCGGCGCCAGGGAAATACTCATTCGTGACGACATCGATCTGGGCAAGCGCCCGCTAGAGAAAGCGCAGTGGGGCGGGGCCATCGATAATCTCGGCGGCGATTACCTGACCTGGCTGACCCGCACGATGCAATACGGCGGCAATATCGCGAGCATCGGCCTCGCGGCGAGCCACGAACTCAATACGACCGTCATACCCTTCATACTCAGGGCCGTGTGCCTCTTGGGCATCAACTCGGTCGATACGCCCAGGGAGCTCCGCCTGCGCGTCTGGGAGCGCATCGGCAGCGACCTCAAGCCGCGGCATCTCGGCATCATCGGCAGCCGCAGCATCAGCTTCGACGAGTTGCCGGATGCGTTTCAGGCGTATATTGACGGCAAAGTGACGGGCCGAACTCTCGTTGAAATATGCTGAGTGGAACCGACCGCGGTCTGCAATTTGGGAATGACCCGCTCGCTGGTTTAAAATCGCGCCCCCGGAAATTTTAATCGACATTAAAATTTTCACTGGAAACTGTTCTGAGGACCCGATATGAGCGCAGGCGCTCGCTTCTGGAAGGCGCTCGAGGCGGAGAAGCCGCTGCAGGTGGTCGGCGCGATCAACGCCTATGCCGCCTTGCTCGCCGAAAAGGCCGGTTTCCGCGCGATCTACCTCTCCGGCGCGGGCGTCGCCAACGCCTCGTTCGGGCTGCCCGACCTTGCGATGACCACGCTGGGTGACGTCTGCGAGGACATTCGCCGCATCAGCTACGCGACCGAACTGCCGCTGCTGGTGGACGCGGATACCGGCTGGGGCGACGCGTTCATGATCGGTCGCACCGTCCGCGAAATGAGCCGCGCCGGCGCGGCAGGCTGCCATATCGAGGACCAGGTCGGCGTCAAGCGCTGCGGGCATCGCCCCGGCAAGGCGCTGGTCGAGGCACAGGAGATGGCGGATCGAATCAAGGCGGCTGTCGATGCGCGCACGGACGGAAAATTCGTCATCATGGCGCGCACGGATGCACACGCCGTCGAGGGCCAGCAAGCGGCACTCGACAGGGCGGCGGCCTATGTCGAAGCCGGCGCAGACATGATATTCGCCGAGGCGCTGACAACGCTGGATGAATACCGCCAGTTCACGTCGAGCATCTCCGCCCCGGTGCTCGCGAACCTGACGGAATTCGGCATGACGCCGATGTTTACGACCGACGAGCTTGGCGAGGCCGGGATCGGGCTCGTGCTTTATCCGCTGTCGGCTTTTCGTGCCATGTCCAGGGCAGCGGCGCACGTGTACACGACGCTACGCGAGCAGGGAACGCAAAAAGCCGTGCTCGACAGCATGCAGACGCGCGATGAACTTTATGAAGTACTCGGCTATCACGAATACGAGCGCAAGCTCGATCAACTGTTCGCCGACCAGGGGCTAAGCAAAAAGAAAGACTAAACGAGCGGAGTTATGCATGGCAGCAAGTAAGAAAACGGGTGGACTTGCCGGTGTTACTGCCGGCGCAACGGCATTGTGCACTGTCGGCAAGGAAGGCGCCGGCCTGACCTATCGCGGCTACGATATCTATGATCTTGCCGATAATGCGAGTTTCGAAGAAGTCGCCTATCTCCTTTTATATGGTCATCTGCCGAATCGCAGCGAGCTCGACGCCTACATCACCAGACTGCAATTGAAGCGCGGGTTGCCTGGCCAGCTGAAGCAGGTGTTGGAGATGATCCCCGCCGACGCGCATCCGATGGACGTGCAGCGGACCGGCGTGTCATTCCTCGGCAATATCGAGCCCGAAGGCGATTTCAGCAATCAGCAGGACACGGCCGATCGATTGCTCGCGTGCCTGCCCTCAATCCTGCTGTACTGGCATCGTTTCCACACCGACGGTAAACGCATCGACACGGAAACAGATGACGACAGCGTCGCCGGCCACTTCCTGCACATGCTTCACGACAAGCCGCCCAGCGATTTTCATCGCCAGTGTCTTGCCACGACACTTATTTTATATGCGGAACATGAGTTCAATGCTTCGACCTTTGCCGGGCGCGTCATTACGGCCACGCTGTCCGACATGCATTCGGCCATTACCGGCGCGATCGGCGCGCTTCGGGGACCGTTACACGGTGGCGCGAACGAAGCGGCGATGGAGCTGATCCAGAAGTTCAGCTCGGCACAAGAGGCGACGCAAGGCGTGCTCGGCATGCTGGAGCGCAAGGAACTGATCATGGGCTTCGGCCATCGCGTGTACACCACGTCCGATCCGCGTAACTCCGTCAACAAGAAAATGTCTCGCGCGCTGGCCGAAGAAAAAGGCGACCTGACGCTGTACGAGGTTTCCGAAGCGATAGAGAAAGTCATGTGGGACGAGAAGAAACTGTTCGCCAACGCGGACTTTTTTGCCGCCAGTGTCTATCACTTCATGGGCATACCCACGTACCTGTTTACGCCGATATTTGTTTGCTCGCGGATCACCGGCTGGGCCGCGCACGTCATGGAACAACGCGCGGATAACAAACTCATCCGGCCGGCGGCCGATTACATCGGGCCGGGACTGCAGAAATTCGTGCCTATCGAGGACCGATGACCGCACACGATATACGCTCGGCCGAGCGACCCGAGCCGGACCAGGTACTGGTCGATATCGCGAATTACGTTTGCGATTTTGAAATCGACAGCGACCTTGCTTACGAGACCGCGCATTACTGCCTGATGGACACGCTGGCTTGCGGCTTCCAGGCACTCGACTACCCGGCGTGCACCAAGTTGCTGGGCCCGGTCGTGCCCGGCGCGACGCTGCCCGGCGGTGCGCGAGTGCCGGGGACCTCTTACGAGCTGGACCCGGTGGCGGCAGCGTTCAACATCGGCGCCATGATTCGCTGGCTGGATTTCAACGACACCTGGCTGGCCGCCGAATGGGGCCACCCGTCCGACAATCTCGGCGGCATTCTCGCGACGGCCGATTACCTGAGCCGCATTGCCCGCGCAGAGGGCAAGGATCCACTGACGATGCGGGATGTGCTCACGGCGATGATCAAGGCCCACGAAATTCAGGGCGTGTTCGCCCTCGAAAACAGCTACAACCGGGTCGGTCTCGATCACGTGCTGTTGGTGCGGGTTGCGACGACAGCCGTGGTTAGCGGACTGCTCGGCGGTGATCGCGACACGGTTAGCAATGCGGTGTCGCACGCGTGGATCGATGGCGGCGCCCTGCGCGCCTACCGGCACGCCCCGAATACCGGCTCGCGAAAAAGCTGGGCGGCGGGCGATGCGACCAGCCGCGGTGTGCGGCTCGCGCTGATCGCCATGACCGGAGAAATGGGTTACCCCTCTGCGCTGAGCGCTAAAACATGGGGCTTCTACGACGTGCTGTTCAAAGGCAAGTCGTTCACGTTTCCGCAAGGCTACGGCAGCTATGTCATGGAAAACATCTTGTTCAAGATTTCCTATCCGGCGGAGTTCCACGCCCAGACGGCAGTCGAGGCGGCGATGGCACTGCATCCCGAGCTAAGGGATCGGCTCGACGACATAGAAAAAGTGCTGATCGAGACCCAGGAACCGGGCGTACGCATCATCGACAAGACGGGGCCGCTCGACAACCCGGCGGACCGTGATCATTGCATCCAGTACATGGCAGCCGTGCCGATGATATTCGGCCGCCTCACGGCCGCGGATTACGAGGACGAGGTAGCAAGCGACGCACGCATCGATGCACTGCGCGACAAAATGGAAGTCAGGGAAAACAAGGATTTTACCAAAGACTATTTTGATCCCGACAAGCGGTATATCGGGAACGCGATACAGGTGTTCTTCAAGGATGGCTCGGCGACAGAGCGCGTTGCGGTCGATTATCCAATCGGCCACCGGAAACGGCGCGAAGAGGGCATCCCGGTATTGAGGGAAAAATTTGAAACAAGCCTTGCCGCAAGATTGCGCGACGGGCAATGGGCGGAGCTTAATGAACTTTGTGCAAACCGGGACAGGCTGGCCGCAGTCCCCGTCGACGACTTTATGGCCTTACTGGTCGCCTGATATGCCCACCGGCCGGGAGCGAAAATGAGATCAATACACAAATCGATAATCGGCGTCGCCATGCTGGTGGCGACTGTGGCGAGTGCCGCGGTTGCCGTGCATCGCAGCGAAGCGAACAACGGCAAGCTGATCATGGAAGACATACCGGCGATTCCCGAGTCGATCGTCAACGATCTGAATCGGTTTCAGAATGTGCGATCAGCCAGTTTCAGGGACTGGGCGGAAGACGGCCGGGGCGTTTACGTCTCGACGCGTTTTGCGGATGTCGAGCAGATCCACCGGGTCGACATGGCCGGCGGCGCCCGCAAGCAAATCACTTTCTTCAAAGAGCCGGTGGGTGAGGTGAGCAGGCAGCCGGGCGGCCGCAACCTGATCTTCACCCGCGACACCGGCGGCAGCGAGTTCGCACAAATTTTCATGCTGGACCCGGCGGATGGCACTACCACGTTGCTGACCGACGGTGAATCACGAAACGGCACAACCGCGTGGGACCGTCAGGGCAGGCGGCTGGCGTACCAAAGCACACGCCGCAACGGTGCCTCGAACGACGTCTGGATCATGGATCCGGGCAATCCGGCCACAGCGGAACTGATCCTCGAATCCCCGGACGGCAGCTGGTGGGGTCCGGTAGAATTTTCGGAATCCGGCAGCAAGCTGCTGATCGAAAACTACCTAAGCATTAATGATGCGCGCGTTTACCTGCTCGACCTCGATACGCGCGGGTATGAGCTCATGGCCGGCGGTGCTGAAAATACGAGCTTTAATTACGCGCTGGCTTTTGACGCGGATGCTGGCGGATTCTGGTTCATTACCGACCAGGAGGGGGAATTCCAGCAGCTTGCGTGGCAATCGCTCGAACCCGGCGCAGAGCCGGAGATCATTAGTTCGGATATTCCATGGGACGTCAATGACGCCGAGATCAGCCATGATCGCAGCCGAATTGCCTTTGCCGTCAATGAGAGCGGCCGGTCGCGACTGTATCTGCTGGACACCACATCGAAACGCTATCGAAGCATCGACAACATACCGACCGGGCTGATATTCGGCCTCGGTTTCAGTCCCGACGATCGTTATCTTGCGATGACCCTGAATACCGCCCGGACGCCGAGCGATACTTTCGTACTGGATCTCGGCAACGCGCCACTGGAATACGGCGAACTGGTGCGCTGGACCACCAGCGAAGTCGGTGGTCTGGATACCGCCACGTTTCGTGCACCCGAGCTGATCGAATACCCGACGTTCGACAATGACGGCGATGCCCGCAGGCAAATCCCCGCATGGGTTTACAAACCTGCCGGCGAGGGACCGTTCCCGGTGGTCGTCTCGATACACGGCGGTCCCGAGGGACAATCCAGGCCAAGATTCAGCAGCACGTATCAGATGTGGCTGCAGAAACTCGGCGTTGCGATTGTTATTCCGAACGTGCGCGGTTCGGCCGGTTACGGCAAGAGCTACCTCAAACTCGATAACGGCTTCAAACGCGAAGACTCTGTCCGCGACATCGGCGCGCTGCTCGACTGGATAGCGACGCAAGCGGATCTGGACAAGAACCGCGTCGCTGTTTTCGGCGGCAGTTACGGTGGATACATGGTGCTGGCCAGTGCCGTCCACTACAGCGACAAGCTGAAGGCGGCGGTCGATATCGTCGGTATAAGCAGCTTCGTGACTTTTCTCGAAAACACGCAGGATTATCGTCGCGACCTGCGACGGGTCGAATATGGCGATGAACGGGATCCGGAAATGCGCGCGCACCTCGAGAAAATCAGCCCATTGAACAATGTAGCCAGGATCGCCATCCCGATGCTGATCGTGCAGGGGCAAAATGATCCGCGAGTGCCGGTGACCGAATCGGAACAGATCGTCGCCGCGCTGCGCAGCCAGGGGCAGCCTGTCTGGTACATGAATGCACTCAACGAAGGACATGGATATCGCAAGAAGGAGAATCGCGACATATACCAGCAAGCAACGGTGTTGTTCTTTAAGGAACACCTTGTCGGAGGCGATTGAACGGTAGTTGGTGGACACGAACGAGCTGGTTGCGTCGATAACGGCAGGAATTCGAGAGCTGCGGCAGGAATTGCCCCCTGCGGCGATCGCGGATATGGCGCATCTGCTGCAAGAGCTCGAGCGCTGGAACGCGCGCGTCAATCTGACCGCCATTCGCGAGCCGGAGGCCATGGTTGCAGGCCATATCCTGGACAGCCTGGCGGTCCGGCCGCTGCTCGAGGGCCGGCGCGTCCTGGATGTCGGCACCGGCGCCGGATTTCCCGGGCTGCCGCTCGCGATTGCGGAGCCGGGCATCGAGTTCGTGCTGCTGGACAGCAATGGCAAAAAGATAGGATTCGTGCGGCATGTCATTGCCGAGCTTGGCTTGCGCAACGCGACCGCCGCGCATGCACGCGCGCAGGACTATGCACCCGGCGAGCGCTTTGATACGGTGATTGCCCGGGCGCTGGCATCCATACAAAAATTACTGGAACTGGCGGGGCATCTGCTTGATAAGGAAGGTGTGCTGCTGGCGCTGAAGGGGAAACATCCGGCCGCAGAGCTGGAGCAGATCAGGGACATACCCGGCTGGAAATACGAAGTGACCGAACTGACCGTACCAGGACTGGCATCGCATGCGCGGCATGTGGTTTGCCTGCGCAAGACTGACACCGTATGAGCCGCATAATCGCCATCGCAAACCAGAAAGGCGGCGTGGGCAAGACCACGACCTGCGTCAATCTTGCCGCCTCGCTCGCGGCCACGCAGCGTCGTGTGCTGCTGATCGACATGGACCCGCAGGGCAATGCCACCATGGGTTGTGGCATCAACAAGATGGAACTCGAACGCTCTACCTGCGACGTGTTGCTCGGCGAGGAAAGCGCCGCTGACACCATCGTGTCGGCACCGATCGGCGGCTTTGCCGTGCTGCCGGGCAACGAAGACCTGACGCTCGCGGAAGTAAAGCTTTTGCAGGAAATCGGCCGTGAACTGCGACTCAGAAAAGCATTGATACCAGTCCGCGGCCTCTACGATTTCGTCCTGATCGATTGCCCGCCTTCGATCAACATGCTCACCGTCAATGCGCTGACTGCGGCCGACGGGGTGCTGATCCCGATGCAGTGCGAGTACTACGCGCTGGAAGGACTGAGTGCTTTACTGAATACCATCGAACAGGTCCGCAGCACGGTAAACCCCGGGCTGGAAGTATTCGGCTTGCTGAGGACGATGGTCGATCCCCGCATCAATCTGTCCAACGAGGTCTCCGATCAACTCATTGCGCATTTCGACGACAAGGTATTCCGCACGGTTGTGCCGAGAAACGTGCGGCTTGCGGAGGCACCGAGTTTTGGCATGCCGGTTCTGTACCACGACAAATCCTCGCGCGGCGCGCTCGCCTATCTCGCACTTGCCGGCGAGATACTGCGTCGCGAGGATGCCCGCCAGCTGAAGGCGGGATAGGCTAAACTGACAGGAAAACTCACCCTGGTGGAACACAGCACAGGCATGGCGAAAAAGAAAAGACTCGGCCGCGGCCTCGACGCATTGCTCAGCAAGCCGATCGCTGACACTTCCGCCGTTACAGGACACGAGGCTGACAGCCTCAAGAAAATCCCGATCGAACTGTTGCAACGCGGCGCATATCAGCCGCGCGTCGACATGCGACAGGACACGCTTGAAAGTCTCGCGAAATCGATCAAGGCGCAGGGAATCGTGCAGCCGATCGTCGCGCGGCCCTTAAAGAAACAAAACGGCAAGACGCAACGCTACGAAATCGTTGCCGGCGAACGCCGCTGGCGCGCAGCGCAATTGGCCGGGCTTGCGGAGGTTCCGGCGGTCGTGCGCGACGTCAGCGACGATGCGGCGATTGCCACGGCGCTGATCGAAAACATACAGCGGGAAGACCTGAATCCCCTCGAAGAAGCCAGGGCCCTCGACCGATTGATACGCGAATTCGATCTGACGCACGAGGAAGGCGCGCAGGCCATCGGACGGTCGCGATCGAGCGTCAGCAACCTGCTGCGTTTGCTCGATCTGTCCGACAAGGTGAAACCGATGCTCGAGTCGCGGCAACTCGAAATGGGACACGCGCGGGCGCTGCTGTCCATAAGCAGCAAGACGCAACAGTTCGATGCCGCGCGGCAGGTCGTCAAGAAGGGACTGTCGGTGCGGGAAACCGAACAACTGGTGCGACGGGTGCTTGCGCAGCAGGCGGGCAAGAAGACAAAGACCGCCAACGCAAAGCCTGACGCGAATATCCGCAAGCTAGAGGTCGATATTTCCGGCAAGCTCGGCGCAAAAGTGCGAATCTCGCACACGAGCAAAGGCGCCGGAAAACTCATCATCAGCTACAACAGCCTCGACGAGCTCGACGGCATCCTCAAGCACATTAAATAAGGTATCGCGGCTCGTCGCTCTCGGACATCCTGTCCTCCGCGACATAAGTACGTCCTGTACGTAAAGCCGCTCCCACAAGCGTGCCAGCTCCTGGAGGGTGCCGGTGTTGTCTGTGTGTCTTTGTTAGATTTAGATGCCCAGAAGGAATGCATCAGCCAGCTAGCGCCAAAGACACACAGATAATGGCGGCACCCTACAAGCATTCATGGGGCTATTCAGGCCGGTGCGCTTGCGAGATCCTCGCGCAGGGTGCGCGTTGCCAGGTAATAATGGCCGGCACACCACAAGTTGACGAGCACCATGGCGACCAGGGCGTAACGGATCGAGAGATCACCGAACTCGGGTTTCAGCGAATCGCTCAACATGCCGGTCATCATCGGGCCGAGGCCGAGGCCTATGAGGTTTAAAACAAAAAACAGGATTGCCGATGCCTGGGCGCGCATGCGCAAGCCGACCAGGCCGTGCGTCATGGAAAGGCAGGGGCCCAAATACATGCCGCCGATTACCGAGGGTATGAACCAGGTAACGGCAGCGGCAACGCCGGTGTTCGCCAGCAGCAGGCTGAACCAGTAAAAGGGAATTGCGGCGATCGTCGAGATAAGCGGTACCCAGATGTGCCAGCGGGAATCGCCGTAGCGGTTGGCCAGGCGATCGGAAAGGTAACCGCCGCCATAAGTGCCGAGCAAGCCGCCGAATCCGGCGACGAGACCGAGTATGGCGCCGATCTGCTCGATCGGCATTGCGTGAACGCGCACCAGGAATATCGGCAGGAACGCGCTGAGCCCGTAGGTGACGAAGGCATGCAAGGCGCAACCCAGTGCAATGTGCCTGAATGATTTGCGCACCCACAAAATGTTCAACACTTCCGAGAATGACGCGGGCACGACATCGGACCTGGCCTCAGCGAGGCCGCGCGGCGGCTCGTGTACCAGGAATCGCACCATGAGCGCGAGTATGAGGCCCGGCAGACCGACGACGACAAAAGCAACCCGCCAGCTGAATTCCGATGCGAGGTAGCCGCCAACAACGTAACCGACCAGCACGCCACCGTATATGCCGAGCGAATAGATCGATAGTGCAGTCGCCCTTTTGTCGGCGGGAAAAATATCCGAGATGATCGAATGTGCCGGCGGACTGCCGCCGGCTTCACCAACGCCGACGCCGGCTCTGGCCAGGAACAATTGCCAGAAATTCTGGGCAGCCCCGCAGAGTACGGTCATCGAACTCCAGACCGCTACCGCCAGCGCGATGATGTTACGGCGCACGCTGGCATCCGCCCAGCGCGCGATGGGCATTCCCAGCGTGGCGTAGATCGCCGCGAAGGCGATGCCGGACAACATGCCGAACTGCGTGTCGCTCAGGCCGAGGTCTCGCACAATCGCGTCGCCGAGAATATTCACGATCTGGCGATCGAGAAAATTGAACACGTAAACAACGGTGAGCAGGCCGAGCACGAAATTGCGATAGCCGGGGCGGCTATATGCGTCCCTGGCCTGCTGCAATCTTCGTGCGTGAGATTCGTCCGCCGCCTCGGTCACCTGTTTCCCCGTCGTTCTTCTTCAATGCCGGCTGCGCTTGACAGGTTATCACGCGGGCGTCTATGTAGAGGTACCCAGAAGCAGCCCAGGGGAAAGCCATGCGCAAGTTCAGCTGCCTGGTGCTGGCATCACTGTTCGCCAGCCAGGCAATCGCCGATGAGCACACAACAATCATTCACGCAGGCACTCTGCTCGCGGTGCCGGGCGAAGCACCGGCAAGCAATCAATCGATAATCGTCGAGGGCAAGCAGATTGCGCGGCTGGAAAACGGATTTGTCGATCCTGAAAGCGTATCGGGAACCGTCACGCTGTTAGACCTTTCCGACAAATTCGTACTGCCGGGCCTGATGGACATGCACGTACACCTCCTGGGCGAACTGGGCCCCAACTCGCGCACGGATCTGTTGCACGTAACGACGTCGATGCAGGCGCTGCAAGGCGCCATGCATGCGAAACGCACCCTGCATGCAGGTTTTACGACGGTGCGCGATCTTGGCGGCAAACCCGAGGCGATCTATGCGCTCAGGGACGCGATCAACCAGGGCTACCTGCCAGGCCCCAGAATTTTCGCGGCCGGTAGCTCACTGGCAGCAACCGGCGGCCACGGCGATGTCGATGGTGTCAAGGCGGAGTTGCTGACGCTGTGGACACCCGAGACAATATGCGACGGCCCCTATGATTGCCGGAGGGCGACGCGGCACGCGATCAAGTACGGCGCCGACTGGGTCAAGGTGACGGCAACAGGCGGCGTGCTGTCCGACACGGCGACCGGCACCGATCAGCAGATGACGGATGACGAGCTCAGGGAAATCGTGCAAACCGCGCACGCGCTGGGCATCAAGGTCGCCGCACACGCGCATGGCACGGACGGCATCAATGCGGCACTGCGCGCCGGCGTCGACACCATCGATCACGGATCTTTTCTCGACAAAGAATCGATACGTTTATTCAAACAGACGGGCGCCTGCCTGGTTCCCACATTATCGCCAGGCTACAAGATTCCATCGCAAATGGAGGGCAATCCGTTTTTCACCGAAGCGATAAAGGCGAAAGCCCACGCGGCTGCGGGGGCGTCAAAAGCAAACTTCGGCAGCGCTTACAAAGCCGGTGTCACAATAGCATTCGGTACCGACTCGGCCGTTACCAAACATGGTGAAAATGCTGAAGAATTTGCGATGATGGTGGAGCAAGGTATGACGGAGATGGACGCGATTCGCTCGGCAACGGTCGTTGCAGCAGAACTGCTGGATATGTCTGCTGCGCTCGGCACGATCGAGGCAGGAAAACTCGCCGACATCATCGCCGTGGATCGCAATCCCCTCGAGGACATCACGGCGCTTGAAAATGTAAGCGTGGTCATTAAAGAGGGAGTCCAGGTCAAATGAGCAAACCCGTGTGCGCGATCGTGGGTATCGGTCCAGGCAACGGCGCGTCTTTTGCCCGAAAATTCGACAATGAAGGCTATGCGGTGGCGCTGCTGTCGCGTTCCACTGACTACTCGAACGAACTGGCAAGGGAATTGAGTGACGCGAAAGCATATGCCTGTGACGCATCCGATCCGGCCGCTGTTGTTGCTGCCTTCGAGCAAGTGGAGAACGAGCTAGGGGCTGTCGACACACTTATCTATAACGCGGGCAGCGGCAGCTGGAAGAATGTCGAGGAAATAACGCCGGAAGAGTTCGAGCTTGGTTGGCGCATCAATACACTCGGAGCACTCGTTTCGTCGCAGCAGGTCATCCCGGCAATGAAGCAAGCGGGCACGGGAAATATCATTTTCATCGGTGCCACAGCATCGCTTCGCGGCGTACCGATGACGGCCGGATTCGCACCCGCGAAGGCGGCGCAGCGCATCCTCGCCCAGTCGATGGCCAAACATCTCTGGCCACAGGGCATTCACGTGGCGGTCATGATCATCGATGGCGGCATCCGGGCGCCGGGCACAGCGCGATCAAACGGGGCCGACAAACTCGAGCCGGATGACATCGCGCTGGCCGCGCATTACCTGACCACGCAACCGCAATCGGCGTGGTCGTTCGAGGTAGACGTCCGACCGATGCTCGAGAAGTGGTAGCTCGAATGCGACAGGAGGTTCGGCCGCAGTAACGCGCAGCCCCGGCGGCGGGCATTTACTGACGAGTTTCCGTCGCAGAGGAATTGCGAATTGGGCCGCCAGCGGCTGTTGAAAGGAGAACAAAAACCCCTATAAAACCCTTGCAAAGC
>JBFFKF010000015.1:0-38581 GCA_041555515.1 Woeseiaceae bacterium
CATAAACGCCGTGTCGATTGAAATAGCCAGCAACAGATGCCGGCATGTCCGCAAATGACATAGCTATCAATGTCTCGTACATTTCTGCGAGCGGCAATCCGCGAATTTCCACAAATGTCGCACCGGCGTCGGACAGCGTGCGCATTGACTGCTCGACATTTTCCTGCACCCATGGATGCAGCTCGTCGAAGAAACCTTCCCGCTGGTATCCAATGCGGATATCTCGCAAATTTACCTGGCTTGCAGCGTTTTCGGGTTGATCAACGGCACACAGGCTATCCAGGAATTTGATGTCAGCGACAGAGCGTGCAATCGGGCCGAGCGTGTCGGAAAAACCGATCGGCATGGTACCGGCAGTGGGCCAGCGCCCGGTCGTTGGCCGGAGCCCCTGGACGCCATTGACGGCAGCCGGAACGCGCACCGAGCCGCCAGTATCCTCTGCGACCGCAAACGGCACAATGCGGGCTGCAACCGCCGCGCCGGAGCCGCCGCTGCTGCCGCCGGTCTTGTATTCGCGGTTGAAGGGATTGCCTGTGTCACCTGTCATGGGGTTCTCTGTCGTCCACCACATAGACAAGGCCGGAATCTGTGTTTTACCGATGCAGACTGCGTCAGCCTCTTTGCAGATCCTGACCAGATCGGCGTCAATTGTCGGCCTGAATGTCTTCAATGACGGGTGGCCGGAGATCGTGTAGTACTCGACCATATCGACACTGTCTTTCAGTGCGTATGGAATGCCTTGCAGCGCCCCTATAGCTTCGCCGCTTTTTCTTTTTGCATCGACGTCTGCCGCAGTACGTTCCACGTAGTCCCGAGAAATTTGCGTGAAGATATTGTGATTATCGAATTTTGCCGCCTGTTCAAGGGCCGCCATGCAATAGTCGCTTGACGAAAGTTTGCCAGTACGCAATGCCTCCAGGCCATCAATGAGGCCCAGGCGCACGATGGAATCATTGGACAAACTTGCAGCACGGTTAATCGATGGAAAGCCTGCCAAGGCAAGCGCGCCGAGGGCTGCTCCGGTCTTTTTCAAGAAATCTCGTCTGCCGGTCGCAACCTGGGGTTCCTTCTTATTCATATGTGCTGGCATGACAATACCCCCCTTCGTTTATTGCTCCCGCGGCTTGAGCTGCGGCGACATCGGATGCGGCTGGCCTTGGAAATTGCCGCTATATCAGTGTTTGCAACGGGCGTGCTCGTAATGGCATTACTGTCCAACGTTGTGCCGCAGCTAAACCGGAGGTTGCGAAATCAGTGACGTTGGCGGCTTTATTTCGAGGTCTGCCAGGCGTCGAGCGCTTCGCGCGCCGTGCGTTTGGCTTCTTCCAGTGGCGGCGATTCTTCGGTCCTCGTGGTCAGCTCGATGACATAGCCATTGGGATCCCGGAAATAAATGGAGTGTATGAAACCGTGATCCGCAATACCCCGCGTCTCGATGCCCTGCTCTTTCCCGCGTGCAAACATCTCGTGCAATGTGTCGTTATCGACTTCGAGCGCAATATGTAAGTCAAAATCATGCTGATCTTTGAATTCAAACGGATAGCCGGGGGCTTCGAAAAATGCCAGGAATGATCCATCTCCCATTTGGTAAAAGGAGTGCAGTACGCTGGTCTCGCGCCCGGTCTTTGTTTCCTGGATTTCAAATGCGTTAACCAGCGGCAATCCCAGGAATTCCTCATAGAATTGCCGCGTCTCTTCAGAATCGCGGCAGCGGTACGCGTTGTGATGAAGGCCGTTGATCATCGCACTACCCTTCCTGTTAGCAAACCATACACACATCGCCGTCACGGGCAGCCGGGATGTCTGCGGAGCGGCGATGTTCGCACCTTCACCAAAAGTCTGCAACGGCACGCAACGCCATCACTGTTTCCAGAGCGGCCGCTGGTTGGGCGCACACGAGTGCTGGCCTGAACACCCCGCAGCGGCCGCTGCGTTTCGCCACCGTGAATTGTAACTTATTGTTAATAAAGGATAAATCGGAGGGAAAACGCTGTGTCCAGGCGACGATATGTATATTCTCGGATCGCGCCCGAGTCAGGGGTAGCGGTATATTGCGC
The DNA here is from genome assembly GCA_041555515.1 of Woeseiaceae bacterium. Classification (GTDB taxonomy): domain Bacteria; phylum Pseudomonadota; class Gammaproteobacteria; order Steroidobacterales; family Woeseiaceae; genus SZUA-117. The sequence continues at coordinate 2,058 of JBFFKF010000015.1, forward strand.
TGTCTGCCTGTCTCGATCGACCCCATAAGGTCTCGCAGAACCGCCTTATGGTTCCGCCATTGCGCGAACCGTACCTGTTGAACCGGGAGTGACGGTATGGCAAGTGACATAGATGTCGACGCGCTAATCGAGCAACTCGATATGATCATGGACCGGGCCGGGGAACTGGAGACGCGGTTTGCGGACGCCCTCGCCCAGGTTGATCCCAAATTCTACGAAAGCGCAAGAAACCTGATTCATTACGTGGCAATGCGCCGCGTCGATTTCCGTGACATCCAGGAGCAATTGAGTTTTCTTGGCCTGGCGTCACTTGGCAGAGCCGAAAAGAGCGTCTTGTCTTCGATCCGTACGGTAAAAAACGCTTTGCGGAAGATCTCCACAGGGCTGGACTATGACATTGAGGCGGGTCACCGCGAATTCGAGGAAAGCAGCCGCAGGCTGGATACACACATTAATGACATACTCGGCGCCGCTTCCGACGGGCGCGATGTGCGCATTATGGTCACCCTGCCCGAGGAAACTGCAAAAGATTTGCAACTCATAAAACAATTGATCACCTCGGGCATGAACATTGCTCGCATCAACTGTGCACACGATGATGAGGCTGTGTGGCTACGCATGATCAAGAACATACAGCGTGCAAAGAAGGAGACCGGGCACGACTGCAAGATCTTCATGGATCTGGCCGGACCCAAAATCAGGACGGGCGATTTACGGCCGAGCCGTGGCGTCCTGCGTATTCAGCCGAAGCGAAATGCGCAGGGTAAAGTAATTAAGCCCGGACGTGTGTGCTTCGTGCCCGAGAACGCGCGGTGGATCCCCAAGAAATGCGTGGTCATCCCTGTCTCCGCCGAGTGCATAGAGTATGCCGAGGTTGGTGACATAGTTCGGTTCAGGGACGCGCGTGGCAAGAAAAGGAAAATGGAAGTCGTGCGGAAGAATGAAAAAGGCTTGCGACTTCTTTGTTACAAGAATTCTTATATTGCGAGCGAGACACCGCTGAGAATCGAACGAGACGCAACAGATGAGACAGCCGAATTTCACGTCGGCAAGTTACCTCAGATGAGCGAACCTCTGTTACTCAGCGAGGGGGACACGCTGATACTACATCGCGACAGCACGCCGGGCGAACCGGCGGTCTTTGACGTTGCGGGGGCGATCGTAGAGCATGCACATATCCCCTGCCGCCAGCCCGAGGTGTTTAATTTTATTGCGGCGGGCGATCCCGTCAGTCTGAATGACGGCAAGATACAGGGCATCGTCACCTCTGCCAGCGAACAGGAACTGGTAATCGAGATTACGCACGCCAAACCTTCCGGCAGCCGGCTCCGCGCAGACAAAGGCATCAACTTTCCGAAAAGTGATATCGAGCTGCTCGGTCTTACCGAAACGGACAGATCGCATCTCGAATTTGTCGTGAAACACGCCGACGCGGTATGCCTGTCCTTCGTACGAAAACCAACGGACATCATTGCTCTGTATAACGAGCTGCAAAAGTACCCGTCAAAGAACCTTGGTATCGTCATCAAGATCGAGACTGTGAAGGCCTTCAAGGACCTTCCGAGGCTGCTATTGACGGTAATGCATCACTACCCGGCCGGCGTAATGATTGCTCGTGGCGATTTGGCTGTGGAATGCGGCTGGGAACGCCTCGCGGAGATCCAGGAAGAGATCCTATGGATGTGCGAAGCCGCTCAGGTGCCTGTCGTCTGGGCCACCGAGGTGCTCGATCGTGAAACAAAAACGGGCCGGCCATCACGCGCAGAAATTACGGATGCCGCGATGTCACAACGCGCAGACTGCGTAATGCTAAATAAAGGCCCGCATATCCTGGCCGCTATCCTCATGCTCGATAACATCTTGCGGCGCATGCAGGACCATCAGCAGAAGAAGACTCCGAAACTCAGGAAGTTGAGCATCACGGAGATCTGAACACCTGCTACCCGCAGCTGGTGAACGATCAATGAACTGAAACAGCTTGGCTACCAGGCGACAAGGAATTGTTTTGCGACGCATAGTTGTCGCGCCTTACGAGAATATCCACTTTCTGGTGAAAGTGAATGAATCCCATGACTTTCAGATACCTACAAACGCACTACCTGCCACAATGCGGGCACTGGCCTTTCAACACCTTGATTACGTAGTTGACCCACAGCCATAGCAGGGCCACATTGCCTAAGAACAGCAATGTCCACAGCATCGGTATGCCCATAGCAACCTCCGTGGCGCAGCCCAAGCACCAGATGAGCCCATATTAAGTTAATTCTGCCGATCAATCGTGTCGGCCAGGTCACAGATTCGGGTGATGAAGCGAAGAAGATGTGATCCGGCTCACGTTTGTCGCGCCGCGGCCGGAAATAGCGAGGTCAGAGTTTGCTGCCGGAAACGAGCATGAGCATTCGTTTTAACAACGCCGAATGTGCTCGTACTCGCCGCTCGAGCGGCAATTTGCCCGCTGGTGTTTCGAAAACCAGGACCACAGGTGCCCCTGGCCCACTGTGCCGCACACCGTCGACGATGATTTCATGCGCACCCATGAGTTCATCGATCGAACTATCAACCACCGGTCCGACAATACCCGATATGATCTTCTCGTCGAATCGCGTATAGCCATGCAGTTTGACCGGAATTTCGTTGTCCCTGAGTATGCGCACGGCCTCTGTTGCCAACGGTTCCTGTACGCCTTTCACACCCTGAGAATAGACGTAACCCTCGTCGATCTTGTCGTCCTCATGCAGATCGATGCTGATGACCGGTGGATATTCCGCCATCTTTTGCAGGATATAGCGCGTGATTGCAGCGGCTTCGAGACTTGATGCAACGGCCGCGCGCGCCTGGCGTACATTATCCGGATCAGGAAGCAAGTGTGACGAATCTCCTACACTTTGTACTTCCGTGTCATCCGACCATACCGGTGAATTGAGGTAGCGCCAATTACGAACATAGCCGTGCGGATTGCCGAGGGGAATGAATACGATGGGTTGCAATTCACCGGCTGCCACAATGTCATCAATAGCGGCTGCGATCGCATTTGGGCCGGCGGGTTCCTCGCCATGAATGCCGGAAATTATCCAGATCGCCGGTCCGCTTTGCGCCGAGCGCAGCGCAATTATCGGTATTTCGTATCCGGTGTCCTCGGGCTGCGAGTACGCAATGATGTCGAGTTCCCAACCCCTCTCCAGGACCCCGCCAAATGACGAGAAGAGTTGATGAATAGTGGCACGCCCGTCATCGACGGTCGTCAGCCTGGCGGGTAGGCCGAGTCCCTCCCCTGCAGCGCAAAGCGGCCCGGCATAAAAAAGCAGTGCTGCGAATAAGCGTCCGAGCCTCATTTGAGAATCCTGTGACTCGATTGCATCGGATTATCAGGCGCGATGTGCTCGCCTAGTCCTCTTCTGCCTTGGTCCTGATTCGGTAAATCAGGCGAACCGCAAGTATAAGAGTGCCACCAATCAGGCTGAATATTCCGATCAGCCATGTCAACAAGGTGGGAGCATATTCATAACGATTCACGGCAAGCACTATTAACAGTGTTCCCATGATTATCAGAAAGAACGGCAAAGCTTCGTAAAGGGGTTTCGGTAGTCTCAAGATTTGATCCAGTTTGCAGATAGACCTTCTGCAGCCCAGCGTGCATTATACCGAAGCAATACGCAGTGTCAGATCAAGCCGTCTTGCTTGATTTTGTTTTTACCGAGAGCTTTGACACATTTGGCATTCATGTCACATACGTGGTTAAGGAATTACAACGCGCACTTATTGGCGGCGATCCTGCTGATCTCGGCGGGTTGCGCAAGACAAGCCGGCTCTGACCAGGAAGTCGACACGCTTCGATTTGCGGTCATGACCTTTTCCCACGAGACCTGCACGTTTTGTCCTGGCGGTGACAGCGACGTCGAGCGATGGACACGGATTCGCGAGCCATACGTCGGCGACGAGGTATTGGCTGCAGGATCATACATTCGAGGATTTGTGGCGGCTGCAAGGGAATACCCGGATGTGGAACTGATCGGGCTGGAATCCCCAGCCGGTGTTTACGGGGGGTCCTCGGCCAGCTGGTCAACTGAGGACACATTCAATCATTTCATGGATCGGATGCTCGAGGATCTGCGTGAGGCGATGCCGGTCGATGGCGTCTATCTCGCGTTACACGGCGCCATGGCGGTAAGAAACATACCGCGGCCGGAAGCTGAAATCGCAAAACGGTTTCGTTCAGTCGTCGGACCTGAGGTCCCCATCGTCGGATCTTTCGATCTGCATGGCAACGAGGATGAGGAATTTCTGCGCTGGGCGGACATGGCATTCGTCACAAAGCGCTATCCACATTATGACGCGGCCATCCAGGGCGCACGCTCTGCGAGATCTCTGGTACGCATCGCACGTGGCCTGTACGAACCAACCTCGGCTACCCGCAAACCGGGCATTATCACACCTACTGTGTTGCAATGGACTGGCAAGTCGCCATCCATGGACATCATGGAACGGGCTCGCCGCTGGGAAGCGCGGCAAGCGGGTGTATTCGTCAGCGTATTCTACGGTTTTCCATGGTCGGACGTTCCCGATGTCGGCGCGACCGTGCACGTCATGACGAACAATAACCAGGAGCTTGCCGACCACATTGCGGACGACATGTCCGAGTATATGTGGCGTGCACGTGAGGGGTTGTTCGGAGAAGAATTTGTACAACCGGACGTTGCCGCGTCCATGGCTGCCGCAGCGTTTGCCGCCGGCGCAACACCGACCGTGCTTGCGGATTACAGCGATCGTAGCGGGGACGCGACCCACATGCTTCGCGAAGTCGTAGACCAGGGACTGAGCGGCGTGCTGGTCGCCACGGTGCGTGACGAAAGAGTACTTGCGGAACTGCTGCGGCGAAATGCACGGGCCGGCGATCTGTTTGACATGGAGGTAGGCGGGTTTGCGGGGCCGGCGAGTGGTGATCCGGTGCGGATTAGCGGCACCCTCACCTATCTCGGGCCCGGCGTAAATTTTGACGAGATTGCAGTCGTGGAATTCGGCGATCGTAATGCGCTCATCATCACGCCGGCCCTGAAGCAAATCCTGTGGACCGAGGAACTTCGATTCGGGCCTCTTGATCCCGACGAATTCGATTCTTTCGTGCTCAAATCGAGAGTCCATTTCCGGCGCGGCTTCGATGAAACCGGCTATGCAAAGACCATCATCATCGTCGATGCGCCGGGTCCGTTCGTGGGCACTGTACACCTCGAAGCATTACCCTATGAAAATGTAAGGCTCAGCGACTACTATCCGTACGGCACGCCGCCTCACCGGCGTTAGCACAATGACAACAATACCCGGGGCATTCCATGGACAAACTGTTTTCCCTGAAATCTTCGCTGGACCTGGCGGCCGTGATTGTCGCGTTTGTGGCCCTACTGGGCGTGCTACAGACATTCATCGTCGGCCAGCATTTCGTCATTCCGACTTTGATTCTTATCCTTGCGGTTGTTTTTGCGAATCTTGCGGCGTTCGCGATGCGCGGTGAAAGGTGGGCTAAGCATATCCTGTTCTGGATCTTTGCGATCGCGGCCTGCCATGCTTTCTTCGCGCTGTTCTGGGCCAAAACACCGCGGGAGCTACTGGGCGACGCGTTTCTATTCGTTTACGGCGCCGCATTCGTGATCCTCGCGTTCCTGAGCTGGCAATATGCGAAGAAGAACGCGCTGTTCAAATAAGGCCAGGGTCACCGTAGCGGGATACACGAATGATAAGCGGCGCTCACTCGATCATCTACAGCACTGATCCGGAGTCGGACCGCGCCTTTTTTCGGGACATCCTTAAAATTCCGCACGTCGATGTCGGTGAGGGGTGGCTGATCTTCGAGTTACCTACTTCCGAGCTCGCCGTTCACCCGGCAGACAAGAACAACATTCACGAGACGTACTTGATGTGTGATGACGTAAAGAAGGTCCGCGCAGAACTGTCGGCTCACAACGTTCCTTGCAGCGCGATCGATCAGCAATCCTGGGGATCGGTAATGCGTATTAGCCTGCCCGGCGGGGGATCTCTCGGCGTCTATCAGCCACGCCGCCGAAGACCGGGATCCGATGACTAGCCAGTGACGGCGGAAGAAGCGGCTTTGCGATACGAGACCCTGATCTTCGATCTCGACGGGACGCTCAGTGACCCCTTCGTCGGCATTTCCCGCAGCATCAATTATGCTCTCGAAACGCTGAGCTACGAGTCGGTCGATCCGGAGACCGTGCGTCCGCTGATCGGCCCTCCGCTCAACGAGATATTCGAGCACTTGCTCGGCAAATTGCCGGAGCCGGAGATGCTGGAACTCGTCGACAGGTACCGGGAGCGATATGCCGAGGTCGGATATGCCGAGAATGAAATTTACAAGGACATCCCAAAAAGCATCGCATCACTTGCAGAAAGTGGATACCGCATGGGTGTTTGCACCTCCAAGCGCGAGGACTATGCGCGGCGCATCGTCGAGATGTTCGGGCTTGCTCAATATTTCTCGTTTGTCGATGGCGGCGGCGTTGGCGTCGAGAAGCGTCAGCAGATCGAGGCGCTCGTCGCGAACGGATTAGAGCCCGGTTCTACAATCATGATTGGCGATCGTGCCGTTGACATACTCGCCGGCAAATCGAATGACGTCGCATCGGCCGGCGTGCTCTGGGGATTCGGTGAGCGTGCTGAGCTCGAAGCAGCAGCACCGGATTATTTGCTCGAATCTCCCGCAGAATTGCTAGATCTGCTTCTAAACTGAGAATCAATCATGGTTTGCGACAACGTCGCAAGCTGCAGGGAGCGAAAATATGAAATTCCTGAGCGGGTCGATATGCCTGTCGCTCGTGTTGACCGTTAACACTGCGGCACAAGAACTCAATTATGCGGTGTCCGGCCTCGAGAAAGAGGCGGAAATCATCGTCGACGAGTGGGGCGTCCCCCACATTTATGCCAATACGCATTACGACGCATTCTTCGTACAAGGATTCAATGCCGCGAGGGACCGCCTGTGGCAGATCGATGTATGGCGCCGCCGTGGCCTCGGCAAATTATCGGAGGTCTTCGGCGCCGACTATGTCGAACAGGATCGCGCAACCAGACTGTTTCTCTACCGTGGCGACATGTACCGCGAATGGCTCGCCTACGGGTCCGATGCCAAGCGCATTGCGGAGGCATTCACTTCCGGGATCAATGCCTACATCGCTCTGATCGACGAGCATCCGGAGTTGCTGCCGCCCGAGTTCGACTTGCTGGATTACCGCCCGGCGCGCTGGAGTCCATCGGACGTCGTGCGTATTCGCAGCCACGGCCTCCTCGGAAACGTTGCCGACGAAATTCACCGTGCTCGAATCGCGTGCGTGGCAGACCTCGAAACTGCTGCAATCTGGTGGCAACTCGAGCCGGAATGGACCACGAAAATACCCGATGGCCTCGACCCGTGCGTCATACCCGCAGATGTATTCGAGACCTATGCACTCGCCAAAACCCGCGTCTCGTTCGCGATACCGTCAGTGGCGTCAGCAAATCCCGGGCCAATTTCTTTGGTTCGTGCGGATGGGAGCAACAACTGGGCCGTCGCGCCGGCGCGCACCGCGACCGGGCGAGCCATCCTTGCGAACGATCCACACCGCGGTCACTCCGTGCCATCGTTACGCTATATCGCTCACCTGGTCGCGCCCGGGCTTAACGTCATCGGCGCGGGCGAACCGGCGCTTCCCGGCATTTCGATCGGGCACAACGATGCGATTGCATTCGGACTCACGATCTTTCCAATGGACCAGGAAGATTTGTACGTCTATGAACAGAATGAGGGCAAATACCGCTACGCCAACGAATGGGAATCATTCCGCACGGTCGATGCATCGATAGCTGTGCGCGGCGCAGAAAACGTCGATATCGAGCTCAAATTTACGCGGCATGGCCCGGTCATCCACGAGACAGACAAGCATGCGTTTGCCGTCCGTTCGGGCTGGATGGAACCGGGCATGGCGCCGTACTTCGGCAGCATCGAGTACATGCGGGCAAAAAACTGGCGGGAATTTCATGCCGCGATGAACCGCTGGGGCTCGCCGTCGGAGAACCAGGTCTATGCCGATGTGGATGGCAATATCGGTTACAAACCTGGCGGGTTATTCCCGCGGCGCCCGAACTGGGACGGTTTGCTTCCGGTGCCGGGAGACGGCCGCTACGAATGGGACGGCTTCTTCGATATGGATGTGCTACCGGTCGAATATAACCCCGCTCGCGGTTTCACCGGGAGCGCGAATTCGATGAATCTCCCCGATGCTTATCCGATCGACAAGTACAGGGTCGGCTTCGAGTGGTCCGAGCCGTGGCGATACCAGCGAATATGGGAAGTGTTGGAATCGCAACCCGGACACACGCTGACGGATTCGTTCAACTTGCAGCGCGATTACAGCTCGCGGCTGGCGATCGAGATTGTGCAGCGAATCCCCGCGGCCGCTTCGGGTCCGGCCGCCGACATGCTGCGCAAGTGGGATGGCGTCATGTCGCCGGACTCGGGCGCGGCGGCACTCTACATGATCTGGGTGAGTGGACACTTGCGTCAGTCACTGGCCGCGCTGGTGCTGCCACAGGACCCGGGGCTCGTTGTGTGGATGGATCATCGCAGCGTAATCCGCCTGATGGCGGAGGAACGTATGCAGGCAAGCATCAACGCTTCGCTATCCGGCGCCTGGGCCGAAGCAGAATTGCTGTTGGGTGATGATCCCGCAAAATGGGCCTGGGGAACGATTCACCGGACAGTATTTACGCATCCGCTTCGCCACCTGGCCAGCGGCGAACTTGCGGAACAGATGACACTCGAAGCATACCCTCGCGGCGGAAACGGACATACGACCAACAACACGAGATCCTATACGCGCGCGGGACGCGTCGATCACGGCGCCTCCTATCGGCAGATCCTCGATGTCGGTAACTGGGATGCGGCGACGATGACCAACGCGCCGGGCCAGTCCGGCGATCCCCGCTCGCCGTTTTATGACAACTTGCTGGAGGGCTGGGCCGCGGATGGCGAATTCCCGCTGCTCTATTCCCGCGAAAAAGTGCTCGAGCACAAGGCCATCACCATTCAGCTGAGCCCGAAATAAGCTCGCCCGGTAGGCCTGGCGGCCCTTTCCCGGGCCGCCTAAATTTCTATATCTCATTGATTTATCTAGATTTTAATTTCTTCATAAATCAATCACCCGGACCTCAGCAAAGCGTCCCGCAAACATAGCTTTTCGCTCAGTCAGCTCATCGCGCTGATCTCTACAAAGGATCCATGGACGCGGCCACGGCCGCATACGGGCCGAGACCGGAGACAGACGATGACTACGATGAGCGCAAAGCAAGCGATGTCCGCAATAATCCTCGCGAGCGTAATACTGACGGGCTGCGCCGCCCGGCCGAGCGTCGAGGCAGCGAGTGCCTCGAATTATGAAGCCATTGCCGGGGACGGCCAGGACCTCGGCCGGACCGTTGTCCGCAAATCGGCGATGGCCGCACAGGCCGGTGTGCTTTACGCCCGCTCAGTGCACATCGACCCGATCAACCGGCCGGTGTCGAATTTCCTCTCCTTGTCATCCTATGTGCTCAACTCGACCACCGGGCTGTTTCGCCGTACGGCGCTGGGCACGGTCCAGTTCCCCGCGCTCGAACGCCAGCCCGTCCCTGAACTCGCTTACGCGGCGCCGATGGACCTCTATCGATGGGAAAAGGACCTCGACCGCATCAGCGGCCGCAAGCAGATGAAGGGCACGATCAAATTCCTGATCGACGGCGAAGAGTATTTCGAGCGGATGCTGCAAGCCGTTGCGCAAGCCGAAGAGTCGATCGATATCCGCACTTACATATTCGACAACGACGACTATGCCGTAGAGGTCGCCGACATATTGAAAGAAAAGGCGAATGAGGTCGAGGTCCGGGTCCTGGTCGATGCATTCGGCAACATGCTCGCCGCGCAGGCCGACCCGGAGTCACTGCCGGAGGACTTCCAGGGACCCCTGCACATCGGGCAATACCTGGAACAGGATTCGAAGGTGAAATTCCGCAGCCGTTCGATGCCCTGGACGACCAGCGATCACACCAAGACAACCATCATCGACAAGAAGCTGGCCTTCATCGGCGGCATGAATATCGGCCGGGAATACCGCTACGACTGGCACGATCTCATGATGGAAGTCAGCGGGCCGGTCGTCGACCACCTGCAATACGACATGGACAAGGCCTGGGCCAGGGCGAGCGTTTTTGGCGATTTCGCGAATTTATTACAGGTGCTGGACGGGGCCGACAGGCATGCCGACGATCATGGCTACCCGCTTCGTGTACTGTATACGGCCAAGCATGATTCGCAGATTTATCGCGCTCAGCTAGAGGCAATCAGGCGTTCGCAGAGATACATCCTGATCGAGAATTCCTATTTCTCGGATGACCTGGTCCTGTTCGAACTGGCCAGGGCTCGCCGCCGCGGCGTCGACGTCCGTGTAATCCTGCCGTCCGAGGGAAATCACGGTTCGCACAACGAGAGCAACCGCGTCGCGATCAACAAGATGCTGAAAAACGGCATCCGCGTCTATCAGTACCCCGGCATGAGCCACGTCAAGGCTGCGGTATTCGACGGCTGGGCCTGCGTGGGCTCCGCGAATTTCGACAAGCTGAGTTTCCAGGTAAATCGTGAGGTCAACCTTGCCACCTCGCACGCGCCGGTCGTCAACGAGTTGATAGAACGCCTTTTTATTCCCGATCTGGCCCGCTCAACGGAAATCACCGAGATGCAGGAACTCACGATGCAAGCACGGTTCTTCGAGCTGGTTGCCGACGAGCTTATGTAGAAACGTGACTTGCGAGCGTTATTTCGGCGGCACTGACGTGCGAAACGCGTGTATCAGGAGTAAAGTAGGCGGATTGCGAAAATCACAAGAATAAATGGAGGGGGAGATGAGCGTCTCGATCGGCATTATCCTCGCCGTCGTCCTGATCGTACTGCTGGTTCTGTCGAAACGATCCGAAAAGACCTCAGAAAGACGGCCGACGGTTACGACCGAGGCACAGTCAACGACGACCACGAGGTTTCACGCTGTTTCGATCAAGGCCGTGAACAGCGCGTGTGCCGCCGCCAAGTCATTAGAAGGCAAGAGATTCCTTTCGGGTGCTGCGCCGCGTCTGCCGCTGCCGGAATGCGATGCCCAGAGCTGCAAATGTCACTTTGTGCACCATGCAGACCGCCGCAGTGGCGTCGACCGCAGGGGGGAAGTTCCGTCAAACGTACTTGCAAGCACCGGTGGATACGGCGGCAAGGAGCGCCGCGTTCACGAGCGGCGCGGTGGTGACGAGCCGCGGAATTTCTTCGCCTAAACCTTAGAAGCCCGAGTCGGCGAGCATCGCCTGGTAAGCAGCCAGCTGCTGCTCGTGAATCGCACGCTCCTCGATTAGCTGGTCGATCTCCGCCTCGAGCTGGCCTGTCCGCTCTGAGTATTCCTTGAGATCTGCGAGTAACAGCACCCGGTCTTCCATCGTCGTATCGGGACTGATCAGTCTCGCTTCGGCAGCGCGAATCTGGTCGTTGACCTTTTCGAGCTCGCGTTTCTTGTAGTTGATCTGGCTTGTTGCGCCATTGACCCTGGCACGCAGTGTATACAGGTGATGACCCTGGTTATAGGCGTCGACAAACGGCGCTTCCAGATCAGCCGGGCATACGCCGTTGTAACGCGCGCCGCTCGAACCCAGGCTGAATCCCCGCGACGGCTGGCAATACTGGCGCAGACCTTGCGCATGACCGGCCTGGTAAGCCTCGAAGTCAGGTGTGACGCCGTGCTTGGCGCAGGACTTGCGGCGATTTCCGAGCTGCGTGGCGGTGTACCCGCGCGCACCATCCTCGAAGCCAATCGCGTGCCAGTCACTGGTGACGCACTCGTCGGCGCTCATCGTGGCACAGCCGCTCAGACCGAGTATTGAAATCAGGAATAGAAATCCGAGCCGATTGATGTTCATAATTGACTCCGTAACTGTCTGCCATCGCATAGAAAATCGATTTCGTGGACGGTAGCAGGCTGATCGCGGCAGCGACTGTGATCGCCTTCACATAAACCCTTCGCCATGCCCGGTTTCACCGTTTGCGAATCCTGACCCATGTGATCTGTATCACAGAGACCTCTTGTTACGTAACGCTAAATTATGCTATTCCAATGCAGATAGTCGGGGAACCGATCGCATGAGTCTTGCTCTGATAAGCGGCGCCACCACAATTGCCCTGGCAAGCACGATCGTGTTCCTGCTCATCGTCAAATCCTGGCACGTCTTGTCCCAGTCGATAGTCGTAAGGACCCGCTTCCCGGATAGCATCATGCTCGAAGCGGCGCAGAGATTTCGTGACCAGCTGGAGCAACTCGGGCGTGAGCAGACGATCTATTTGAGCGCGGCGCTGGTATTCACGGTCATATTCGCCGTCACCTTCCTGTTCCCGCCGCAAGGCATGTTTGACCAACTGCCGAGATGGCAGCTGATTCTCGTGCTGGTATTGTTCGCGGCCGCAGCTGTATACACGCCCTATCGGCTAATCAGGATCATTTTGAAGAAGCGGCACCTGGCGTTTGTTCGCGATGCGACCATGGCGACGGGCCACGCCCTGCAAAAACTGAATTCTAATCAGAATCGATTGTTCCACGATGTGCCGACCGGCGCCGGCATCATCGATAATGTCGTCGTCGGTCGGCACGGCATCTACGCAGTCAATGTCGTTTCAAAGAAACCCGGAAAAGACAACAACGTTACCCTGCGCGGTGACAGGCTGTCATTCCCGGACAAGAAAATGATGTCGGTCGCGCGAATCGGCGTAAAGTCGGAACAGCTTGCTAAAGAGATCGGTAAATTATTAAAGCACAACGTGCGTGTTCGCACTGTCGTCGTAGTACCGGGGTGGGAAGTCGACTCGCAGGCGAGCGAGGCATACCTGGCGGTCAACGAGCGCAATCTTACGATGCTTACCGGCTGGAAAGACCCGAATGACTACCTGATGAATGAGGATGTCGACGCGGTGCAGAAGCTGCTGAGTGAGCGCTGCAAGCGTTTTGGCAAGAAATAATTCGCCGCCCGGACGGCCAAATTACTAGCCCGTCGCAGTCTCCAGTTGTTGCCTGGCTACGCGGAATTGCACCACTGCCTTGTCGAGATATCGACGAGCTTCACTCTCGTAGCCGTCGGCCGATGCGGACCAGATTCTGTTGATGTAACGCTCCCCGGCCGCAAAGTCACTCATTACGTTTGCATAAGTTTGCATACTGAAAAGGTGAATCAGGCTCTCCCGGGCATCCGCAAATCGTCTCAAGTCGTCGCGCAAACGATTGTCAATTTCGGCGCGCAGCTGATTGACCGATATCGAATCGCCCGCTTCTATCATCTCTTCGAGGTTTCTCACGATATTGCCCAGCGACTCATTCAGTTCGACTCGATTGGCCGTCAGGACATGCTCTGAGCGCGCAGCGCCGCTCGCATGGCGCTTGATCAAAAACACGCCGGCGATACCAACGAGCGCTGCCGGAACAAAAATATTCCAGTTCGTCACCACGGTATCGAGCGCCGTCGCGAAAGCGGAAATTACAAAGCCGACTGCGAGTAACAAAAATCCAATTTGCTTCATTTTCCTGCCCTGTTCTACCCGGCCGAGACGACCACCATGATCGCATTGCCAACGCCAACCAGCGCTTCACCCACAATGAGCCCTGCCGCGATGGGGATACCGATGTTGTCACTCCAGGATCTGCCGAGCGTGCGATCGGCAATTTCGCGACTCAACGTGCCGAGGGAATAGGTAAGGACAATGTTGAACGGCAGATAAAAGCCCAGTCCGACGGTAATACCCAGCCCGCCAATGACGGCGGACAAGATACCACCCAGCACTGCACCTGCTGCGTATTTCTCAACCGGCACGTCGCCGCCGAGAATTCCCTCGACCATGCTGGCGAGTGCCTGTCCCTGGGGTGCGGGCAAGGCCGTGCTGCCGAGAGTCATCGCTTCGTCCAGCACAAAGATCAGCACAATGACGACGATTGGTCCGAGCCACGCGCCGATGAACTGCCCCATCTGTTGCATCCGGGGTGTCGCGCCAACCAGGTAACCGGTCTTCAGATCGAGCATCAAGTCTGTTGCCTGCGACATTGCCACGCAGGTTGCCGCTCCGACCATGATTGCCGCGACGATCGAATCGCCCCGTTCCATGCCCGCAGTCAGAATGATCAGCAGCGTGATGCCGATCAGGGTCATGCCGGAAAGCGGCGACCAGTTGGTGCGCCCGATCGCCTCGGAAAGGATAATGCCCGACATCCAGATCCAGAGCGTGCCAAGCAGTGCCATACCGATGCCGCGGACAACACCAACCGCTTCAACTGAGCTGATGGCGATGGTCGCGAGCAATATCGCCGCGCCGAAAATCGCCGCGTACAGCATCTTGATCGGCATCTCGTCCGCCGATGTCCCGGTATCGACGCTGGACGCATTTTGCATCGAGCGAACCGTGCTGAGGATCAGGGGAAAGGCGAGTATGACTCCCATCACTGCACCGCCAATTAGCATGCCGATGCCGAGCGGGCGGTACAGGAGTAATCGCAACTGGCCCGGATCGCTTATCGCGGCGCCGACGCTATCCAGCGGAAAACTGTCCGTCGCCGACAGCATCGGCGACAGGAACCAGTAAGCCACGAAGCCGCCGATGATGAACGCGACACCGCCGCGTCCCGCAATGAAGCCCACGCCGATTGTCATGAGTGACAGGTACCAGATGCAGTTCATATAGGACGGCATACCGATCAACGCTCCCAGGTTCCAGTTTTCGACGCCGGTTGCCAGTGAAACGAGGTGCACGGTCGCGCTCACCGCCGCTGCGCCAAGCAGGATGACTGCCTTGCGCACGCCGGCTCCGGGAGACTTGAGGATCGTCGCGACGGCGACGCCGCCCGGGTACGTCAGCCGTTCGAAATCGATCATGTGCTTGCGCAACGGGATGATGAACGCGATACCCAGGAATGCGCCTGCAATGCAGCCGAAGGTCATGATAACGGGATCAAACTGATCGTTGTAACCCAGAATGAATATGGCGGGCACCGAAAACATCATGCCTGAAGAAGCGCCGTTAACGCCGCTGGCAATCGTTTGCACGATGTTGTTTTCGATGATGCTCTTGCGCCGCAAGATGCCGCGCAGAATGCCGAATCCGAGTATCGCCGCAAGCTCGGAACCCTCGATCGAAAAGCCCAAAATCAGCGCCGCATAGCCGATTGAAATGGCAATGATCACGCCGAGGATCCAGCCGACGACAGTTGCGGTCCAGGTCAGTTCGGGATACGCCCTGCCTGCGGCCGGAGAGACCCCTGCTACGTCAGTCATTGCAAGGCACCGATTTTCATTTGGTAGGCAAGAGTCACCGCGGCGACTCGACGACATCTATTATTCAACTTTTTGGCGTCCCCGTTTTTTGTGCGAAGCCTATCACAACGGCTCTAGCCGCGCCGGCAGCTCACCCTTGTCCAGAACGTCGTTCAGCTCCTCAGCCAGTCGTGCGCAGGCGGTGACCGCCGAGCGCCAGACTTTGACGCGCAGTTCGGGTGACATCGTCGTAAAGTCACTCCTGTCCGGTACCTTGCGGTTCGGCAGTTCGTCGACGAATTCCGCCGACGGGCAGATCAATATCGTCCTGTCCGTATGTCGCGGATCCGGACGTCGCCAGGTCAGTTTCTTATCGAACCACCCGGGTACCAGGTATTCAAAAAAATGCGGGAACAAGGTAAGCCGGTCAGGCTCGCTCAGCGGCAGGTCCAGGTGGTAATCGATGATGCCGCCGTCACGGTACATCCCCCTGGGCGCGCCGTCGATGTCCCGGACCCCCTGTAAAACGAGCGGAATGGCTCCGGACGCCATTACTGCATCGACCACGTTGCGCTCGGTCAGATGAACGCGATCCAGTGGAAAACCGCTCGCGTTGTAAAAAGGCGGCAAATCGCGCGCATCGTAAAACAGGCTGCGCCGGTAGAAGAGCCCCAGAGATCTTCGACTCACAGCATTGAGCGCAGCGGATGCCAGAAGCCCACCCGCGAGAATCGGACGCCGCTCGCTGGCCGTAAACAATCGGCTGCGCACCGTCATGATATGCGTGCGCAACACCGGATGCTTCACGATGTCACGCGGCCCGTTTTCCCCGAGCAATATTTCCAGGATCTCGCGGCTCTTCGCGCTTATCTCTGCCGCATCAGGTCTTTCGCTGTACCTCTGGTCGAGGTATGCCTCCTCGAATCGCTCGATCGCATCCGTGGGCGCCGCTTGCGCATAGCAGGAGAATCGCCAGGCACCGATCGACGATCCCAGTAAGTGCACGGGGCCGGAAAGTTTCGGCAGGATGCGTCCTGTGATCACGCGATCCAGTTGACTCAGCACCAGCCACTTGGCGCCCCCCGAGGCGCCGGCAATGGTGCCAATGCGCTCTTCGGCAAAGCCGTGCGTCTTGATGTCCTCGTAAGCCCCGGGACCGGCCTTGAAACGCAGCGATATCTTCTTCAATCGTTGATTCCCCGTGATTTCAGCGCGCCTATGATCCGGAAACTGGATCCTCATGCAAGCGTAATCGGGTGCTGGCTCGCGTCGTCCTTGCGGAACCTCTGCTAGAGTTTCGGATCTTAGCTAGAAACCACGCGATCCGATAACTTGGCCAGATAGCGACGCCAAGCGGACAGTTAAGGCATAAGGACGCGGCTAATATGAAATCACTTGCAACACTCTGCCCGCTACTGGTGATTGCGCTATTCACGGCAGCGTGTGGTGGCAGCAGCAGCGGCACCAGCGCGCCGCCACCGCCGCCGCCGCCGCCTCCTCCGCCCCCGGGACTGAGCACCGGGCCCGACGACTGCGTCGGTGGCATGGCCGGCGACTTCGCCTGCTCCGGCATTAATCTGCGCAAGCGCATACCCAATGCCGATATGGATGGCGGCGACGGCAACGACATCTGGGGCTGGGTGGATCCGACGAACAACAGCGAGTACGCGATCATGGGCCTGACCAGCGGCGCTGCCTTCGTCGACATAACCGATCCCGACAATCCGGCGGTTCTCGGTCACCTGGCAAGCAACACCGTGGAATCACCATGGCGCGACATGAAGGTCTATATGGACCACGTATTCATCGTGGCCGATGGCGCCGGCGCGCATGGCATGCAGGTCTTCGACCTGACGCGCCTGCGGGGCATTGCAGTGCCGCTGGATTTCACCGCAGATGCTATTTACACGGGGTTTGGAAACGCTCACAACCTGGCAATTAACGAAGATACCGGATACGCCTATGCGGTCGGCACGGATACCTGCGACGAAGGACTGCACATGATCGATATCATGGCGCCGACCATGCCCGTAATGGCTGGTTGTTACGACGAGGCAGATATTCATGACACGCAGTGTGTGATATACGCGGGCCCGGATTTGGATTACGTTGGCAGGGAGATTTGCTTTAACTCGGCGCAGACAAATACGCCGAATAATCTGCCAACGGGCACGAGCCATTTGGGCATCGTCGACGTCACGGATAAGTCCATGCCGGTCACTGTTTCCGAAACGGGCTACCCGGATTCAGGCTTTGCCCACCAGGGCTGGCTAACACCGGATCATCGTTTCTTTTTGCTGGGCGACGAATCGGACGAGACCAGCTTGAATGTGCCGACCCGTACTCACGTGTTCGACGTCACGGATCTGGATACGCCGGTCTACGTCTACGCATACGAAGCCGTGACCGCATCGATCGATCACAACTTATACATATTCGGCAACCGCGTGTTTCAGGCGAATTACACCTCGGGCCTGCGGGTACTCGAGTTTACCGATCTGACAAACATGGATTTGATGGAAATTGCGTCTTTTGACACTTTTCCCGACAGCTCGGCTGCAGCATTCGATGGGTCGTGGAGCGTTTACCCGTTTTTCCCGTCCGGCAACATCGTAGTCAGCGACATTGCGAATGGTCTGTTTATCCTGACAATGCAGTAATGTTCAGTCGAACGGGTGGCGTTTGACGATCGTCTGCTCGCGATCCGGCCCGGTCGAAATGATGTCGACCGGAACTGCGACCAGTTCTTCGATTCTTGCCAGGTATTTTCGCGCGTTGTCCGGCAGGTCCTTCTCGCTCGTGGCACCGACCGTCGATTCGGTCCAGCCCGGCATGTCTTCGTAGACAGGCTGGCAGTCCGCGAATCGATCCACCAGCACTGGCAAACCCGCAACCGGTTCGCCGTCGATCT
Organism: Woeseiaceae bacterium; assembly: GCA_041555515.1. Lineage (GTDB taxonomy): Bacteria > Pseudomonadota > Gammaproteobacteria > Steroidobacterales > Woeseiaceae > SZUA-117. Next base: position 20,305 of record JBFFKF010000015.1, read on the forward strand.
CGTAACCCACGCAAATGCGAACCGTCTCCAGCCCGTCGAGCACGTCGAGCTTGGTCACGCACAGACCGGATATGCTGCTGTTCACGATCGAGCGGCGTAATGCGACCGCATCGAACCAGCCGCAACGCCGCGGTCTTCCGGTCGTCGCGCCGAATTCGGCGCCGACGGTACCGAGGTGCTCCCCGAGATCATCATTGAGTTCGGTGGGGAATGGGCCAGCGCCGACACGCGTTGTGTAGGCCTTTACGATGCCGAGGATGTAGTCCAGATTCGACGGACCAATGCCGGTGCCGATGCTCGCCGCTGCGGCGACCGTGTTTGAAGAGGTAACGTAGGGATAGGTGCCATGATCGATGTCGAGGAATGCGCCTTGCGCGCCTTCGAAGAGGATACTCTTATCCGCATCCGCAAGATCCTGAAGAATCTGGGTCACGTCCGCTGTGCTCGGTGCAATCGTTTCAGCAGCGCGTAATGCCTCATCCAGCGTTTGTGCAAAATCGACGGGCTTGGTCTTGAAATAGTTCTGCAAGAGGAAATTGTGATAATCGAGAATCTCGCCGAGCTTTGCCGCAAACTTCTCGCGCACGAACAGATCGGACACCCTGACCGCGCGCCGCGCCACTTTATCCTCGTATGCCGGTCCGATGCCGCGGCCGGTCGTGCCAATGGCTGAGGAACCCCGGGCTTTCTCCCTCGCGTTATCGAGCGCCACGTGAGACGGCAATATGAGGGGACAACCCGGACTGATTCGCAGTCGTTCGAAGACCGGTACACCACTCTCGGTCAACTTCTGTGCTTCACTGATCAGCGCATCCAGCGACAGCACCACGCCGTTGCCAATGAGGCACAGCACGCCGTCACGCAAAATTCCCGAAGGGATCAGGTGCAGTACGGTCTTCTTGCCGGAAATCACCAGCGTGTGGCCGGCATTGTGGCCGCCCTGGAAACGCGCCACGGCTGCGGCTTTGTCCGTCAGGAGGTCGACAATCTTGCCTTTGCCCTCATCGCCCCACTGCGATCCAACGACTACGACGTTTTTCCCCACCCGCGCACCTTCTAACGAACGACAAACAACAGCAACACCCCGGTCGCCATGATCGTGAACCCGGTTGCCCTGAGGTGGTTGTCATTGAGCTCCGACAACCTGGCAACGTTGCGACGGAAAAAATCCGGGCCAACGAATGGAATCATGCCTTCGATAACGAGGTAAAGGGCAAAGGCCGTCAGTATGTCCTGCCACATTTTGTCGGCTCACAATAAATGCCGCCGTTCTTGACGGCGGCACGCTAATTCTGTCGATTCAATAATCCGGGTTTACTGGTTATCGCCGCTCGATTTGTTGAGGTAGCGGAAGAATTCATTGTTCGGATCGAGCACGAGCACGTCACCTGACTTGCCCATGGACTTCTTGTACGCATCGATACTGCGGTAAAACGCGTAGAACTCCGGATCCTTCTGGTAGGCGTTCGCATAGATTTCCGCGGCGCGGGCGTCGCCCTGCCCCCGAATCTTTTGTCCGTCGCGATAAGCATCGGCCAGGATAATGGTGCGATCCTTGTCCGCCGTTGATCGAATCAGTTCCGCCGCTTCCTGTCCTTCGGCCCTGATCTCCGCTGCAACGCGGGCGCGCTCCTCGCTCATCTGCTGGTAGACAGAATTCCTGACGACCTGCACGAATTCGACCTGCTTGACACGAAAATCGACAACCTCGATGCCAAGTCCCTGGGCAGTCACCGACGCCGTCTCCAGCATGTCGGCCATCAGTTCCACGCGCTCCACGGAAATCGACTCCTGCACAGAGCGGCGACCGAACTCGGTTACGATCGAGTTGCGGACGATTTCGAGCAGGCGATCTGCCGCGATCTGCCGCGACCCTGTGGTCGATGTATAGAACGCCACGGGATCCACGATGCGCCACTCGACGAAATAGTCGACCTCCATGGCGGTGCGCTCGAGAGTAAACACTCGCTGCGGCTCATCGTCCATTCTCAGGATGCGAGCAGGAAACTTGCGAACCGTCTCGTAGACCGGAATTTTCCAGTAGAGCCCGGGCTGGTAATCAGATTTGACGATCTCACCGACCCGCAGCTTGATCGCCAGTTCGCGCTCGTTCACGGTGAATGCCGATACGCCGATGCCGAGCAAGATCAGGCCGACGATTACGAGAATCGTAAAGTTCTTGTTATTCATCGCGGATCCCTCCTCGTCCTCTGGCGGGGATCGGCCCGGTCCCTTTCGGGACTGGCGACGACGTTCGGCGTCTGGGCGTCGGCGGACCGGTTCGTCTCAGCGCCGGCTGCGCCGCGACTATCGCCACGTATCAACTGATCGATCGGCAGGTAGAGAAGATTCCCGGATCCCTGTGAATCGATCAAAACCTTGTTCGAATTGCCATAGACCTCCTCAATCGCTTCGAGATAAAGTCGGTCACGGGTCACGCGCGGCGCCTTCTGATACTCGGCCAACAGGGCCTCGAAACGCGCGGCCTCGCCTTCGGCATCGGCGATGACACGATCCCGGTAGGCTTCCGCATCCTGCAGCACGCGCTGTGCCGCACCGCGGGCCCGGGGAATGATGTCGTTGCGATAGGTGTTCGCCTCCAGTTCGTAGCGTTCCTTGTCGTTGCGCGCTTTCTGCGTGTCGTCGACCGCTTCCTGGACCGATGAAGGGTAATCTACCGTGCTGAGGTTGATCGAGGTGACCGTGATGCCGGCGCCATAGCCCTCAATCGTCTTTTGCAACTCTTCCAGCGTGCGCGCCGGAATCTGCTCGCGTCGCTCGCCGATCAGCAGATCGAGTGACGTCGTGCCAACCACGCCGCGCAATGCACTTTCCGTCACCGCCTGCAGGGTCAGTTCCGGATCGTCCACCTCGAAACTGTATTTCACTGGGTCGGTGCGCCGATACTGCACGACCATGTCGATGTAAACGTACTGCTCGTCAGCCGTCAGCATCTCGGTGCGAAAGCGGTAATCGTTGACCTCGTTGACATTAACGATGTCGACGACTTCTATGGGAAACGGCCAGTGCCATCGCAGGCCGGGCATCGTTGTTTGCGTGTACGCGCCGAAGCGTTGCTCCACACCGCGTTCCGCTTCGTCGACGCGATACAATCCGGTCAGCGCCCAGGCAAGGACGAGCAGCACGGAAAGTACGTAACCGCCGGAAGCGCCGGGTGCCGATTTGCGGCGGCCACCGCCGACGATGCCGCTCAGTTTGCGTTGCCAGTCCTGCACAATCTTGTCCAGGTCATTCGGTTCTTCACCCTCTTTCTTCCAGGGATCCTGACCGTTTCCATTATCATTCCAGGCCATGTATCTATCTCTGTATCGCTGCGCTATCCGGCGCCTTGGCCGGCGATTCACGCAAAATTGCGGCGGGCAGCTTTTCACGCTTCATGAAGCGCCGAAAATCCCGCTCCGCCATTTCAAGTTCCAGAATCCAGCCGCCATCTGCAGCCGGTTTTTCCTGCATCACGGCACCCATTTCAAAAAGCAATGCACGTTGACGACCCTGGCTGGGGTGAAGTCGAATCAAGCCGCGAACTTTCTCCTGCCGCAGCCGACTTTCGATTGACTCCAGTAGCAGCGGGATACCGTCGCCGGTCACGGCAGACAACCATACCGCTCGTCCGCCCCCCTGCCTGAGTTTGGTTAGACGCGGCTCACGTTCGAGCTTATCAATTTTATTGTACACCCTTATCTGCGGCACACGATCTGCATCAAGCTGTTTTAATACCGCGTTGACCTGCCGCACTCTTTGCCATCGACTGGGATCGCTAGCATCGATCATGTGCAGAATGAGGTCGGCCTCCCGCGCCTCCTGCAAGGTTGAACGAAATGCCGCAATTAATTCATGCGGCAAGTCTCGAATAAAACCGACAGTGTCCGCCAGTATGACTTCGCGACCGCCAGGCAGTTCCAAGCGCCGCACCGTGGGATCGAGCGTCGCAAACAATTTATCCTCGACGTACACATCCGAATTGGTCAGCGCATTGAACAAGGTGGATTTGCCCGCATTGGTGTATCCCACCAGCGCTACGGTCGGGATCTCGGCTCGCAGGCGGTTTTGCCGGTTCATGGCGCGGCGGCCATCAACGTGATCGAGCCTTTCTTTCAGCTGACGGATGCGCTTGCCGATCAGGCGCCGATCGGTTTCGAGCTGTGTTTCGCCCGGACCGCGCAGGCCGATGCCACCCTTTTGCCTTTCGAGGTGCGTCCAGCCGCGAACGAGCCGCGTCGACAGATGCCGCAGTTGCGCCAGCTCCACCTGCAGCTTGCCTTCGAAACTCCGCGCCCGTTGCGCGAAGATATCCAGTATCAGTCCGCTCCGGTCGAGAACGCGACACTGCAGGCTCCTTTCGAGATTGCGTTCCTGGCTTGGACTCAAGGGCGCGCTGGATAAAACCAGCTCCGCCTCAGTGTCCGCAACGCTCTGCTTCAATTCCTGCAGTTTGCCTTTGCCGATGAAGTATCGTGGATCAGGGCTGCGCCGTGCGCTCACGAGTTCATCGACAATAACCGCGCCTGCCGAGGTCGCAAGCTCGACAAACTCGTCTCGTTCATTGATGTCCGGAGCTCCGCCGGCAGAAGCATGAACCAGGATCGCGCGTTCGCCGCTACGCGGTCGCTCAAACAATCGCGACCTCCGGGTAAGAATTACTAGTCGTCGGAATCACCCGCTTCGTCGTTCGGCAATGGCAGCCGCACGTTGCGTGCCGGCACGATTGTCGAGATTGCGTGTTTGTAAACCATCTGGTTGACGCTGTTCTTGAGCAGCACCACGAACTGGTCGAACGAGTCGACCTGTCCCTGCAATTTGATGCCGTTAACCAGGTAAATGGATACAGGTACTTTTTCCTTTCGTAAAATATTGAGGAACGGATCCTGAAGTGACTGCCCTTTAGCCATTTGGGTCTCCTTATTCTTCTTATTGCCATTGGCCAGCTGATTACTGAATCATGCGGCACGTTGCGGCTATAGTCCTCGCCTCAAACGCCGACAGCCTGATGGACTCAAGCAAAGCATCAGCGGTCAATTCATACCGGTGGCGCCGGTTGCCCATCAAAATTGACCTGCTCCAAGCGCGTAAAAGTCTAACATATGCTGATATTGCCCTGATGACAATCGTTGCGAGCGCGATTTCAGTTCTCCAGTTGCTCCTGCACGAGCTCGGATATGGTGCCCAGGGCGCCGGAATCAAGCGGATCCACGATGGTCACCCCGCGCTCGCTCCGCAGCCAGGTAAGCTGCCGCTTGGCCAGTTGGCGCGTCGCCGCCAGTGCCTTCTGCCTGGCGCTCTCGGGGCTCCCCTGCCCCTCCAGAAACGCCCAGATCTGCCGGTAGCCGACGGCGCGCATTGCAGGATGCCGGGCGGTGAGTCCGGGGCGCGCCATCAACTGTCGAACCTCCTCGACGAACCCCTGCTCGATCATCATGTCGAGTCTCCGGGCAATTCTCTCGTGGAGCACCGACCGGGATTCGGTCAGCAAGGCAATTTTCAGGAACTGGTACGCATGCTCGCAGGGCTCGCTGCCCGCCTGCCACTCCGAGAGCGCTTTCCCGCTGATTCGATACACCTCGAGGGCACGCTGAATGCGCTGGCTATCGTTGGGCTTGATTCTGCCGGCAGCAGTTGCATCCACTGCCGCCAGTTTCGCGTGCATTGCGGGCCAACCGGACGCCGCCGCCTCGGCATCGATTGCCGCGCGCATGTCTGCATCGGCTTCGGGCAGTTCGGCGATGCCCTCGGTCAAGGCGCGGAAATACAACATCGTGCCACCGACCAGTAGCGGAATGCGTTCACGCGCGAGACTTGCATCAATCTCCGCACGGGCATCGCGCACGAAATCGCCGGCTGAATATGCGTCTTCCGGGTCGCGTATGTCGATGAGACGGTGCGGCACGCGCTGCAGTGTTTCGGCGTCCGGCTTTGCAGTACCGATGTCCATGCCACGATACACCAGCGCCGAGTCGACGCTGATCAGGTCCAGCGGAAATTTTTCCGCAAGCTGGAGCGCCATGTCGGTCTTGCCGGAAGCCGTAGGCCCCATCAGGCAAACGACGCATCTACTCACAATCGATCATTGTCCGCGAAGGAACAGCCGGTCGAGGTCCGCGATGCTGATGGTTGTCCAGGTTGGGCGCCCGTGATTGCACTGATCGGCACGTTCGGTCGTTTCCATTTCCCGCAGAAGCGCATTCATTTCTGCCAGCGTCAGCACGCGGTTTGCGCGAACCGAGTGATGGCAAGCCATGGTCGCGAGCATATCGTGGCATGTGTCCTCGATTCGATTACTACCATCCGACTCCTGCAGATCGGATAACACGTCGCGAATCAATGCCTCGGCATCCGCTTGTTTGAGTAACGCGGGGACCTGCCGGATGCACAAACTCGCCGGACCGCTGCGATCGATCGTGAGACCCAGGCGGGCAAAGATTTCTGCGGCTTCCTCTGCGCGATCCGCCTCCGCCTCCGCAACTGCAACCGTCAGCGGAACGAGTAGCGGCTGGCTCACAATCGACGTGTCGTCGAAAGACGCTTTGAGTTTCTCGTAGACAATTCTTTCGTGAGCCGCATGCATATCGACGACGACCAGTCCCGCCGCGTTCTCGGCAAGAATGTAGATGCCGCCAAGTTGCGCTATTGCGAAACCCAGCGGTGGAACATCGTCACCCGCAGGCATGGCTCGCTCGGTCATTTCGATATTGGCGAGTGCCTGGTAACCGGCCATCGCCTCCGCTACGGACGACGAAGATACCTGGCCACCAGGCGACAATGACATTGCCGCCTGTTGATGAATCTTACTGCTGATAATTTCCGGCTGCGCCGGCCTGATCGCGTGGCCACCGGGACGCGTTCCCCGCAATGCAAATTCGATTGCCTGAGATACTATCCCGTGCACTTCCCGGCCGTTCCTGAACCGGACCTCATGTTTGGACGGATGCGCATTGGCGTCGACAAGCGCGGGATTCATCGAAAGGAACAGGACATAGGCCGGATAACGACCATGAAACAGGACGTCCCGGTAGGCATGTCTTGCGGCATGCGACAGCGTTTTATCGGTAATGCTGCGCCCGTTGACGAACCAGTACTGCAGGTCGGGCTGGCTGCGATTGCAGGTCGGCAATCCGATCCAGCCGGAAAGTGCGATCTCATCGCTTTCGCGGTCTATGAACAGAGTCTGCGTTGCAAACGCATCTCCACAAATGGTACCGACGCGCTCGAGAATCTCATCGGTCTCGTTTGCCGCTTTGAGATTCAACACTGCGCGCCGATTATGGCTCAGAGTAAATGCAACGTCGGGCCGCGCCAGCGCCAGTCGCCTGATCCACTTGTCGATATGCCTGAACTCGGTGCGCTCCGAGCGCAGGAACTTCCGGCGAGCCGGCGTGTTGTAAAAAAGATCGCGAACTTCGACGGTGGTACCCGCCGTATGTGCCGCGGGCACGGGCTCACCAATCTGTCCATCATTCGTTTCTACCTTCCAGGCGGTGTCAGCGCTGCGGGTTGTCAGAATGAGGCGCGACACAGAGGCCACGCTGGGCAATGCCTCACCGCGAAATCCGAGCGACACGATCGCCTGCAGATCGTCGAGACTGCTGATCTTGCTGGTTGCGTGGCGCGACAGGGCAAGCACGATTTCGTCCCGCGGGATACCGGCACCATCGTCACGTACGCGAATCAGCTTGGTGCCGCCGGCAATGATATCGATGTTGATTGACCGTGCCCCGGCATCGAGGCTGTTCTCGACCAGCTCCTTGACAACCGACGCCGGGCGTTCCACCACTTCGCCAGCAGCGATCTGATTAACCAGGTGCTCGGGAAGTTGTCGGATCGGCATGACCCGAAGGGTATCAGAAATAGCGACAGAGCCCGGCTCTGGCCCTAGGAGCCGGCGTAGATCGGAATCGTCAGCTTCTGGCCGATGCGTACCTTGTCGCCTGTCAGTTTGTTGGCTGAACGGATGGCCGACATGCTGACGTTGTAGCGCTCGGCAATTTCGCTGAGCGTATCGCCGCGCGTGATGACGTGATTGACCTGCTTTTGCGGCGCCCGCTGCAGATTCATCGCGAGCTGCGTATTCGGTGGCGGGTTTTTGTAAAAGTAGTTGCGTATCCCTGTGAGGATGGCATCGGCCAGTTTCCTCTGATGCGCGCCGCTCACGAGTTTCTTTTCCTCATGCGGATTCGAAATATACGCAGTCTCTATCAGGATCGAGGGAACATCGGGCGATTTCAGCACCAGGAAACCGGCCTGCTGCACGGTACGCCGGTGCACCTTGCCGAGTTTCGCGAGTTCCGCAATGACCTCGGCGCCTATATCGAGCCCCGCGCTAAGCGCAGCGTTTTGCGAAAGGTCCAGCAATACGGAAGCGAGAACGGCGTCCTTGTCTTTGAGAGACACGCCGCCAACCAGGTCGGATGCGTTTTCACGCTGCGCGAGCCGTTTCGCGGCTTCGTCGCTCGCGCCCTTCAGCGACAACACGTAAACGGATGCCCCGCGTGCTCGTGGATCATCGACGGCATCGGCGTGAATCGATACGAACAGGTCGGCCCTGTTCTTCCGCGCGATTTCCATGCGCTCGCGGTGCGGAATAAAGATATCGTGCTTGCGCGTAAGGTATGCCTTCATGCCCGGCTCGGCATCGATGCGGGTCGCGAGCAGGCGGCCGACTGCCAGCGCGACATCCTTCTCGCGCGTCTTTTCGCGGCCAATCGCACCGGGATCGTGTCCGCCATGCCCGGGATCTACCGCAATGACGATATCGCGGCCGCGGGTGTACTCGTCCGATGCCCGCTTGACCGCGCGCAGATTCCCCTGCGCATGCAGATCGATGACGAGGCGATCGCCATACCGGTCATTCGGGCCGGCGGTAAAACTTCGCGAACGCACCGTCTGGTTCAGGTCCAGCACCACGCGTATCTGCCCGTCTTCCCGCACGCCGGTGCGGACCGACTTTATCGAACCGTTGTTGCGCGGCAGATCGCGAATTGCAGTCGAGAGACGGCTGTTTTTCAGGTCCACGACCAGGCGGTCCGGGCCGCGCAGCGTAAAGATGCTGTGTTCCGCGGGCGCGCTCAGATCCAGGACGACGCGGGTGCGCCCGCTTTCCGTCCAGACGCGAATATTCTCCAGGGTCGCGGCCTGCGCCAGGACCGCCGGCAGCAGCAGCAGGACAGTGAGCAAGATTCGGCGCTTCAGGCTCATCCGGACGGGCAATTCCATAGGGTTCAGGATTATGTCGGATGAGTATACGAATTTAACTTAAAAATCCAATGATTTGTTTCAAAATTATAAAGATACAGACCTTTCTTAAGGCGATACCTCGGTATGTGGCGGGACCATGGACGCCAGCGCGGCGCTGCCGCGAAGGGACAGTCCCTCGAGTTCCGCCGCCCTCCCGGCGCCGTCGTACCGCAGTTTGACCCGGATATCCGCGGCCTTGCGCAGTTGCGGAACGCGCTCCGGCCATTCGATCAGTTTCAGACCGTCCTGCAGGTCCGACCAGCCCAGGAATTCGAGCTCATCAGCGGATTTTATCCTATATAAATCAATATGATAGACAGTGTAGTTTGGAAAGGTGTAAGGCTCGACCAGGGTATAGGTGGGACTCGGCACCGTTCCTTCGTGGCCCAGCGCCCTGAGCAGCGCGCGCGCAAACGTCGATTTCCCGGCGCCGAGCTCGCCCTCGAGGAGGATGGTCCAGCCAGCGGCGTCCTCCGGCAAGGCGCGCGCCAGCGTCGCTGCGAGTGACTCGGTGGCCTCGGCATCGGGGAGAATCAGGGGTTGACCCAAGCTCTGAGCTCCCGCAGCAGATCCGATGCCAGCAATCCGCGCTGCCCTTTCTCGGCCGCAGTATCGCCGGCGCGGGCATGTATATCGACGCCCGCGACCGCAGCCTTTTCGGACGACAGTCCCTGCGCCCTGAGCCCGGCAATGATGCCGGTCAGCACGTCGCCCATGCCGGCCGCCGCCATCCCCGGATTGCCGGCCGTGCATAGCCAGCTCGGGCCGTCGGATGCGCTGACGAGCGATCCCGAACCTTTCAGAACCACCGTGCCGCCAAATCCTTCGACCAGCTTTTGCAGCGCACCGCGGCGATCTTCCTGCACTTTGGCAGTCGGACAATCGAGCAAGCGGCCTGCCTCGCCCGGGTGCGGCGTCAATATCCAGTCCCGGTCACGTACCTCGGCCTGGCCGAGCAGATTGAGCGCATCCGCGTCGACGACCATTGGCAGATCGGATTTCATGACTGCGTCGAACATCGTTTGCGACCATTTCCCTGTACCGAGACCGGGCCCGAGCGCGATCACGGTGGCCCGCTCAAGCAGCGGCTCCAGATCCTTTGCGGCCTCCACCGCATGGCACATCAATTCCGGCCTGCCGCTCGCGATCATCGCGTGATGCGACGGGTGCGTCGCCACGCTGACGAGCCCCGCCCCGCTCCTGAGCGCCGCCTCGCCGCAGAGGCGTACCGCACCGGACATGCCCGGCCCGCCACCAACGATCAGCACATGGCCGAAGTCGCCCTTGTGTGCATCGCGCTTGCGCGGCGCCAGCCACGAGCGGATCGTGGCGATGTTGATTCTTTGCAAGTCCGCTTCTTGCGCCGCAAGACAATCCGCGGGGATATCCAGTCCGGCGAAACGTAGTTCACCGACGTAATGCGGCCCTTCTTTGAGGAACAGGCCACTTTTCAAACCGACGAAGCTGACGGTCACGTCTGCTTTGACGGCGACGCCCATGACCTCACCTGTATCGGCATTCAGCCCGGAGGGGATATCCAGCGCCAGCACGGGCGCCGCGTGCTGGTTGATCGCCGCGACAACTTCGGCGTACTTGCCCTCGACGTCCCTTTCCAGGCCACTGCCCAGCAGCGCATCGACCAGCAGCTCGGCCTCGTCATCGAGTGATTCTTCGTACATCGCAACAGCGCCGCCTTCGGCGGCGAAATCCTGGTAGGCGGTCGCCGCGTCGCCTTGCAGCTCGTCCGGCGACGACATCAAGAGGACCGACACGCCTATGCCCCGTGCGCCCGCCAGCCTCGCCAGTACGTAGCCGTCGCCGCCATTGTTGCCGCTGCCGCAAATCACCTGCCAGCGTTTTGCATCCGGAAATCGCTCCAGCGCTGCGTCGAGTGCTGCCCCGCCCGCACGCGTCATCAACGTGTATCCGCCGATGCCGGCATCTTTGATTGCAACCTGATCAATAGCGCGAACGCTTGCGACTGAATAGATCTCGCTGGGCAGTGTCATGGCAATGAATCGTTCCGGAGCTTGGTGGCTTTAGGGATCATCGGAATATCCAATTATACTGACACAAATCAAGGTAACCGTTTGTGAATCAGGCATCACGACAATCCATCGCAGATCCGCAGGATCTTGCCGATCATATCCGTCAGTGGGGGGAAGAACTCGGATTTCAGCAAATCGGCTTCAGTGACATCGATCTGCGGCAGGCGGAACAACGCCTGGCCGTTTGGCTCGAGAAGAAATTTCACGGAGAAATGGCATACATGTCGCGGCACGGCAGCAAGCGCAGCCGGCCCGAACTGCTCGTACCGGGAACCTTGAGTGTCATTACCGCGCGCATGGATTACCTGACGGATGATCAGGAGAACGCAAAGGCCTTGCTCGATCATGCGCACAAGGCCTACGTGTCCCGGTACGCACTCGGTCGCGATTATCACAAAGTCTTGCGTGGGCGTCTTCGCGCACTGGCCAGGCGCATCGAAAAAAAGATCGGACCGCTCGGCTATCGAATTTTCGTCGACAGCGCGCCGGTGCTCGAGAAGCCACTTGCTGAAAAGGCCGGCCTCGGCTGGATCGGCAAGCACACCAATCTGATCAACCGTGACACGGGCTCGTGGTTTTTTCTCGGCGAGCTCTACACGGACATCGAATTACCTCCGGATGGCGCGGAGGAAAGCCACTGCGGTACCTGCCGTGCCTGTATCGATGTTTGCCCGACGGGCGCCATCGTCGGTCCCTACGAGCTCGATGCACGCCGCTGCATTTCCTACCTGACTATCGAGCTCAAGGGCGCGATTCCGCTCGAGTACAGAAAGCTCATTGGCAATCGAATCTACGGCTGCGACGACTGTCAGCTATTCTGCCCGTGGAACAAATTTGCCGTCAGATCGGAAGAAAAGGATTTTTCGCCGCGGCATAACCTGGAGGCCGCCGAGCTGGCCGACCTCTTTTCGTGGAGCAAAGAAGAATGGCTGCGGAAAACCGAGGGCAGTGCGATCAGGAGAATCAGTTACGAGCAATGGTTGCGCAATATTGCTGTCGCCATGGGAAACGCAGCCCACAGTGAAAAGATCATCGAAACATTGCGGACCCGGTTGAATAGTGATTCACCGGTAGTCCGCTCACACGTCGAATGGGCACTCGAGCAACAGGCGCGTGCACCGGCCGCTCGAGGCATCGAACAACCTGCACAGGAATATTCAAAAGATGTTTGAAGCTCCCCAGTCGAAATACCTTGTTCCCTATAACGGGCAATTTCGTGTGGCCGATGCGCCGACCAATCCCGGCAAGGGTAAATGGCGAAACCGGCAGAGACTACAGAAAGCCCTCGTGGAACTCGATCGCCTGCAGAGAGCCCTGTATGCGCACGACAGGCACGCAGTGCTCCTGATATTCCAGGCGATGGATGCCGGCGGTAAGGACAGTATGATCCGCGCCGTTATGGAAGGCGTTAATCCTGCCGGGTGCCAGGTATTCAGCTTCAAAAAACCGTCGACCACTGAAATAGACCATGATTTTCTGTGGCGCACTACCTGCAGTCTGCCGGAAAGGGGCCGTATCGGAATATTCAACCGCAGTTATTTCGAAGAGGTCCTGGTCGTCAAAGTCCATCCTGAGATTCTGAGCACACGGAAATTACCCGAGTCGATCGATATGGCAACGATCTGGGAGCACCGATACGAGTCCATTCGGGATCACGAGAAGCATTTGGCCAGGAACGGCACAGTAATTATCAAGTTCTGGTTACATGTTTCCAAGAAGGTACAGAAAGCGCGATTTCTCAAACGTCTCAACGAAAGGGAGAAGCACTGGAAGTTCAACGCCAGTGACATTCACGAGCGAAAGTTCTGGGATGAATACATGGCGGCCTACGAAGGTGCATTGAACGCTACTTCCCGTCCGTGGGCGCCATGGTATGCAATTCCAGCGGACAGCAAACCCTATGCCCGCGCCTGTGTCGCGGAGATCATTGTCGAAGCGCTTGACACTCTTGGTATTGAATACCCGCAACCGACAGCCGAAGATCGCGCGCAATTTGACGTCGCGCGTCAGGAGTTGTCCGAGTAACAGGGATGCAATTTGGGTGCGGTGCTAGACGTGCACGATGACGTTATCAATGAGACGTGCGTCGCCGAGTCTGGCCGCGGCGAGAACGACGAGTTGATCGTTTTCGCGGTCCGGTTCGTTGAGATTCTCTGCCCGACGAATGCTCACGTAATCGGGCTCGAAGCCCAATTTCCTTAATTCGGCCAGCGCGCCATTCTCCAACCCCCTGTAACTTTTCTTGCCGGACTCCAGATCCTCGCCGACGCTACTGATGATCGCAAACAGATTCGGCGCGATCGCCCTTTCCGCCTCGCTCAGGTACTGGTTTCGCGAGCTCATGGCCAGCCCGTCTTCCTCGCGTTGCGTCGGACCGCAGATGATTTCGATCGGCAGACTCAGGTCTTCGACCAGGTGCCTGATGACATATAGCTGTTGAAAATCCTTTTGACCGAATACCGCGACATCGGGCTGCACCAGACTGAACAGGCGACTGACGACAGTGGTGACGCCGTCGAAATGCCCCGGCCGAAAAGCGCCACACAGTTCGTCGGTCAGTACCGGCACGGTCACCGAGGTCGCATTATCGACGCCTAGCGGATACATCGTTTCGACGTCGGGTGCGAACAGCAGGTCTACATTCAATCGCTTCAGTTTGCGTCTGTCGGCCTCCAGAGATCGCGGATATTCTTCGTAGTCCTCGTCCCCGCTGAACTGCGTGGGATTAACGAAAATCGATACGACCACGCGCTCGGCATGCCGGCGCGCGAGCTTCGCGAGACTCAGGTGACCTTCGTGAAGGCTGCCCATCGTCGGCACGAGCGCAATGTGATCGCCGGCATGACGCCACTCACTCAATTGCTCGCGCAGTGCTTCCGTCGTGCTGACTTCCTGCATCGGATCCCCGGCATGCGTCCGAGATAGGTTCTGAATATTGTTGGACGCGATCAGGAAAAGCAATGTTCTGGCGCAGGATAACTCCGATCTTTTACGGCTTTCACATAATTGCGAATCGCCTCGAGCGGCGCGTCGGTACCGCTCATGAAATTCTTCACGAACCTCGGTTTACGCCCGGGCGTAATATCGAGGATGTCATAGAGCACGAGGATCTGGCCGTCGACATGCGGGCCGGCACCGATGCCGATGACCGGCAGATCGATGCCTTTGCGGATCGCCTCGCCGACTTCGTTCGGCACACATTCGAGTAACACGATATCCGCGCCACAATCCTGCAGGCGTTTGGCACTCTCCAGCATTTGCTTTGCCTGCTTCGGTTCCCGGCCCTGTACCTTGAAGCCGCCGATTTTGTGTACCGATTGTGGTTTGAGGCCTATGTGCGCGCACACCGGAATATCGTGTTTCGCAAGATGCTCCACGATCTCGAGTTGCCCATCACCGCCTTCCAGCTTGATCATCATGGCCCCGCCGTCCTGCATCAGGCGCACCGAGTTGTCGAGCGCCTGCGCCGGGTCCGCATAACTCATGAACGGCATGTCCGCCAAGAGGAACGCTCGCCTGAGCCCCCTTGCTACGTTTTTTGTGTGATAGATAACGTCGGCCACGGTGACCGGCACCGTGGTGTCGTGACCCTGGATGACCATGCCCAGCGAGTCACCGACAAGAACGAGATCGGTACCCGCAGCATCCACGAGCATCGAGAAGCTGGCGTCGTATGCGGTCAAGCAGGCGATTGCCTCGCCATCCTGCTTCATCTTTTGCAGGGTGGAGACGTTGACCGGCGGTTCCGCCATGCCGCGTTGTTCAAGTTGCGTATACATGCAGACTAAATGTTAACGGGTGGTGGCGATGATACACGCAATAGCTCAGGCCAAAGCCACTGATGGAGCCGGATTGAAGAAATGTCGCCCGCCCGAGATCCGCCGGACCTGCTCGAGCAGGGCTTGGAAATCCGCCTCTTCCCTGGCCGGATCGATCGAGGACGCGTTGACGATCAGTAACGGCGTCTCATCGTATGCGTGATAAAAGCGGGCATAGGCATCGGTAAGTCTTTCCATGTAAGCCCGGTCGATTCTTCGCTCATGCGGAATACTTCGTTCCGCTATGCGTGTCATTAGAGTATCGACCGAGGCTTGCAGATACACGACGAGGTCCGGTTCCGGAACCTCGATATCGAGCTTTTCGTAGATCTGATCGTACAGTTTGAGTTCATCGGGGTTCAGGTTGAGCTCGGCAAACAACCTGTCCTTTGCGATGTGGAAATCCGCGACACGCACTGGCGCAAACATGTCCGTTTGCCGGAGCTCCGTGAGGAGCCTGGCACGTTGAAACAGGAAAAAAAGTTGCGCCGGTAATGCCGAGGTTTTGGGCGATTTGTAAAACTGTTCGAGGAAGGGGTTTTGCTCGACGTGCTCCAGAACGAGTTCCCCGGAGAAACTGTCTGCGAAACGTTCCGCGAGACTGGTCTTGCCGACACCAATCGGGCCCTCTACCACGATGAATCGAGGCGCGCCGTTCTGTTTCTGAAGTTCCTGGACAGCCACGTTGTTTTCTACTCAATGCGCTCTATGCGCGGCTCCGATTTCGAAACACCTGCGGCCATTACAGCAACTTCTCCCTGTCCCGGCACGCGAAAGGTCGGTGCAATTTCCTGCCACGGCAACAATACAAAATTTCTTTTGGCAATGCCCGGATGTGGCACAGCGAAGCCCTCCTCATCGATTACTTGTCCCGCGTAAGCCAGCAGATCCAGGTCGATCCTGCGCGGGCCCCAGCGATCGCCGTCACGGTCGCGTCCCAGGGTTCGCTCGATCTCAAGTAGCTGCGTCAGCAGCTCATGCGCGCTGGTTTTCGTCAACAGGCCTACAACCGCGTTTACAAAGTCCGGCTGACCAGCCGGGCCCATTGGCGCCGATCGATAAAGGCCGGATTCAGCGATGAGCATGCTATCCCGCAAACTGCTCAATGCCGCAATGGCCTTGTTGACCTGTTCCTGCGGAGAATCGAGGTTACTGCCCACGCCGATATACACCGGCCACCAGTGCGGTGCACTCACGATCTGCGGGATTTCTGGCCGCGGCGGCGGCGCGGCCGCCTGTGCCGTTTACCAGTATTCGTCTTCTTGCTAATGCCGAAACGTTGCATCCGCTCGTCGCTACTCTGGTTCTGTACCTCGGTCCAGAACTGTGCGGTTTCGTTCTCAATATCGCCGACTTCTGCCCGCAACATCATGAAGTCATATGCTGCACGAAAACGCCGGTGCTCGAGCAGATTATAGGCGCGCTTTCCACGCATCACGTTGAACCTCGGTTGCATTGCCAGCATCTCGCGCATCGGTGCGGTAAATCGTCGCGGGAGCGATACCCGCGATTGTTGTTCCTGTGATACGCGATAAGCCGCGATAGCGAGCGATTGTGCTTCCGACATTTTTTCTTTCATTCGCAGTTGCTCGGCACGATGCCGCACCGGCTCCCACAGGAATACGCCGAGTAGAAACATCGGCGTCACCGAGTTGCCGGCAGCGACCCGGCGATCCGTATTGACGAGCGCGGCACGCACGAACTCCAGGAATCCCTGGTCCTGGTTGAGCGCTTTGTCGGTGTCGGGAAACAGCTCGCCGAACAGTTTGAACTTGCGCAACAAAATAAACGTCTTCTCGGCATGACCCGTTTGAAACATTTTCAGGAATTCATCAAACAGCCTGGCCGGCGGCACGTTCTTCAGCAGGTCGATATGTTTCGCCATCGACTCGCGAACGCTTGCATCGATCCGGAAATCTAGCTTTGCTGCAAAACGTGCGGCGCGGAGCATCCTCACCGGGTCTTCACGCAGCCGTTTATCGGCATCGCCAATGAGCACCAGGTGGCGGCGCTCGATGTCCTGGACACCGCCGACGTAATCCCAGATGCTGAAATCCGCGATGTTGTAGTAGAGCGCGTTGCAGGTGAAATCGCGGCGCCAGACGTCCTCCTCGATCGTGCCGTAAACGTTGTCGCGCAGGATCCTCCCCGCATGATCGTGCGCCACGTCGGCTTGCCTCTCGGTGCCTTCGGTAGCCGCGCGAAAGGTCGCGACCTCGATGATTTCCTTACCGAAGCGGATATGTGCCAGGCGAAAGCGCCGCCCGATCAGCCGGCAATTGGCAAATAGCGCCCGTATCTCCTCGGGATGCGCATTGGTTGCAATATCGAAGTCCTTCGGATGCAGCCCCAGCAAGGCGTCACGAACACTGCCACCCACGAGAAACGCCTGGTAACCGGACTTGTGCAGCCGGTACAGCACCTTGAGCGCGCTGGTCGATATTTCGTCCCGGGAAACAATATGGGAGGCTCGCGGAATGATCTTGGGCTCGGTGTGTTGTTGGATCCCTCTGTTTTTCAAAAAAATTTCCGCTTGAGCTGAAGATTGGCGGCCGTATAATAGCAGCCCCCGAACGACCGGGGCAGCAAAACGACGAACAACCACGCTCCCTTCGTCTAGTGGTTTAGGACGCCGCCCTCTCACGGCGGTAACAGGGGTTCGAATCCCCTAGGGAGTGCCAAACAAGGGAAGCCCGCGCGAGCGGGCTTCTTTTGTTTGGTGCTCCCTAGTTGAGATTTGAACGCCTCGGGTTCGACAAAACGCGCAAGCGTTTTGGGCGGAGGAGCAAAGCGACGACAGGTCGAAGACCCGAGAATCGCTTGGGAGCGATTCGAGCCAATCCTGCCCCCGCTACCATCCAGAAAAGGTCGGCCCCAATGGGGCCGGCCTTTTCGTTTTCCGGGATAGGGTTGGGTCTTTAAGGCCCGCCGTCAATGCCTGTCATTCGATAGTGAAATGCTGTTCGCCGATGGTGATTCCCCTCGCCGCGGCGCCCTTGAGAATGATCGTGCCTCCGGTCCCGCCGCCCCGCTTAAGCCAAAAGCTAACTACAATATCGTCACCCACTGGGTCGATGTTGATGACGTCAAAGCTCATGTCATCGCGCCAGAACCCGCCGATGTAGCCAGTCAGGATAATTATCTCATCCTGTTCGTAGTCCA
>JBFFKF010000016.1:0-35941 GCA_041555515.1 Woeseiaceae bacterium
CTCGGGACCACCGATGATTGCATCGAGCGGCACGAAGACATCCTTGCCCGTGGTCGGACCATTCAGGAACGGGATACCCAGAGGATTATGCCGGCGGCCGATCGTTACACCGGGAATATCGGTCGGAATCAGTGCCGCCGTGATGCCGTATTCGTCCTTGTCGCCGATCAGGTGGTCCGGATCGTAAAGCTTGAACGCGAGCCCGAGCACGGTTGCCACCGGGGCGAGCGTAATGTAACGCTTGTCCCAGTTGAGGCGGATGCCGACTGTCTGTTTGCCGTTCCACTTGTCCTTGCAGACGACGCCGCTGTCGATCAACGCGGCAGCATCCGAACCGGCCTGGGGCGAGGTCAGCGCGAAGCAGGGAATTTCGTCGCCCGCTGCGAGTCCGGGGAGCCAGCGTTGTTTCTGTTCATCGGTACCGTAGGCCAGCAGTAACTCTACCGGGCCCAGAGAATTCGGTACGCCCACGGTCGATGAAACCGCCGGATTGCGGCTTGCCAGCTTCGCGATGACCATCGCATTCGCGTAAGCCGAAAATTCAAGGCCGCCGTATTTCTTCGGAATGATCATCGCGAAGAATTTGTGCTTCTTGATGAAGGCCCAGACCTCCGGCGGCATGTCGCCACGATTGTGGGCGATATCCCAGCCATCGATCATGGCGCACAGTTCTTCGCAGGGACCGTCAAAGAAAGCCTGTTCTTCCTCGGAAAGCTGCGGCGCCGGGTACTCTGTCAGCCGGTTCCAATCGGGCTTGCCCGAAAAAAGTTCGCCTTCCCACCAGACGTTGCCGGCCTCGAGGGCTTCGCGCTCCGTGTCGGACATCGATGGCAGCATTTGCCGGTATATCTCGAGCGCCGGCCGGGTGATTTTTTCCCGGCGAAATTCCGGCATGTTCAGGATGATCAGGCCGGCGAATAAAAGCCACAACAGGGCGAGCGTGATAAAACCCCAGGAACTGTAGACTGTATAGGCGACAAGAGCAGCGCCTATGAGGACGGTCGATGTGAGCAGCTTGACGCGGTGGTACGCGAGATAAATGACGCCACCGAGGAACGGCAGGAACCAGGCGAGATCGATTAGAAAACTGGACATGCTCTTAGCCTTGCAGATGCGGCACGCTGGACGAGGTTTCGCTGACCCTCAGTAGTCCTCACGCGAACCCTATCACAACTGATGTTGCCAGATTGCCGTTCTCTATACGGTGACCCACTTCTCAGCGTTTCATACCGTTACAGCAGTGATTCGATTGCAGCACGTTCCTCGCGAAGTTCCGATTCGGTTGCCTGCATGCGCTCGCGACTGAAGTCGTTGATAACAAGATCCTTCACGATCTCGTATTGGCCGGCCTGGCAGCGCACCGGGTAGGAATAAATGACACCGGGTTCGACGCCATAACTGCCGTCCGCCGGGATCGCCATACTTACCCAGTCATCCGCCGGCGTCCCCATTACCCAGTCATGCATGTGATCGATGGCGGCTGATGCCGCCGAGGCGGCCGACGACGCGCCACGCGCCTTGATGATCGCGGCCCCTCGCTGTTGCACCAGCGGAATGAACTCTTCGGCCAGCCATGCCTGGTCGACGAGGTCCGTAGCCGGGTTACCACCCACGGTCGCATGGTGAATGTCCGGATACTGCGTTGCCGAGTGATTGCCCCAGATCGTCATGCAGCGGACGCTCGAGACGTGACTGCCAGTCTTGTCCGCGAGCTGGGCGATCGCCCGATTGTGGTCGAGCCGGGTCATCGCGGTGATATTCGCCGGATCGATGTCGGGCGCATTGCTGCTCGTTATCAGCGCGTTGGTATTCGCGGGATTGCCGACCACGAGGACGCGGATATCGCGATTCGCATGCTCATTGATGGCTTTTCCCTGTACCGAGAATATCTGCGCATTCGCCTCGAGCAAGTCATTGCGTTCCATGCCGGGGCCACGTGGCCGCGCACCCACCAGCAACGCGTAATCGGCATCCTTGAAAGCGACATTCGCGTCGTCAGTGGCGACGATGCCGTCAAGCGTGTCGAAAGCACAGTCGTTCAGTTCCATTACGACGCCGTCGAGTGCCGGCATCGCCGGTGGAATTTCGAGGAGCTGCAATGTGACCGGTTGTTCGCTACCGAGCATCTGTCCCGAGGCGATGCGAAACGCGAGTTGATAGCCGATTTGTCCGGCGGCGCCGGTAATCGTGACACGAACGGAATTTTTCATCGAGGATTACTCCGCGGCGATCAGAAGATTTCTTGCTTTATGGGGCGCGGGATTGTAGCACTCGACCGAGCCGCAGACACCCGGAGGAAGTACCTATTGCGGGGGCAGGAAATCAGGAAAGCTCTTTTGCAGATTTTCGAGTTCCAGGTCGGCGGCCTCCGCCTGCCCCGCGTCGCGAAGCGATTCGATGCAGTTCCACCATTCTTCGGGAGAGGATTTCTGTTCCTCCCGGCATGCCGATGGCGTCGCAAGGGGCTCCGTCGATTGCTGGCGAGGCGCCGTCTGCAGTTTCGACAGCCTTCCCCGGTCAGGCCGCGTATCCCCCGCCTGTCCCTGCCCTGCCGGCGATTTCTCCTGCCGCTTCATTTCATTCAGCGTTACCTGGCTGCGATTTCCGGCCGCGGCGTCAAGCGCCCTGTCCGGCGGTGGCTGCGGCGTGGCGGGCGGCATCGATTCACTGGCAGCATCGGGCGCCGGTTCAGTGATGCCCGTATCAGTGAGATCGAGAATGATCGCGAGGCTCAGCCCGACGGTCGCCATGAATGCTACGGGACGAAACCAGGCGCCAAAAGAGCCGCTTCGATTATCGGCCCGTAACGCCCTTTTCGCCTCCCGTATAACGGCCTGGTCGAGATGCGCCGGCGTCGATTCGTCGGCAAGTGCCGCGTACTGATCCGACACCCGTCGATCGATGTCTGCGTCGTTCTGTCTGCCGCTTTCCTGGTTCATGTCAATCGCCCGTCGCGGGATGAGCTGATGTAATCATCATGCACGCCTCTCTGTGTCTAAAGCAGACGCATCAAGCGCCGCTTTCAACTTTCTGTTGGCATACCGCAGCCTGCTCTTGATCGTTTCCCGCTTGACGCCGCTTATCTCGGCAATCGTGTCGATGCTCAGGCCGGCCTCTACATGCAGCAGGAACGCGTCTCTTTGTTCGAAAGGTATCGTCAGGAGCGCTGCCTCGAGTCGCCGTCGCGCGAGACTTCTTTCCGCGAGTACATCCGGCTCTTCCCCCGGGTCCGGACTGCTGTCCGGATCCACGGAGAGGTTTTGCACGTGCCGACTGTTTCTGCGGATGTAATCGATGAAGCAGTTATGCGCGACTCGATATAAAAAGGTGGTGAATTTCGCCGTTGGCCGATACCGGTGCCGCGCCTTGACGATCTTGCCCCACACCTCCTGGAACAGGTCTTCTGCTGTTTCGTGGTTCATCGTCAGCCGGAGCAAGTAGCGATACAGCGAATCATTGTGACGGCGATACAGCGTCTCGAATGCCTGCATGTCGCCGTCCCTGTAGCGGAGCATCAAGGCCGAATCTGCCGGAGTCACGCCCATCGAACGAGAATAAGCGACGCATCCGCGAGTGGAAAGGGATGCACCTCTCAGTGCTGTGGCTAAGGCCGCCATGATGTCGCCGGTGCCGGCGGCGCAGCATGGGTAATCCGGCCTCGCCGGGGTTTCGCCGCGACGCGGCGTCGCGCGGGGCCGCGGCCCGCTCCGACGGATGGCATGTAAGTCATTGATATTAATGCCCTGAACATCAGTCACCCGGAGAATTAAACGGGTGCCCGGGCCATTCAGGGTCATTTTCTTGGCAAAAAGGCTTGCAATATTAGTATTTAGTGTTATAGTCAACTATAACACTACGTCACTTGGAACGAGGGTGCTGTCCGCAGGGCAGCATAGAAGCAAATGGACAATCGCATTGATCAGATTACCAAGGGATTAATTTCGCTGACAGTCATGTTGATGTTCACGGTCGCCTTCGTTGCCGGCCAGGCGCGGGCAAACCTGCAGGCGGATGCGTGGGAGACGGAGGAAATCACACCGGGTTTCGAGACGAGCGTCATTCTCGGCACGGAGTCCCTGCGCAAGCTCGAATCGTTGTCGCATCTGGTTGACAGCGTGATTTCGCTGCCCATCGTCATCGAGTTCAGCATGGGTGAATTGTCGATTCGCACAGACAAAGCGGACAAAGCGGACGCAGCGAGTTCGGACGATGTGGCGGCTCAATAGCTCGAACCGGCAGACTGGCGTGGACAGGCTGACAGAAACCTGGCGCATCGTGTTTGCGCCGGTGCTCATGCGACAGCCCGCTTGGGCGAATCGCGACTTCCGGCTGCGTCCTGTTACTATTGCGCCGCGGGTAAACCAGGTGGATACGCCGCGCATTCCGGCCGCCGGAAAAATCGATAACAAATGACAGGTCTCGGCTACGCAATGGATCCGAAGTGGAATGAAGACCAACCGATCTATCGCCAGTTGCGGGATCGGGTAGTCGCAATGATCCTCGAAGACGTGCTCGGTGACGGCGATGCGTTGCCCTCGGTCAGAAACGTTGCGGCCGAATACAGGCTGAATCCACTAACTGTACTGAAGGGCTACCAGGAACTCGTCGACGAGGGCCTCGTGGAGAAGAAAAGAGGGCGCGGCATGTTCGTTACCGAAGGCGCGCGAAAGCGGCTCTTGAAAGATGAGCGGCAGCGGTTCCTGGACAAGGACTGGCCGCAAATCGTGGCGACGATACAGCGGCTGGGTCTACAGGTCGATCAGTTGCTGGAAGATACGGACAGCGGAAAATCGCCGAAGCCGGGAGCGAAGAATGACTAGCGTGATCAGCGCGCGAAACGTGTCGAAGCATTACGGCGACGTGCGCGCGGTCGACGATGTCAGCTTCGATATCGGCAAAGGAAGCATCACAGGTCTGATCGGGCCGAACGGCGCTGGCAAGACCACCCTGCTCAAAGCGGTTCTGGGATTGACCGACTGCCGGGGCAGCCTCTCGGTACTGGGGCTCGACCCGTTTCGCCAGCGCAAGGAACTGATGCAAAACATTTGCTTTATCGCGGACGTGGCGGTGTTACCGCGCTGGATCCGCGTTAATCAGCTACTGGATTTCGTGTCTGCCGTTCACAATCATTTCTCCAGGGCAAAAGCCGAGGAATTACTTGCGCGAACCAAGATCCCGGCACGCGCCAAGGTGCGGGAACTGTCCAAGGGGATGGTTACGCAACTGCACCTTTCGATCATTACAGCCATTGATGCGAAGTTGCTGGTGCTCGACGAACCGACACTCGGCCTCGATATCATTTTCCGCAAGGAGTTCTATAGTAATTTGCTGGGCGACTATTATGACGAGGGCCGCACGATCATCATTACGACGCACCAGGTCGAGGAGATTGAAAACCTGATGACGGACGTCATGTTTATCGATAACGGCCGGATCGTTCTCGATGCCAGCATGGATACTTTGCCGGGACGCTATGTGGAGCTGCTGGCCAGCAGTGAGAACGCCGAGCGGGCCAGGCAATTCAAGCCGATTTTCGAACGCGAGGTATTCGGCAAGCAAGTGCTCACTTTCGAGGGCGTAAACCGCGATCAGCTTGACGGGCTCGGTGAGGTCCGCACGCCGGACATCGCCGATCTTTTCGTCGCCAAGGTCAAGGGGGCTGCAGCATGATCGAGACTCAGTTTGCCTTGTTGCAACGGGAACTCTGGGAGCACCGCGGCATCTACGTCGCACCTATCGTCATTGCGATCCTCATGACACTGGGCGCACTGACCGGACAGGTATCCGTCAACGGCATCCAACATGTCGACGTCGGCATTGTCGGCGCATCCAACCTGCCGGAGAATGCCCGTGCCGCCATGATCTCGGGAATCATGATCGGCCTGTCGACCACCTTCGTATTCGCGATGTGGATACTGACAATCTTCTATGCGCTCGACTCCTTGTATGCCGAGCGCAAGGACCGCAGCATACTCTTCTGGCGCTCCATTCCGGTCACCGATTCGGAAACGGTTATTTCCAAACTTCTGACCGCAGCGCTCGTCATTCCGCTGGTGAGTTTTGCGTTGGTCTTGATTACGCACCTCGCAGTCTTTTTGATCGGCAGCGTGTGGGTCGGTGTCCGCGGCGGTAATCCCTGGCACCTGATCTGGGCCTCGGCACCGTTCTTCGACAACTGGACGGCGACCCTCATTTTCATGTTTGCCCTGCCGCTCTGGCTGTCGCCATTCATCGGCTGGTTTCTGTTCGTGTCCGCCTTCACCAAGCGCTCGCCATTCCTTACCGCTTTTCTGCCGCTTGCAGTATTGCCGTTACTCGAAAAGATGATCTTCGATACCGCGGTCTTCGCGGAGGCATTCTTTGTGCGCTCCGTAAAGATGCCGCTGTTTATCGATCTGCAAACCATGGAGCGTCTTTTCGAGGAGGGCGAGCATTTCGCGATGGTCGCCGATGCGGAATTGAGCCTGCTCGGACTCATGGATATCGGTGGATTCCTGCTGAGCCCGGGACTCTGGATCGGGATAGTCGTTTGCGCCCTGTTTACGGCAGCCGCGATCTACGTGCGGCGCTACCGCGACGACAGTTAACCCGAGGCGGCTAATCGATACCTTGCTGCGCCTTCCGGGTATCGAGCGAGTGTTTTCTTATTTTGCCTCTTAGCTGGTGGTAGCTTAAGCCCAGCAGGTTTGCCGCCACCCGCTGATTGAAACGTGCCTTTTCGAGACCGGCTTTCAGCAATTCAAGCTCGAGCTCGTTGACGCGGGCCGTGATGTCGGTCGGCAGAATGGGCGTGGTCCGTATTGTGTCCTTCGCTGGAGCGGGTGTCCCGGCGGCTGGCGGTTCGCGCAGGCGAAACGGGGAATCGAAAGGATCGAACGCGATCCTGGTGATCGGTTTGTCCTTTTCTTTCGACCGGTACACGGATCGCTCGACGGTATTCTTGAGTTCCCGCACGTTGCCAGGCCAGTCGTGGCGTAACAAGGCGGATGAGGCGCGGGCACCAAAGCCCGGAAAGAATCGGTATTCCAGCTCGCTGGCCATGTTCAGGGCAAACGCATAGGCAAGCGGCAGAATGTCCTCCAGGCGCTCGCGCAAAGGCGGGATCGTCACGACGTCGAAGGCGAGGCGGTCCAGCAGATCTTCGCGAAAAGTCCCTGCCGCCACGCGCGTCTGCAGGTCTGCGTTTGTCGAACCCACGATTCGTACTTCGACGGATATCGTGTCTGTGCCTCCGACGCGCTGCAGCTCCCCGTACTCGATCACGCGCAGGATTTTCTCCTGCATGCGCAAGCTGATGCTGGCCAGCTCGTCGAGCACCAGCGTGCCGCCGTTCGCCCGCTCGAAATGCCCGATGTGGGTCTTGACGGCGCCGGTGAAGGCCCCTGCCTCGTGACCGAACAGCTCGGATTCCAGGATGGACTCGGTCAGGGCCGCGCAATTGACCTTGACCAGCGGCTGTTCCCAGCGGCGCGACAGAAAATGCAGCCGTGAGGCGATGAGCTCCTTGCCCGTGCCGCGCTCGCCAGCCACCAGCACCGGCTTGGAAAGCGGCGCCGCCCGCGACACGTGCTCGAGCATTTCGAGGAACGCGGGGGCCTCGCCGATGATAGGCTGGACGCGCTTTTCGCTGGTCATTGGTCAAATAAAGCAAAAAAAAGCCATATTCGCAAATAAATAGCGAAATACGCCAAAATTTTAGCTGGGTTAAGATCGGCGTCTCCAGGCTTTATCATTTAAAAAACAGTCGCTTAAGCCGGGTGTCGCAAACTGGCACGGATGCTGCAAATACATAGATGTACCGTTACCAAGAAGAGGACAAACTAATGGGCATATTCACGAGATTCAGCGACATCGTGAACTCGAATATCAACGCGATTCTCGATAAAGCCGAAGATCCCGAAAAGATCGTGCGCCTGATGATCCAGGAGATGGAAGACACGCTCGTCGAGGTCCGCTCGGCAGCGGCCCGCTCGATCGCCGACAAGAAGGACCTTAACCGCAAGCTCGAAATCCTGGAGCGAGAGCAAACAGAGTGGGATTCGAAGGCGGAGCTGGCCCTGCGCAAGGGCCGCGAAGACCTTGCCAAGGCGGCACTCATCGAGAAATCGAGAGCATCGGCGGCAACGGAAATTCTGAAGTCCGATTACGCGAGCATCGACGAAGGACTGGCCAAGCTCAATGACGATATCTCGCGCCTGGAAAAGAAACTGCTGGATGCCAAGGCCAGGCAAAAATCCCTGCTCGCACGCCACAAGACGGCGAACAGCAGGCTTGCAGCCAGGAAAAAGATCCACGACTACAAGATCGATGACGCGCTGGTCCGTTTCGAGCAGTACACTCGCAGGATCGACGATGTCGAAGGACGTATCGAAGCCTACGACCTGGGGCTGCCGAAAGATCTCAATCACGAGTTCGCCGGCCTGGAAGCAGAGGAATCCGTTGCCAGGGAGCTGGACGACCTCAAGAAACGCGTCGCGGGCGAAAAATAAAAGGCAGAGGCAAAATAATTGGAACTCACTCAATTACTAACTATTGCATTAATTGTATTTCTGGCGATACCGGCCCCGCTTTTCATCATTCTGCATTTCATAACCAAGTGGAAGGAGACGCGGGAAATATCTGGCGGCGACGAGAAGATGCTCGAGGATATGTGGCTGCTTGCACAGCGCCTGGAAGAGCGACTCGAGTCACTCGAGACAATATTGGACGGGGAATTGCCGGACTGGAGAAAAAAGCATGACTAGAGGCACCTGGAATCTTGATCACGGCCCGCTGCGTGGACTGTATCGTGACAGGGAAAACGGGTGGGTTTTCGGCGTCTGCGCAGGGATCGCGGATTTCGGCAACTTCAGGACCGGAACCGTGCGGCTCATCGCGGTAATTTGCCTGCTGCTTTTCTTCTGGCCTACCGTGCTGCTCTACCTGGGCGCAGTGTTGTTATTCAGGGAAAAACCATTGATCTATTCGGGCCGGCAGCAAGAATATGAATTCTGGCGCCGCCGGGCGGGAGATGACTACTGGAGCCACTCGTGAGCAATTACAATTCGATCCCTCGCCGCAAGTTTTACCGCAACCGGGACCGCGCCATGGTGGCCGGCGTTTGCGCGGGTCTCGCCGATTACTTCGGATTCAACCTGAAAGTGACCAGGATCCTCGCCGTCATTTCGCTTTTTATGGCAACCCTGGTAACACTCGTGGCCTATTTCGGCATGGTATTGCTGGTACCTGCGGCGCCGAAAACCGGCGGCGAGCCACAATTCGACCCGGAATTCCGCAAAGCGGTGCGGTCTTCTCCCCGGCAAACACTTGGCGACGTCAGACGGCGCTTCCAGTCACTGGACAGCCGCCTGGCACGGCTCGAGCGATATGTTACCTCGCCGAGATTCAACCTTGATCAGGAATTCAAGAGACTTTGAAATGCCGTCTCTGGCAAGGGAAATTAAATGAACAGCACATTGGTATTTGTTCTTCTGCTGGTCGCCATCGTGATGTGCGGCAATATTTGTACGACGTACGTGAAGCAGCGAAAAAAGGAACCCGAGAATGGCCGGGAGCTGGAAGAAACGCTGGACAAGATCGACTTGCTCGAGGAACGCATTCGCGTGCTCGAGCGAATCATTACCGAGAATCGCTATGATCTGAAAAGAGAGATCGATTCTTTGTAAACTTGCGGCCGGTGTAACGTCTGGCCGCTACTAATGAAAACGCCCGTCATATAGCGGGCGTTTTTTTATATTCAATCGGGCGATCGCCGCCGCCGCGAGTGCAGACACTTTTGACCTAGGAGCGTTGCTTGGCGCGATAGGCCTGGACCTCGACATTGAACTGTGCCGCTGTTCTCTCCATTTCGTCGACAGCCGCATTGTATTTCTTGTTTAGCAGATCTTCGCGCTCCTGCTCCTCTTCCGGGCTCAAGTCCTCAATTGCCGCCCGCGCCATCTTCTCTTCCTCAATGAGACATTCCAGATAAACTTCCATGGTTGCCACGTATTCCTTCACGCCGCGCTGGCCTTCGAGCATCTCTTCCTTCGTCGCCGTCGTACCGTTCGGTATCGATACCCGATCCGGATATTCGCAGGCGAACGCCGACTGAATGCCAAAGGTGAAGGAGATAATGCAAACAAGCTTGGTGAAATTTTTCATGGTCCTGACTTTTGTTGAGGGCGATGGGACTATTTGGAATTTGTGAACCCGGCGCCGTGAACGTCGCGATATTTAATCATGTCCTCGTTGACTGTTGAAGTTTCGATTTAATCAGCCTGAAAATCAAGCAATTGGCAGAAATCTACAGGTTTATGCAAACAAGGCGCGATGCTCGTCGGTGCCCTCGGTTTGCGATAGCAACAGTTCCAGATAGTTGTCCGAGCTCATCGGATCACCGAAAAGCAGACCTTGTACGAAAGTGCAATTCATCTGCTGCAGGAATGCGAGCTGCTCTTCGGTTTCGACGCCTTCGGCGACGACATCCATTCCCAGGCTCTTGCCCATGTGGATGATGGTGCCGACGATCGTCGCATCGTCCGCATTGGTCGAGACGTCGCGCACGAAGGACTTGTCTATTTTCAGGGTACTGATCGGAAACTGCTGTAAGGCGCTGAGCGAGGAATAGCCGGTGCCGAAATCGTCGATGGCCAGGTAGAGCCCGAGCGAATAAAGCTCGTCAAGCAGTTTGATCGTGCGCTCCGGATTCTCCATCAGGGTCGTTTCGGTGATTTCCAGTTCGAGCGACGACGGAGAGACCTGGTAATGGCGCAACACGGACATCATCCGGCGAATAAAGTTGGGCTGCCGCAGCTGCTTGAGCGACAGGTTGACGGACACCCGGTGGACCGGGTTGACTGCCTGCTGCCAGTCGCGGAAATCCTCGCAGACCCGATCGAGCACCCATTCTCCGATCTCGATAATCAGGTTCGACTCCTCGGCTATCGGTATGAAGTCCGAGGGCATGATGATGCCGCGTTCGGGCATTTCCCAGCGCACCAGCGCTTCGGCTCCGGTGACCAGCCCGGTTTCGAGGTTGTACTTCGGCTGGTAATGGACCAGGAGTTCGTTGCGTTCGAACGCACGCTTCAACTTGCTCTTGGTCATCAAGCGTTCGACGGCAGCCTCGTTCATTTCTGCCTTGTAATACGAGAATACGTTGCCGCCATTTTTCTTCGAGTGGTACAGGGCAGCATCGGCATTGCGAATCAAATCGATCACGTTGCGTGCATCCGCCGGGTAGAAAGCGATACCCATGCTGCCGGTCATGAACACTTCGTTCTCCTTCACGAAGAAGGGCTCGGCCAGCTGGTCGAGTATGTTGCGAGCCAGTTCGTTGAGAACCGTTCGCATCTTGGGGCCCGGCTCGAGGTTGTCCACGATAACGGCAAACTCGTCACCGGCGAGACGACCGATGACGGAATTCGGCGGTGATGCCGATTTCAGGCGTGCTGCGACTGTTTCGAGTGTCTTGTCACCGGCGAGGTGGCCGAAGGTGTCATTGATATCTTTGAATTTGTCCACATCGATGTACAGCAGGCACAGTGATTTTCCTGAGCGACGTGCTCTCGCAATCGCGCGCTGCAAAAGATGCTGGAACTGCATGCGATTCGGTATCTTGGTCAATGCATCGATTCTTGCCAGGTAGCGAATCCTCTGTTCGGCTTTGCGCCGTTCGGTAATATTTTGCGCTGCATAAATGCAGTCACCTACTTCGCCATCTTCGTTGATCGTGGTTGAGCTCGTATAAGAGACCGGAATATGTTCGCCAGACTTTGCCAGCAGGAAAGCGTCGCGGGGGGCGCCTATGCCAGTATCCGACTCCAGTGGCCGGCCCTTGTTGCGGTCGATGATAACGGCGATGTTCTGCCCTACGAGCTCGTCGTAGGAATAGTCCAGCAAGCGAGAGGTGGCTTCGTTGATTCGTGAGATAGTGCCGTCGGCTGAGGTAACGATGATAGCTTCGTTCATGCTGGACAGGATGCTGTCGACATAGTCCCTCGATATCGTCGTGCGACGCAGCTTGTCGCGCATATCGTTGAACACCTCGGCGAGGTCGCCGAGTTCGTCACCGTGCAGAACCTTGAGCGGCTCGCCGAAGTCCGATTGGCTCAGTTTCTGAGCCTGCAACTTTAATTCCCGAATGCGCAAGGCCTGTGCCTTGACGATCAGCCATATGACCAAGCCACAGAGTCCCAGCGTGACCAGCGTCGCGCCGCCGATCCAGAACAGGCTGTCCTGACGACGTTGCACACCCTGTTGCACCAGTGCGTCTTCGAAGTTCTGCAATTCCTGCGCCAGAGTGGCCAGGGAATGCGTACTGAACAGGGTGCCAAGCTCAACCCTGTCACGTCGAACCGGGTGAGACATGGTAAGGGTGTCTGCGTGCCAGACAAAAGCTTGCGTACCCAGGTCTTCGACTTCTTCACCGGATTGCACGTTGATGCCGTCGGACTGCACGAAACGCAGTCCGGTCAGGTTGTTGCTGTTCGCAATCGCCTCGTTGAGCACGATCACTTTGCCACCGAAGTCTTGCTGGCCGAGGTCGGAAAGGCTATCTGCAATACGATGTAACTCGCCGCGGGCCTGTCGCTCGAAGCTTTCCCTCAGGCTGACATGGTGTTGCTCGACGCTCGAGGATACGATGCCGTTGGCGAGCCAGCGGTATTGGCCATAAAAGATGAACAGCATGCTGCCGATGACGACCAGCGCAAGGGTCGACACGAGGATCAAATATCTGGGTAGAACTCTGCCGGTCATCTCTATAGTCAGACTCTGACGGCGTCAGCAGATTCAGTAAAGACCCTGGTGACGTGGCCGCCGGTCATTTTATTGTTTTTTGACCCGCGATGGCCGCTGGGCCATGCAGAACACTCGTTGTTTTTTCGACTGACGTAGTCTACCACTTCGCAAATCATTGATCTAAATAGGCTTAAGAACCTGCATTCCGGGTCCTGTCCTTACTGAAAGAGGGGCGCGATTCCCCGGATTTAAGCAGGTTTGCGGGACCAGGGCCGAGCACGCCCTGTCAGCAGCCATAACATAATCAGCCGGCACTGCGGAAAAATAGAGCCTATTTTTCTGGGTCCGGCTGCCGTTTGTTGACAAACTCGGTCGGTTCATTACGGCCGGTGGTCTGCATGATGCCATCGACGACCGCGCCTTCTGCGACCGCAATCGCATCACCTGAAACCGTGCCGGAGATCCTGGCAGTGTCGGCGATCTCGACCCGTCCGGTCGCTACGATATCACCCTCGACCGTGCCCGCGACGATGACTGAATCCGCTTTGATCGTTCCACGCCACACACCCGTATGCGACAGCGTGACAAGGCCTTCGACATCACAGTCACCTTCGACTTCGCCGCCAATCATGAAGTGTCCCTTACCGGACACGCCGCCCTTGATCTTGCAATTTTCGCTGATCAGCGTGCCGGGTCCGTTACTTCCGTCGCGAATCCTTCTCTTATTTGCGTCAGTCATTGATAAATACTCTCCGTGCGACATGTTGCGCAAGTCCTGCAAATAATAGGCTTTTCAGGGATCAGGACTGTGAATGGGTTCGCATTAGGCGAACTGTCAGTCACCCTTTTCGCGATAACCATAGCCCGCAGTACGAATTGAAGTTAGCTGACCGCCTTCAAATCTGAGAATGCGCATCAACTTCCGGGGGCCGAAATTGAATACCAGTTCCGTAACCAGGAGTTCCTCATGGAGTCCGCTGTAAGCATGCCGTCTCGAGCGTGTGCCGAGTTCGCTCGCGGGGAGTTTGAGGAAATACGGCCGCAGCACATAGCCGAGGTAACGTTTTGATACCGGCTCGCCACATAACTCGATGACCTGCGACTCGAACATGCCATCTTTAATGATGCGCTGGCCACAGCGCAGCGCGTGCGCCGGATCGCTGACCAGAATGAATATGATTGCCAGGGACAACGCGAGCAAGATCTGGCGCAGAGTCAGGCTCATTTCTTCATGCCTTCGTTTCGGCTGTCTAATGATAAACCAATTGGCGGGCTGCCACAGATCATCGGCACAGCATGAAGACGGGCTTCGCAGGAGCCTGCGCGCCGTTGGCAGTCATGGGGGCCGCCTGTATAGTCCGGATTCGGCCGCCGATGGAGACTTCCTCGATTGAGCAGGAAAGTTGAAAAACGAATAAAGCAGCTGGCCAGTGCAGCCCCTGCCGATATCCTGTCGGGAGGTCTGAAAGGCGTTGAAAAGGAATCGCTGCGTGTAGGAAAAAACGGCCATCTGTCAGATCAGCCGCACCCGATCGCACTCGGCTCGGCGTTGACCAACCAATTTATAACCACGGATTTTTCCGAAGCATTACTCGAATTCGTAACCCCTGCGTATGCGAACACCTGGGAGACGCTGCGGGTTCTCTGCGAGATTCACCAGTTTACCTATGAGCGCATTGGCAACGAGCTTTTGTGGACGGCAAGCATGCCGTGCCTCATTTCCGAGAACAGCGACATTCCGCTTGCCTATTACGGCGAGTCGAACGTCGGCCGGATGAAAACGATCTACCGCAACGGCCTCGGATACCGTTACGGCCGCAAGATGCAGACGATTGCCGGCGTGCACTACAATTATTCGCTGCCGGACGTATTCTGGCCACACTACCATGAGCTCGAAAAGTCCACGGCAGATCCGGACGACTTTCGTTCTACTAACTATCTTGGGCTGATACGCAATTTTCGCCGGCTCGACTGGCTGGTCCTGTATCTGTTCGGTGCATCACCTGCGCTGTGCAAGTCTTTCTTTGGTGCCGACACGGCTATCATGCCCAGTTTCGACAAGGATACTTTTTTTCAGCCCTTCGGCACTTCTCTGCGCATGAGTGACCTGGGCTATAACAATCAGAGCCAGGCAGGGCTCAGGATCTCCCTCAACAGTCTCGACGAATACACCAGCTCGCTGAGTCGCGCTATCTGCACGCCGGACCCGGCGTTCGAGCAAATCGGCGTCGAAGTCGATGGCGAGAGACGGCAGTTGAATGCCAACCAGCTGCAGATTGAAAACGAATACTACAGTTCAATCCGGCCGAAGCGGGTCGCCAGATCCGGTGAGCGTCCGACGGTGGCATTACGCCGCGGCGGCATCGAGTACGTCGAAATACGCGCGCTGGATCTCAATGTGTTCGACCCTGCGGGCATCAATCAGAATACGATGCGTTTCATGGAGGCATTCCTTATTTATTGCCTGCTGAAAGAAAGCCCGCCCATCGACGATGCACAGTGGAACGAAATTGCGAGCAATCATTCGAGGACGGCTACCCAGGGACGCGACCCCGAATTCAAACTCTTTGACAGTGGCACGGAACGGACACTAAGCGATTGGGGTACCGAGATCATGCGGCACGTCCGGGAAATAGCCGAGATCATCGACCGCGGCGAGGGCCGCAATGACTACGTGCAGGCGGTGGATGCACAATCCGAGGCGATCGCAAATCCCGAGGCCACGCCGTCGGCACGCGTCCTGGAAGAACTGAGGCAAAACAAGATGGCGTTCTATCATTTCGCAATGGCGAACGCAGAGGGGCACAAGGAATACTTTTCTGCAATCGAGCCTCTCGAAGGCGAGCGGCTTCGTCTTTACGAAGACGAAGCGCGGGCCTCTATCGAACGACAGAAAGAAATCGAGCAATCTGACGACATCAGTTTCGACGAGTATCTCGCGAACTATTATTCACAGGACGGCTGTCCGTAGAGTAACTGCGCAACGCTACTTATGAAAACTCGAATGATCGGACTTCGATACAAGAAAGGAACGTCGATCGCAGTGGCATTCCTGTTCTCGTCATATCTGGTAAATGCTTGCACAGCCGGAGATAAACCAATGGACCCGGACGAGTTAAGAGATTTTGCGACGCGATATACAGCAGCCTGGTGCAGCGAGGACCCGACAAGAGTCGCCGATTTCTACGCGGAAGGCGGCTCATTAAAAATCAATGACGGCGATCCGTCAGTCGGGCGGGCGGCGATTACTGAAGCGGCGAGGGGCTTCATGACCGCATTCCCCGATATGGTCGTGGAATTCGATGACCTCAGGATCGAAGGCGACCAGGTCTTTTACCACTGGACACTGATCGGTACCAATACCGGACCGGGCGGAACCGGCAACCCCGTCAATATCAGCGGTTACGAACAATGGACGATCGGCGATGATGGGCTGATCGCCAGATCGCTCGGCAACTACGATGAAGCCCAGTACCAGCGTCAGCTCGAACACGGCGTCGAGGAACAGGAACGCTGATTTCTGTCACCAACAAGAACACAGGGACGCAACCATGAAACCGTTTGCTGTATGTCTGCTGTTATTTCTTTTTTCCTGCAACGTGCTGGCAAAGGACAGTCCGTACCTGTTCGTCTGGGCAGCCGACGCCGACCGTCAGGACAGCGATTTCCTGGCGGTGCTGGACGCCGATCCCGGGTCTTCTACATACGGTGATGTGCTTACGACCATCGAGGTCGGATTTCCTGCGGGTGCGCACCATGCCGAGCACCGTATGCCAGACGACGCGCAGCTGTTCGTCAACGGTTTTCGCTCCGGGCGCAGCTATATCTTCGATCTTCGCGAGCCCTTGAAGCCCAGGGTAGTAAAAGAATTTACCGGGTACGCAGACTATGTTTATCCGCATTCCTTCGAACGGCTGCCAAGCGGTAACGTGATCGCGACGTTTCAAAACGAAAAGGGTGATCGCGAATCGACTGGTGGTGTGGTCGAACTGACGCCGTCAGGCCAATACGTGCGTTCATCGTCCGCAGCAGTTGCCGGAATGCCCGAAATACGGCCGTATAGCCTGTTGCCGCTAGCCGATCTCGATCTTCTGGTAATGACAACCACGGACATGCAAGAAAAAGTAGTCGCCGACTCCATTCAATTCTGGCGTCTTTCAGATCTGTCGCTGCAGAAGACCTTGAGGCTCCCTCCGGGACCACGCGGCGACGAACACTTATATCCGGCAGAGCCGCGTATGATGGCCGATGGTGAAACGCTTCTCGTGAACACCTTCAGTTGCGGGCTGTACCAGATTCGCAACGCCGCAAGCGAGGCACCGATAATTGATCATATTTACTCGTTTAAAATGCTGGACATGAGCATCGTTCCCAACACCTGCGCACTGGCAGTAACGTTTGGGCAATTCTGGGTGCAGACCGTGCCATCGAGGTACGGTCTTGTCACGCTCGATATGAGCGATCCCGGCAACCCGGAAGAAGTTCACTACCTGCATCTCGGTGACGGCATAGAGCCACACTGGATTGTCCTGGAACCGAACGAGAGGCGGATCGTTTTGACCGGATTCGGCAAGATGCGACATAGCGTCAAGATGATTACCGTTGATCCGGAAACGGGCGCGCTCGCAATTGATAGAGCCTTCGGGGAGGACGGCACGACGAGCTTTGCCGGACCAGACTGGCCACACGGGTCGACAGGCGCTGCGGTGCCACACGGTTCGGTGTTCTCGATTCCATAACACGGTACGAACATAATGAAAACAATCTTCATCAAGCTGATCGCAGTGCTGTTGCTACTCCCGGCCTGCTCGCAAGACGACAGGACAACGACCGAAACCACCGGTGAAATCGAGTCCGAGAATGGCTCGGCTGCCCTGGCGGCGCTGGTCGACGAGTATTTCGAACGCAGCCTCGAGTTGAATCCGATTCGGGCCACGTCAATCGGCGACGACCGCTACGACGACCGTCTGGCAAACTGGTTCAGTCCGGAGTACCTCGCTCAGGCCGAGGCGCTGGATAGAGAGTTCCTCGAGCGACTGGCGACGATCGACGAAAGCGTCCTGGAGGGACAGGACCTTATTAGTTATGGCACCTTTCGGACCAGCCGCGAAATGAGTCTCGAAGGCTATCGCTATCCCGCTCATTTGCAGCCAATCAACCAGTTTTTCTCGATTCCCAATTTCTTCGTTCAGCTCGGCAGCGGTAGCAGCCTGCATCCGTTCAAGACGGTCAAGAATTACGATGATTTTCTCAGCCGAACGGATGACTTCGTCGGGGCGATGGATCAGGCCATCGACAACATGGGAATCGGTATGCGGGACGGCGTGGTCCAGCCGCGCATCCTGATGGAAAAAGTCCTGCCACAACTCGAGTCGCAGATCGCGGATTCGGCAGAGGAAAGCGCCTTTTTCATGCCGATCCAAAATATGCCGGAAGAATTCAGCGAAGAAGACCGCGCACGCCTGACTGATGCATACAAGCTGGCGATCGAGGAAAAAATCATACCGATATACAGACGCCTGCGAAACTTCATAGGTGACGAGTACCTCAGCGCAACACGGGAAACGGTTGGTATTTCGGATTTGCCGAACGGTGAAGCCTGGTACGCCTACCTGGTGCGGGCCAGGACCACGACCGATCTGACACCAGCCCAAATTCACCAGATCGGCCTGGACGAGGTCGCGCGCATCCATCTGGAGATGCATGGCGTCATGGAGGAGGTCGGTTTCGAGGGCGATCTGAAGG
The DNA here is from genome assembly GCA_041555515.1 of Woeseiaceae bacterium. Lineage (GTDB taxonomy): Bacteria > Pseudomonadota > Gammaproteobacteria > Steroidobacterales > Woeseiaceae > SZUA-117. The sequence continues at coordinate 18,469 of JBFFKF010000016.1, forward strand.
AGTTTTTCGACTTTCTCAACACGGACGATCAGTTCTATTACGACGAGCCCGAGCAACTGATCCAGGGTTATCGCGACATGTCCGATCACATATCGAGCCTGGCGCCGAAACTGTTCAGCGTCTTTCCCAAGACAGGCTTCGAGGTTCGTCGCGTTGAGCCATTCCGTGAGGTATCCGCATCCGGAGGCTCGTACATGGCGGGCACGCCCGACGGGTCACGCCCCGGCGTGTTCTACGCCAACGCGTACGACATCAAGGCTCGGCCGAAGTGGGCAATGGAATCGCTGTTCCTGCATGAGGCGATTCCGGGACATCATTTCCAGATTTCGATTCAACGGGAACTGGAGGGCCTGCCGCGCTTTCGCCGTTTTGGCGGTTACACGGCCTTTAGCGAAGGCTGGGGCCTCTACGCGGAATCGCTTGGCAAGGAACTCGGCGTGTACACCGATCCGTACCAGTATTTCGGGGCGCTGAATGCAGAACTCTGGCGCGCGATCCGGCTGGTGGTTGACACCGGCATACATTCGAAGAGCTGGAGTCGCCAGGACGTGCTCGATTACATGTACGAGAACTCGGCGGTCAAAGAAGCACGCGCGGTGAGCGAAGCCGAGCGATTCATAGCGATTCCGGGACAGGCACTCGCTTACAAGATTGGACAATTAAAGATTCGTGAATTACGCACCAGGGCCGAACAAAAACTCGGCGACAGATTCGATGTGCGGGCGTTTCATACTGCGGTGCTTGTCGATGGAGCAATGCCATTGAGCATGCTCGAGGAAAAAATCGACCGCTGGATCGAAGCGCAACTCTGACTCTTTTATTTACGCCCGCTCAATCAGGCAAACGGTAAGGCCTCGCCGTTATCGTAGGCGTACGTGCGATGCAGCTTCTGCAACCGCTTGGTCATTGATCCGACTTTGCCGTCGCCAATCGAACGTCCGTCTGCCATTAGCACTGGCGTCAGTTCCCCCGCTGTGCCGGTCGTGAATACCTCGTCTGCCGAATACAGCTCCGTCATCGAGAGATTCTTTTCTTTAGCGGGTATGTTTTCCTCAGCTGCGATGTCGAGAGTCATCTGCCGCGTTATGCCCGGCAGGCAGCTGTCGGCGTGTGGTGTCAGCAATGTGTCGTTACGGACCAGGAACAGGTTTGTGTCGTTCGTTTCCGAGATGTACCCATGGACGTCGAGCATGACTGCACTGTCGACATTGGCAACATTGGCTTCGATTGTTGCGAGGATATTATTGAGGAGATTGTTGTGGTGAATCTTGGAGTCGAGACATTCGGGTGTATTGCGCCTGATCGACGAGGTAATGACGCTGATCCCGGAGCCCGCGTAAAGCGGTTTCTTCCATTCGGCCAGCACGATCAGCGAGCAGCCGGACTGGTTGAGCTTCGGGTTCATGCCGGACGTGATCTTCTCTCCACGCGACAAGGTCAGGCGAATGTGCGTCTCATCAGTCATGCCGTTTGCTTCGAGCGTGTCGAATAGTGCCTTGCGAATCTCGTCGTTCGAGGGCACCGACGCGAACGCCAGGGTCTTCGCAGAATTCTGCAGTCTCTCGAGATGCGCGCCGAGCGCCGCGATGCGGCCCTTGTACACACGCAGGCCCTCCCACACGCCGTCACCACCCTGCACGATGCTGTCGAAGACGGAGACCTTTGCCTCGTCTCGCGGCAGCAATTTACCATTCACATAGATAACGATGTCTTTATTTCGCGGGTCGGGGTTTTGCAACGTCATTCTCCGGCACGGATTGCGTGCTCATACAGTTTGTCGTACCAGGGCTTGCATTCCTCGAGCAAGGCTTCGAGTTCCCCGGGGAAATCCTTTTTCTCGACGTAGCGTGAGAAACCGGTGCTCTCGTGCAACGCGTGATACCAGTGCCTGGCCCAGATGCCATCCTCGGGCCGCGGTCCGGCTGGCCAGCTCAACATATCATCGGTATAGGGGATGTCGAGGTGAGCGCAGAGCTTTTGCAGCACGCCAGCAGGATCGAGCAGGAGTTCGCGCGAATCCAGGATCGCCGGATGCTGCCCGAGATCGAGCAATTTGCGGTAAAGATGCCACTGGGTCTGGAGTCCGGTATCGGCGAGTTGCGCCTGCGGCATCTGGATCGTGAGCGACGGCAACATCTGCTGCGGATCGCGTATCAGGAACACGTTGTGGGTATGACGCATGAAGCTGTGGTCGACGTCGACCAGATGATGGGCCATCTGTTTCATGAACAGGATGTCGCGCTCCGGCTCGCCCTCAATCGCAAGCAATTCACGCATCACTGCGTCGCCGTCACAGTTTACGGTGGCCAGGACCTCGTCACGGCCAGGGTGAATCGTGCCGGTCACGCGCAGAAAATGCCCGTACAGCGGCTCGTCGACGACGCGCGTGTCGCTCCGCTGCGCGAAACTGTACATTAACGCCGTCGATACATTGCGCGGACCTGACCAAAGGCAAATGGCTTTCATCGTTTTACGGTTACCTTTTTGAACCTGTCATGGTCGCGCCGCAGGGCTGTTGCACGACTGGCAACGCGACTCACGAGAGGTTCATAGAGGTACCCATTTGCCGGTGGTACAGAGAACCTGTCGTTGACAGGCAAGCCGGATTGTACTGAATCGCCTGGTTGGGTGCGATGTGTCACCGCGATGAACTGGGAATGGACCGGATAGGTTAGAATTGCGGACTGGATCACAAATCATTGGCGGAAAGCTGAGACGCTGCGACGATTAAATTAGACTTCGGCATGTAACCAATGATGCGAGTGTGGGCAATTTGACGGATAAACCAGTTGGGTAAGACTTTCATATTGGGAATATTGCTGGGGACCGCTGCGGCTGCCGGGCTGACGTATTCTGTGGAGCTGGTCGACCTGCATCGGGAGCCGTCACACATATCCGTGCAGGCAAACGGCGGTAACGTCGAGACGTTTCGCATCGACCTGCCGCGCGACCGCATACTGGTGGGATTGGCTGGCGAGGAGAACGCGCTGCCGGCAGAACTCGACTGGCCAAGCGATGCGCTGTTCGGCAGCCTGCAGGCGGAAATATTCAAGGTGCGTGACCGATACGATGTCGTGGTCGGTGTCGCGAGCCGGCTCGCGAGCGCCTCGGAGCAGACCGGTCCTTTCATCGAATGGGTACTGCACTTGCCGGCAAGAGGCACGCTGTACCTGCAAATGGATGTCACACCTGCGCCGGAAGGTCATCGCAATGGCCGGATGCTGGCGGGAACCCGCGATTTCGTCACCATGCATGGCAACGCCAGGGAACAGTTCGTCACCGATATCGAAAGCAGTGATGCGGGTGTGCAGGGACGTATCGAACTGATCACGATTTTGGTCGGCACATTCAGCGAGCAAGTTCCACTGGATGTCGAAGCAGCACAGGACGAGGAATCATGAAATACCTGGTCTCGATACTGGTTGGTTTCGTCGTCGGCGCCATTCTTTTCGTCGGCGGGCTGTATTTCAATCCTTTCGCGGAGCAGCTCGCGGTTTCACCACTGGCAATTTCGCGTGACGAGCAGCTGAGCTTCACTTACACGGCGGTGGCCAGCGAATCGATACTTTATACCGATTATGGCGAGTCAAACATCAAGCCACACCCCGATCGCGTAGTAGAGCTGTGGGAACCGGCCATCGCGGACACGCGCCTTGCAGTAAACGTGCTGGAAGACGGCCGCGGTGATGTCGCGGGAATCGGTATCAAGTTTTCTACGGATTCGGAACAGAGTGAGCTGATCCGTTCGGAAATCCTCGTTAACAGCGCCTGGCATATCTACGTTCCGGGCCAGGGCAGCCTTTTCATAGATCAGATCGAGAATTACTGGTCATACATGCGAGAGGTCGTTGTACCGGCGCGGTGGAGTTCGGGCGATAACTGGCGGGGAGCGTTCTTCAGGATCTTGACGCAGGGTCCGTTTGCTTTGGGGACGGCCCGCGTGACCGGCGGCACCGGCAATTTTTCCGGCATATCCGGCGAGACCGTGGAGTCCCTGAATGCGCGCGCCTACGCTACGGTTGGTGGCCTGGTGTCGGCGAACGGTGAGCTGACCGTCAGCCTGGCGCAATCCGCAGACGACTTCGAATAGGAGCCGCTCCTACCGTCGCTCCTGCAGCTTGTCTAATTCCTTCAATTCCAGGTCGGTATTTGCCAGCAGACCCGGGTCGATGACGGCGTGCGCCGCGATCAGTGGTTTTGCCTGCAGGAACTCTTTCGGGCTGTTGACGGCGTCGACTGCAATCAAGCGGCCATCCTGCAGGTAAAGGCAAGCGAAGGACCGGCTGTCCGGATCGCCGCGTACGACCACCTGGTCGTATCCCTGCGACAAGCCGGCAATCTGCAGTTTCAGATCATATTGGTCCGACCAGAACCACGGTACCTGTGCATAGCTGGCATCCTCACCGCAGATATTGCTTGCCGCGACCTTCGCCTGCTCTACGGCGTTATGCACAGATTCCAGCCGCAGGCGGTAGCCCAGAATCTCGTTCGGATGTTGCGTGCAGTCGCCGACCGCAAAGATATCCGGATCGGATGTGCGGCAGTGATCGTCAACGACGATACCGTTGTCCACGTCGAGCCCGGCATCGGCTGCGAGTTCCGTATTGGGCACGATGCCAATCCCTATCACGACGAGTTCTGCCGCAAGCCGATTGCCATCCGACAATTCAACTGCGGACACTCTTCCGTTGCCGCTGAATCCGGAAACCCCGGTCGACAGCATGATATTGACGCCGTGTGCGGCGTGTTCCTTCTGGTAGAACTCGGATAAAGCGGGTGAGACGACGCGGCTCATCACGCGATCTTCCATTTCCATGACGGTCACGTCCGCACCCAATTGTGACGCAACGGCTGCTACCTCGAGGCCGATATAACCGGCGCCGACGATCGCGAGCCTGGTGCCCTTGGTCAGCTGCTTCCTGATCGCGGTTACGTCTGCAATGGTTCGCAAATAATGGATGCCGTCGAGATCGATGCCCGGAACATCCATCACACGCGGTCGCGAGCCGGTTGCGATTACGAGCGTCGCAAATGCCAGCTTCTCATCGCCGGATAGACGCAAGGATCTGCTGTCAAGATCAATAGCATCAATCCTTGTTTCGAGCCGCACCTCGATGCCCGGATCATCATAAAAATTCTGCGGCTTGAAGTGCAGCCGTTCGGCGTCCAGTTCACCGGCGAGAAATTTCTTCGATAATGGCGGCCGATGATAGGGAAGCCAGGGCTCTTCGCCGATCAGCACGATCGTGCCGTCGAATTTCTTTTGCTTGAGCGTTGCAATGACCTGGCCGGCGGCATGCCCGGCGCCGGCAATCGCGACCTTTGCGCCCATCAGCCGTGTCCCCCGCAGCTACATTGCACTGATGCCACCGTCCACCCTGATTTCAGTTCCGGTCACAAAGCTCGATTCATCGGATGCAAGGTACAACACGGCATGAGCGACGTCATCCGGCTGGCCGACACGCCCCAGCGGAATCTGACGCGCCAGTTTGTCCAGCGCCGCTTTTCTGTCGCCATCCTGCGCGATGCCATCGAGAATGGGCGTGTCGATGAACACGGGATGCACCGAATTACAGCGAACGTTGTTGCCGGTGCGGGCGCAATGCAGCGCAACGGACTTTGACAGGTGCCTGACACCGGCCTTGGCGGAGTTATAGGCCGCCAGGTTGTGCCCGGCAATGATGCCGGATATCGAGGAAATGTTGATGATGGATCCGCCGCCGCTCTCGGCAATGAGCGGCACGCCGTATTTGCAGCCGAGAAACACGCTGTCGAGATCGACTGCATGTACGTGTCGCCAGTTTTCGTAAGTCTCCTCTTCGATACTGGCAATGGAGCCGATGCCGGCATTATTGACGAGAATGTTCAGGCCACCGAATTTCGATTGAACCTGCCCAAGCACACGCTGCCATGTCTGCTCATCCCGGACATCCTGCTCGATGGCGATTGCACAATCCGGATAAAGGGCGTTGATTTCGTTCGCGACGTCAAAAGCGCCTTCAACCTTGATGTCGCTCAGGACAACTTTTGCGCCTTCCTTGGCCAGCATCGTCGCGATAGCCGCGCCCAGTCCCCGCGCCGCACCGGTCACCAGTCCAATTTTCCCGTCGACTCGTCCCATGGAGGCGATTATAAGGCCAAGAGCAGAGGGAGCTATTTTCCGGGACTCTTGTTTGCATAAGGGATCGCGGCTAAAGCCGCTCCCACGCGCTTCGAATTCGGGGCGCGCTCCGATATCCTGAGGTCAGGAAAATGAGCGGCGAGAAGAATGAAAACGAACGCTATTAGAATTTACGAATACGGTGGTCCGGAAGTCCTGCGCTACGAGGAGGTAGAGCTCGGCGAGCCCGGCGAAGGCGAAGCGCGCATCCGGCATACGGCGATCGGCCTCAATTTCATCGACACCTACCATCGGACCGGCCTGTATCCGGTCGACTTGCCGACGGGGCTCGGCTCGGAAGCGGCGGGCGTCGTCGAAGCGATCGGTCCCGGTGTGCAGAACGTGCGCCCGGGAGACCGCGTTGCGTATACGGGCAGGCCCGCGGATTCCTATTCGGCATGCAGGAATTTTCCGGCCTGGCAGCTCGTCCCGGTGCCGGACGATATTTCCGATGACGAGGCCGCAGCGGTCATGCTGAAGGGCCTGACAGCCTGGTACCTGCTGCGACGCAGCTACCCGGTGCAACAGGGAGACCCGGTGCTTCTGTACGCGGCTGCCGGCGGTGTCGGGTCACTGGCAAGCCAGTGGGCGAATCATCTCGGCGCCACTGTCATCGGCGTGGTGAGCACGGACGAAAAGGCGGAGTTGGCGCGGTCCCAGGGTTGTGCCCACGTCATCATGGCGGACAGCGACGATATTGCGGCAGAAGTCCGGGCGCTGACCGGCGGCGAAGGTGTCGCGGCCGTGTACGACTCCGTCGGCCGGGATACTTTTTTCGCGTCACTCGATTCCCTGCGGCCGCACGGGGTGATGGTCACGTTCGGTAATGCATCCGGGCCTGTCGAACCATTTGCACCGGCCGAGCTGGCAAAACGGCATTCACTTTATGTGACGCGGCCGATTCTGTTCGACTTCATCGATACAAGAGACAATTTGATGGCCGGATGTAAGGAACTGTTCGAGGTGATTTCGAGCGGCGCCGTAAAAATAAGCGTCAACCAGAGATACGCACTGAAAGATGCGGCGCAGGCGCATATCGACCTCGAGTCGCGCAAGACGACGGGTTCGACAGTCCTGATTCCTTGAGATTGATTCAGGGCGCTGGTGCGAGCGGCCACAAGACCGGCAACAGCAGCATGACAGCGACAAACACGACCAGCGTCAGCGGCACGCCGAGCTTTATGTAGTCGATGAAGCGGTAACCGCCCGGACCCATGACGAGGATGTTTGCCGGGTGTGAGATCGGGCTGGTAAAACTCGCCGAAGCCGCCATCGCAATCGCCATCATCGCGGTCTCGGGTTGCAGGCCCATGTCGGACATCGCCGAAAGCACGATGGGCGACATCAGTACCACGAGCGCGGCCGTCGGAATGATCATGGTCGCCATTGCCGTCAGAACATATAAACCCATGATGACCGGCCACGGGCCGGCAGATCCCAGCAGCTCCATCACCTGGTTGGCGAGATAGGCCGCCGCGCCGGTTTCCTGCATCGCGGTACCGAGCGGCAACATGCCGGCAATCAGGAAAATGGCGCGCCATTCGATCGCCCGGTACGCCTGCTCCATGTTGAGGCAGCCGGTCAACACCATCATGCTGGCGCCGACCACGGCAGCGACCGCGATCGGCGCATAGCCGGCCATGACACTCAACACGACGCCGAGCATCAATGCCGCTGCCAGCGGCGCCCGCCGCGTATCGGGCGGCTCACGACCGAGCGGCGTCAGAATCAGGAAGTCCGGATCTTTGCTCAGGAGCTGCAGGCGGTCGTGCGGTCCGAGCAGCAGCAAGGCGTCGCCGATCTGCAGCCGCTCGTCGGCCAGGTCGGCACCGACCGGCCCGCCTTCGCGCCATATGCCGGCCAGTTCGATGCCGTAGCGTTCCCGGAAATTGAGTTCGCCGACCGTTCTCCCGGCAAGGCTCGAGCGAGGATCCAGCGTCGCGTCCATCATCGTCAGGCGTTCGGATTCGAGGGCGCCCAGGTGCGGCGATACCTTGGTGTCGACATCCAGTTCCTGTAGTCCACGCAACACGTCGAGGTCTTCGTGCTGCCCTTCGATCAGTAACAGGTCGCCGCCGACCAGCACTTCGTCACCGTGCGGCATGACGGTCAGCGTGCCGTCACGAAATATCGCGACCACGCGGAAGTCGAAAACATCGGCGAGGCGGCTTTTCTCGAGCGTTGCTTCCGCGAGGTCGCTGTATTTCGGCAATCGCACGACGAACAATCGCTCGTCGGCGTTATAGTCCTCGCTCAACTCCTCGTCCGTCAGCAGTTGCACGTTGGAAAAGTCGGCAAACTTTTCGAGTTCGGCGATCGCCTCGTTCTCGCCCTGTACAAGAATGCGATCGCCTGCACGCAGCGGCACGTAGGCGAGATTCGTCAGGCGATAGGCGTTCCTTCTCCAAACGCCGACAACGCTGACATTGAACCGGCTGCGGAATGCCGCGTGACGCACCAGCTCCGAAACCATTGGCGATCCTTCGGCAAGCTCGACTTCCGCGTAGGCGACTTTCGCCGCGACCATCGACTTCAACACCGGCGCCTCGCGTTCGATGACCAGGTCACTCCAGCGTTGCAGCTCGCGAAACTGGTCGATACGGCCCTTGACCAGGATGCGGTCGCCGCCGTGCAGCAAGGTTTGCCGGCTCGGCAGCGCCTCGCTGCGCCCGAATCTGACCAGGGCAAGAATGATGAGGCCCGTGGAGGATCCGATACGGCTATCGGCGAGGGTTTTGCCGACCAGGATCGAATCCATCGGCACCCGCAGCATGAATGTCTGTTCCTGCAATTTGTAACGTGCACGCAGGCTGCGCTGGCTCTGATGCCTGTCCCGCTCGGCATCGATCTTTGGCAACCACAGGCGACCGACCAGGGCGACGAATATTACGCCGACGATCAACAAGGATCCGCCGAGCGGCGTGAAATCGAACAGCGCGAATGGCTCGAATCCATTCCGCGCCATCACCTCGCTGACCAGCAGGTTGGGCGGCGTGCCGATCAGTGTCATGAGACCGCCGAGCAGGGTTGCATAGGCGAGCGGCAGCAACAGGCGTGACGGTGAGATTCTCGTGCGCCGTGCGACATCGATGACCACCGGCAACATCAGGGCCGCGACACCGATGTTGTTCATGAACGCAGAAAGGACCGCGGCGACGATCATGATGACAATAATCATCGCGACTTCGCGCCTGCCGGCCAGGCGAATGAGCTGGCGTCCGATAATGTCGGCGATGCCGGTTCGGGTCAGGCCCTCGCTCAGGATAAACATCGCCCAGACGGTTATGACCGCGCTATTCGAAAAACCGGCGAACGCGTCCGTCGTCGAGACCAGTCCGGAGACCGCCAGTGCGCACAAAACGAGCAGGGCGACGAGATCCATGCGGATCACTTCGCTGACAAACAGGATCAACGAGATGGCCAGTATGCTTAGAACGAGTGCGATTTCGAATGTCATTAATCGCTTTGGCCTGTACTGCGAAGGTTTCCTGAATGAGAATGCCGAGAAAGGTACTGGTGAATTTATACACGACAGATTGGCACTAAGCCAAAGGTCCGTTCTCTTTGAAAAACTTCGACCAGATGTACAGTCCTCGCGTCAAACCACGTCCGGCGAGTCACGAGGTGCGGGGAGTCGGCTACCGCGTCAGCGAGTGGGGAGACGTGGACCAGCCATTGCTGGTCCTGTTGCACGGCTGGAACGATAGCGGATCCTCGTTCCAGTTCCTGGTTGACGAGCTCAAGGGAGACTGGTTCGTCATCGCGCCGGACTGGCGGGGCTTCGGCGAATCCCGATGCCGGGCGGAGGGCTACTGGTTTCCGGACTACATCGCAGACCTCGATGCATTGCTCCGCATCTACAGCCCGCAACAGCCGGCGCGGCTGGTCGGGCACAGCATGGGTGCAAATGTCGGCGGGCTTTATGCGGGCATCATGCCCGAGCGGGTCGCCGCGTTCATCAACATCGAAGGCTTCGGCCTGCCCGAGAGTGATCCGGGAAACGCGCCTGCACATTACCGCCGCTGGATAGAACAAAGCCGCGCTATGGAGCCATACACCACCTACCGCGACTTCGGCGAGCTCGCGCAACGGATCCGCAAACGCAGCCCCCGCATGAGTGAGGAGCGGGCCCTGTTTGTCGCCAGCCTGTGGGCAGAGCAGCTCGCCGATGGCACGGTGACATTGCGCGCGGATCCCGCGCACCGGCTGCCCAATGCGGTGCAGTACCGGCGCGCCGAAGCCCGGGCCTGCTGGGAGAGAATCGAGGCGCCGGTGCTCGTCGTGAAAGGGGCGGAGAGCGATTTTTACTCCAGGGCCAGGGAGCACGCGGGACCGAAGGAGATCGACAGCTTTGCGGGGGCAGAATCGGTGGAGATCCTGGATGCGGGCCACATGGTGCACTTCGAGCAGCCGGGCGCGCTCGCTGCCGTGGTGGAAGCCTTCCTCGGCCGGGTAAGCCCAGTTGTGTAAAAATATCCAGTACTGTATAAAAGTACAGTTATGGTATCTGCGGCCGAGCTACAGACGGACTACCTGGAGTTCCTGAACCCCGCGCAGCGGCAGGCCGCGTCGTTCGGACACAAGATGCCCGATGCCCCTTTCAGGGCGGGACCGTTACTCGTGATCGCCGGTGCCGGGACCGGCAAGACAATGACGCTGGCGCATCGCGTCGCCCACCTGATCATCCAGGGCATCAGCCCGGAGCGCATCCTGTTGCTGACCTTTACTCGCCGCGCGGCACAGGAGATGACGCGGCGGGTGGAGTCCATCGTTGGCCAGGCCTTGTCCGGCAACAGCCGGCCGAATAAGGCACTGGGGATCCTGCCATGGTCGGGCACCTTTCACTCCGTTGCCAATCGACTGTTACGACGTTACGCGCATAACCTGGGACTCGATCCGGGATTCTCCGTGCTCGACCGCGGAGACGCGGCCGACCTGATGGATGTCACCCGTCACGAACTGGGCCTGTCGCGCAAGGCGCGGCGATTCCCCAAGAAAGACACCTGCCTCGCGATCTATTCACGCTGCGTCAACACGCGCAAGCCGCTGCGCGAATCCCTGGATGAAACCTATCCGTGGTGTGCCGACTGGGAGCAGGAATTGCGCACGCTGTTTCGCCATTACGTCGAACACAAGCAGGAAACGCAGAACCTCGATTACGACGACCTGTTGCTCTACTGGTACCACCTGGTCGGCGACCAGGAACTCGCGGCCGAAATCGGCTCCTGGTTCGATCATGTTCTGGTCGACGAGTACCAGGATACGAACCTGCTGCAGGCCGACATCCTGTATGCGATCAAGCCGGACGGAAACGGTGTGACGGTCGTCGGTGACGACGCACAATCGATCTATTCGTTTCGTGCCGCGGAAATCGAGAACATTCTGAATTTTCCGGATCAGTACCTGCCGCCGGCCAGGATCGTGAGCCTCGAAGAAAATTACAGGTCTACGCAGCCGATACTCGATACCGCCAATCGCCTTATCGCGGAGGCCGAGCGGCAATACAAGAAGAACCTGTTTGCAAAACGCACGGGCGGCGGCAAACCGGCGTATGTAACGGTCGAAGACGGTGACGCCGAAGCCGAACATGTCGTCGAGGCAATACTTGCCAATCGCGAGCAGGGCATGCAGCTGAAAGACCAGGCCGTGCTTTTTCGCGGTGCGCATCACAGCGATCGCCTGGAACTCGAGCTGGTACGTCGCAACATCCCCTATGTGAAGTACGGCGGGCTCAAGTTTCTCGAGGCTGCGCACGTCAAGGACCTGTTATCGATACTCAAGTGGGCAGAGAATCCGAAGAACCAGCTCGCAGCTTTCCGCGTGCTCAAACTGTTGCCCGGAATGGGGCCATCCCATGCCGCGCGCTGCTTCGAGTTTCTTTCAGCCAACAGCCATTCTTTTTCTTCACTTGCCCGGTTTGCGCCGCCTTCTGCGACGCGCACGGACTGGCCTCTGTTCTGCAAATTGATGACGTCGCTATCGTCGGCCGAAGCGGGCGACAGCGCCTGGCAATCGCAACTGAATGAAGCTCGCCGCTGGTACCAGCCGCATCTCGAACGGCTTTACGACGGTCTCGAGACGCGAGAGGCGGATCTCGAACAGCTGGAGCAAATATCCGGCCGTTATCCGACCCGCGAGCGGTTCCTCACCGAGCTGACTCTCGACCCGCCGAGCGCCGCGGGGGACCGGGCCGGCGATCCGTACCTCGACGAGGACTACCTCATTCTGTCGACAGTGCATTCGTCCAAGGGACAGGAATGGGATGCGGTATTCGTCCTCAATGTCTCGGACGGGAATTTTCCTTCGGAATTTTCTACCGGGAATTCCGCCTTGATCGAGGAAGAGCGGCGACTGTTATACGTTGCGATGACACGGGCCAAACAATCACTGCAGCTGATAGCGCCATTGCGTTATCACGTGACCCAGCAACGGCGCGACGGCGACAAGCACGTGTACGGTGCGCGGAGCCGCTTCATGACGGACAATCTGCTGCATACGATGGAAGCTCGGTTCCATGGCCGTAGCGAATCGCGACTGAACGGGCTTGGCCCGAGAACGAACAAAAGGCTGGACGTTGCCAGCCGCTTGCGGGAAATGTGGTAATTAGCAGTCGACCGTGGCGTTCAGGTGCGACAGATGTTACTGCGAATTTTCGGGGCACATCGCGCAATGCAAACGCTGCCTTTGAAATTCGCTTTCATCGAGAATGCGTTCCGATGTAACTGTTCTCGTATTATTGCCAGGCGCCGAGCACGATACCGCAAACGGCGAAAAGGATGACGTTGTAACCGGCATTGATCATGAACAGCCGTATCGACCGCTGCTCAAACAAATAGGTTATGCCGTAAGCGGTTGCTATCCAGAAGATGCCTATCATCAAGCCACTTTGAAGTCCTGTCAGCCAGGAACTGTCCGGGCCAAGCAACACGGACAATCCGGTGATGGCAACAAACTGCAAGAAAAATGTTCCGCCGAATGTCATCGGCATGTTGGCGCTATTGACGGCGTCTTCCGTGAGACCGACTTCCTCCAGCCATATACCGCCAAACACCGGTTTCGAATACCAGAGTCCCCCCAGAGCGAAGGCAATTAAAGTGGCTACGACGACGGCTGGCCAGTGTACGCCGGCCAGTGCTTCGGCAAGGTTCATCCTGCTCTCCTTGTTATTGTCGCCATACGGAGTTTAGCAGAGCCGAAGCCTGTAAATACGGCTGAACAGGGATTGATATTACGCAAGCTTGCGCTTGTCAAGCGTCACATATTTACATTCAAGGAAAAAGTTCACATGTTTATCGTGAACCTTGTCACAATGAAGCCACACTAATTAATATATATGTGAGGTGTCTTTTGCATGCAGGAGACGTGTGTATGAGTTGTCATTCTGCAAGCGACCGGGTCGTAGCGGTCCACAATCTTCGCGACTACTTTCGTGAATCGATTGATGCTGCAATTGAACATCAGGGCGTTAGCGTAGATCCTCACGCTGCTCATTACGTCGTCAACCTGCTTACACTCTTTTCCCGCTCGGAAAGTCTGTACGAAGATCATGGTGATTCTTATGGCATCAAACCATTAGCGCTGATGATGGCGGATGCCGTAGACGCGAGGACGCCCACAGAAAGGACCTTTTCGCTGCAACGCATTGGGGATGTCGCTCTTTTTATTGCAGGATTCTTTGCTGACAGTCTTGCTCACAAGCTCGTCGATCTCGATTATTACATCTACATGGGCGGCAATGCGTACGGCTCCCTGTCCGAGGAAATACGTGGCACATCCCGTGGCAAAGCGCTCGCTGCGGTGTACAGGGAGCTCGCGAGAAAGTTTCAGATTCTTGTAGACGTACTGAACGAAGTGCGCGACGGCGCACGGCAATCGTCCGATATTGATGTGTTGCGAACCTACGAAGTCTGGCTGCGCACCGGCAGCAAGCGTGCGGCAGAGCTGCTGCGACAGAACGGCGTCATTCCGATACCGCAATCCTCGAGTAGTGATCACCACTGATGCTCTCACAACTGCAGGAACACCTGACGAATATATACAGGGTCGATCCAGGTTATGACGTCAACGACTTCCTGATTACGGATCCGACTGTCGCCAGGATACTGGGTCAGGAATCGCTGATTCCGGAGACCGAAGAAACCGTGCTATTGCGGCAGGACGAGGACGGGCTTGCACTCAGCGTGTTCCTGGACAATGCAATGTTGTCGCGCCTCAAAGACGCGAATCCCTTGCAGGAATTGCAGGCAGATCAGCTGAATGACCTCTGGACAGTGCTCGAGGGTATCAGCCACTTCAATTACATAGTGTGGCGCGCGCGCAAGAATCGCAGCGTCTCGCTGCTGGAGCTCGAGATGCAGGGTGAGGTAGACAAGTTTGTCAGCACGTTCCTGATGGCATTAAACCAGGAAGAAGGGGAGCTTGCCGTGAGGCTGCATGGCTGGCTATTCGACGAGGTGCGATTCAATCCTGGCCTGAGTAAGGACCAGCAAGAGCGATACGCATTGGCGAACAGTTATGCCTCCCGCTTCTGCCACGGTCTACGCGAACGCCTCGCGCGAGACAGTAACAAGGGATTGCAGGAGCTGCGTCATTTTTACCGGCTCTCGCAGCGCGACAAGATCAGCCATATTCATACGTGGTCCCACGGCTACGCGTAGCTAAGCGAGGCCGCAAAAAAAACGGTGGCCGAAGCCACCGTTGCAAAAGAACGAAACAAAACCATTGGGAGATTCGCTTGTCTCGTTGCCACCCTGGCCGAGATGCACTCGGACCAGAATTCGTTACATATCCTCGTCCTGACTTATTACTTGGATGCTCCAGGAGCCGGAATGGTTGCGAACAAGAGGGAATGAATCACTCGTATATATCCTTGAATGGATTTGAGCCGTAACTTGTTGGGCTGACGTATAATCCTGCAAAAACAAGAATCCGGAGCTATAGCAATGAGTACTGCAGCAGAGACGCTGTCCGTAAGGGACCAGGTAGCGGAAGAGGAGTGGCAAACCCGGGTCAACCTGGCGGCATGTTATCGGCTGATAGCGATGTTCGGCTGGGACGACCTGATTTTCACGCACATATCGGCCAGGGTCCCGGGACCCGACGAGCACTTCCTGATCAATGCCTACGGCCTGCTGTTCGAGGAAATGACTGCGAGCAGCCTCGTCAAGGTCAACCTCGACGGCGAGATCGTCCTCGATACCCCTTATTTTATTAATCCGGCCGGTTTTACGATTCACAGCGCCGTACACGCCGCCCGCAAGGATGCGGGATGCGTCCTGCACACGCACACGAAGGCGGGCGTGGCCGTCTCCGCGCAGGCCGGGGGTCTTTTGCCGATCTCGCAGATAGCGCTGGTTCCGCTCACGTCATTGAGCTATCACGACTACGAGGGCATAGCGCTCAACGAAGACGAGAAACCCCGACTCGTAGCCGACCTGGGCAGTAACGATTTCCTGATCCTCAGAAACCACGGCCTGCTGACCGTTGGTGAAACGATCCCGGATGCCTTTCTTTATATGTACGCGCTCGAAACCGCATGTCAGACACAAATTGCGGCGCAAGCGGGTGGCGCCGACCTGATTCACGTCAATGCAGCGATCGTCGACGGCATCAAGGCACAGGTAGAGCTAGTAACAAAGGGCATGGGTGGGGAACTCGCATGGCCCGCGTTGTTACGCAAACTCGATCGAAAAGACAGTTCTTACCGCGAATAAGCGAGCTACGCGAGAAACATCGCGTACGCGGGATTGTCGCTTTCCTCGCTGTACGAGTAGCCGAGATCATCGAGATGCGCCTGCAGTTCCTCTGATTCCTCATCGGGAACCTGGATCCCCGCGAGTATGCGGCCGTAATCCGAACCGTGATTCCGATAGTGAAACAGGCTGATATTCCAGTTGGTCCCGATTGCATCGAGGAAATCCAGGAGCGCGCCCGGACGTTCGGGAAATTCAAAGCGAAAAATCCTTTCGTTTTCGATGTTCGCCGGAGTTCCGCCGACCATATGGCGCACATGCAGTATCGCCATCTCGTTGTCGCTAAGATCGACGAGCGGAAAGCCGAGCCGCTTTAGATTGTCCACCAGTTCGGCGTGCTCCTCGGCGCCACGGCGCAGTTCCACGCCAACGAAAATGTGTGCCTTTTTCGAATCGCTGTACCGGTAATTGAACTCGGTAATGCTGCGCCGGCCAACGGCCTCGCAGAATTTGCGGAAACTGCCGGGCTCTTCCGGGATTTCGACGCCGATCAACATCTCGCGTTGTTCGCCGACCGCTGCCCGTTCGGCGATGTGCCGCAGGCGATCGAAATTGACGTTCGCGCCACAGTTGATCACGACAAACGACTGCTTCTCGATCTTGTGTTCCGCGATATATTTCTTTGCACCGGCGACGGCAAGTGCGCCGGCGGGCTCCACGATCGAGCGGGTATCCTCGAAGATGTCGCGAATGCCGGCGCAAATCTGATCGGTATCGACGGTTACGACCTCGTCGAGCAGTTCCCGGCACAAACGGAAAGTCTCGTCGCCCACGCGCCGCACCGCGACGCCATCAGCGAATATGCCGACGTGATCCAGCGTAACGAGTTCGCCCGCTTCGAGCGATTCCTTCATTGCCGCGGAATCGTCGGGCTCGACGCCGATGATTTTTATATCCGGCTTTTTGCCTTTTACGTAGGCTGCAATCCCGGCAATCAGGCCGCCGCCGCCGATTGGCACGAAAACAGCCGCAACTTCCTCTTCGAGCTGATCGAGCAGTTCCCGACCGATCGTTCCCTGCCCGGCGATGACCGCGGGATCATTGAATGGGTGAATGAATGTCAATCCCTGTTCTTTTTCGAGCTCCCTGGCGCGCGCATATGCATCATCGTAGGTATCGCCATGCAGGATGACCTCGCCACCGAGCGCCCGCACTGCATCGACCTTGATCGTAGGGGTCGTAATCGGCATGACGATAACGGCGCGGCTGTTTTTCTTGTTTGCGGCCAGCGCCACTCCCTGCGCATGATTACCGGCGGAGCTACAGATCACGCCGGCATCGAGCGCTTCCTGCGGCAGATTGGCGAGCTTGTTGTAAGCACCGCGCAGTTTGAAAGAAAAAACCGGCTGCAGATCCTCGCGTTTCATCAGGATATGGTTGCCGAGCCGTGCGGACAGATTGCCAGCGAACTCCAGGGGCGTTATTTCGGCGACGTCATAGACGCTGGCCTTGTCGATGAGCTCGACGTAGTCATCGATCGTCAGGCTTGCAGCCGCGGCCACGGCTTTCTTTGCAGCTTTGGTCGCCATAACCTGACGAGGTTAGCGCATTGCGCCTTGAA
>JBFFKF010000017.1:0-35636 GCA_041555515.1 Woeseiaceae bacterium
AAGTGCTGATGATTACTTTTGAACGACGGCGTCGTTAAGCAGTCTCATCGGAGTATGAAGATGCAAAAACTCAAGTATTCAGTGGTGTTGGCGCTTGGCGCGCTCATCGGCGGAATTTCGCCCGCCCATGCCGTCGACATCAAGATCGCCACGATCGCGCCGAATCAGTCGGACTGGATGGTGCAGATGCGGGAGGCCGGGAAGGCGATCAAGGAACGCACGGCCGGCCGGGTAAATCTGAAATTCTATGGCGGCGGAGTGCAGGGCGCATCGCCGAAAGTCATGCAAAAGATCAAGATTGGTCAGTTGCATGGCGGCGTGTTTTCACCCACCGATTTCATAAAATCCTACGTCGATATCAATTTGTACGGCCTGCCATTCGTTTTCGAATCCTGGGAAGAAATGCGCTATGTCCGTAAACAAATGGATGCGGACATGGCAGCCGGCTTTGAAGAACTCAACTACGTGACCTTCGGTTTCGTGGGATCGTTTGCGATGATCCTTTCCAATGAACCGGTGCGCAGTCAGGCAGACCTGCGCGGCAAGAAGGTCTGGCTGCCGGAAGGCGATCTGATTACTTTCGAGGCATTGAAATCAGTAAACATGTCACCGGTATCCTTGCCCGTGACCGACGTGCTGACAGGTCTGCAGACCGGTCTGCTTGATCTGGCTGCAATCCCGCCGGAAGTGGCGATCGCATTGCAATGGCATACGCGCGTCAAGTATTTCACTGATATGCCGCTTTTATATGCGATGTCGTTCCTCGCGATCGATAAGCGCACGATAGACAGGTTGTCTGCGGAAGACCGGACAGTCTTGACCGAAGTGCTCAGCGAAACTTATGCACGAATGGACGCGCAATCGTCTATCGATTCGCTTGATGCAGCCGAGGCGTTGGTCGAAATCGGCATTAACAAGGTGGACCCCGACGAAGGCGAGCTTGACCAATTACTGGCGAACATAGCCGACACCAACCTTGCGATGGCAGAAAAAGGCATTCTTCCTCTCTCGCTGTACGAAGTCATGCAGGGTCACATCAGTGATTACCGCGACGGAAGCCTGCAAGAAGACGCTGGCGTAAGCGGGAACTGACCTTGTCGGAACCCAGGGGGCTTGTAGAACGCCTCGAACGCTGGGGCACCGCCGCCGAAAACGCGGCGCTGGTCATCCTCCTGGGAGCGCTCATGCTGCTTGCCGTTGGCCAGATCGTCATGCGCATGTTTTTCAGCATCGGCTTCGTCTGGGCAGACGAACTGGTCAAGCTCCTCGTGCTCTGGATTACGCTCGTTGCCTCGATCGCCGCGAGTCGTAGTGACCGGCATCTGCGCATCGACATCGTGTCGCATTTTGTCCCTGAAAAATACGCACGTTTTCCAAGAGTAATCGTAGATATTTTTGCAGCGACCATGTGCGGCATCCTTGCCTGGCAATCCTGGCGATATCTGCAGCTGACGATCGAGTTCGAGGACACCGTTCTTATCGACGTGCCGGCATGGATCGCCTACGGGCTGCTCCCGCTGGCATTCGTCCTGATGTGTTACCGCTTTCTGCTGATGTCCGGCAGCGACCTGATGCGCATATTGCGGCCGGAGGCTGGTGCGGGAGCGCCGAAATGATGCTGTTGAGCATAGCGCTGATCCTGCTGGTGATTTTCGGCGCTCCACTTTTCACTGTAATTGCGGCCAGCGCCATGCTCGGGTATCAGAAGGAAGGCATCGACCTGATGGCGATCGCGATCGAAGTGCTGGGCATCGCCGGCATGCCGATGCTTTCTGCGATACCGCTGTTCACATTCGCGGGTTATCTGCTGAGTGAGTCGAATGCTCCGCAACGCCTCGTGCGGCTTACCGATGCGCTGCTCGGTTGGATGCCCGGTGGGCTGGCGATGGTTTCGCTTGCGACCTGCGCGCTGTTTACCGCGTTCACGGGTGCTTCCGGGGTCACGATCATTGCGCTGGGCGCAATTCTCTATCCGGCGCTGAAGCAGGATGGCTATCCGGATAATTTCAATCTTGGTCTGGTCACGACTTCGGGGAGTCTCGGCCTGCTGTTTGCACCATCGTTGCCACTCATTCTGTATGGCGTCGTCGCAGAGATCTCTATCGATAACCTGTTCCGCGCCGGGATACTGCCGGGCCTGCTCATGCTCGTGCTGTTGTCAGGCTATAGCCTGTGGGTCGGTCGCAACACCGCGAAAGAACTCGCACCGTTCTCCTGGAAGGAACTCGCATCCGCACTCAACGCCGCAAAATGGGAGTTGCCGTTGCCGATCGTCGTGCTTGGCGGCATTTACTCGGGTTTCTTTGCGGTATCGGAAGCGGCGGCGGTGACGGCCTTGTACGTATTCCTGGCCGAGGTCGTGGTACTGCGGGAAATTACGTTCAAGGACCTTCCCCGGGTAATGCGCGAATCGATGCTGCTCGTCGGCGGCATACTTATTATTCTCGGCATGTCACTGGCATCGACGAATTACATGATCGACGCGGGTGTGCCGCAGCAGTTACTGGCTTTTATCACGGAATTCGTTTCTACCCAGGCCAACTTCCTGATCCTGCTCTTTGTGTTCCTGCTGATCCTTGGCGCGATACTCGACATTTTCTCGGCGATCGTCCTGGTCGTCCCCCTGATTCTGCCGATCGCGATGCAATACGGCGTCAATGAGTTTCACCTCGGCATTGTGTTCCTGGCTGCCATGCAGCTCGGTTACCTTACGCCGCCGGTTGGCCTGAACCTGTTCATCGCGAGTTACCGTTTCGACAGACCGATTATGAATGTGTACGCGGCGACTTTCCCATTCCTGGTAATTCTGGCAGTGTCGGTGTTGATCATTATGTATTGGCCTGATTTGTCGTTACTGCTGGTGCCGGATTGACGACAGGAATTCCAGCACGCATTGATATTGCGAGGGATTTGAAGTGACCAGGACTAAAGCTCTATTTCTCATCGTTACCGGGCTGCTTGCCAGTCTCGGCGCGTCAGCACAATCCGAACTGGATCTTTCCGAGATCAAGCTTCCTGCCGGCTTCTCGATCGAGATTTGGTCGGACCAGGTGCCGAACGCCCGCTCGCTGGCACTCGGGGCAGAGGGCACGGTGTTTGCGGCGACGCGAAGTGATGGGCGTGTCTATGCCCTGATCCCGCGGGACAACGCGAGCCCGACGGTCATTACACTTGCCAGGAATCTGTCGATGCCGAACGGTGTCGCGTTTCACCAGGGTGACCTCTATGTTGCCGAGAACCACCGTATTACGCGCTACCCGGATATCGAAACGACTCTGCCCGAGGTGCCGGAGCCCGAACTCGTCATCGACACGCTGCCGACAGAGCGCCATCACGGCTGGCGGTATATCGATTTCGGGCCGGATGGCAAACTCTACATAGCGCTCGGGGCGCCCTGTAATGTCTGTTTCAGAGAGGGTTTTGCAAATATCAGCCGCATGAACCCCGACGGCACGAAGCAGGAAATCGTCGCCCGCGGGGTGCGCAATTCGGTCGGCTTTACCTGGCATCCAGAGACCGGCGATCTCTGGTTTACCGACAACGGCCGCGACATGCTCGGCGACGATATGCCGCCGGGAGAACTCAATCACCTGACGCGGGACGGGCAGCACTTTGGATTCCCCTATTGTCACGGCGGTGACATCAAGGATCCTGAATTCGGGGAGCAGCGTGATTGTGCAGAGTTCGAACCGCCGGCACAGAAGCTCGGGCCGCACGTTGCGGCGCTCGGCGTGCGGTTCTACGACGGAACCATGTTTCCGCACGAGTACCGCGGGCAGGCATTCCTCGCCGAACACGGCTCATGGAACCGTTCGCAAAAAATCGGCTATCGGGTAACGCTCGTGCGCATGGAAGGTGGGAAGGCCGTCGGCTACGAAGTATTTGCGGAGGGCTGGCTGCAAAACGAAGAAGTGTCGGGTCGACCCGTGGACCTGCTGGTCATCGGCGACGGCTCGCTGCTTCTGAGCGATGATCAAAATGGCGTTATTTACCGAATTAGTTACACCCGGCCGATGGATGAGGGTGTAGCATTACTGTTCGAAGAGCTGGAACCCGAACAGTAATTTTCTTAACGAACCAGCCCTGATCAGCGGCGATATACACAAGGCATTTCGAAATGAGTGATAACTGGTCATTTACCAGAATCTTTTCCAGGCTGTGGTCGGGTATCGACGGGGTGCGCAAGGTACTGCACCTGATCATATTGCTCTTTATTTTCTCGATTGTGATCAGCGCGCTCTCGGCTCAAGCGCCGACGATGCCGGCGAAAGCAGCACTGGTGATTCGGCCCGTCGGCAATCTCGTCGACCAGTTGGCCGGCGATCCCTTCGACCGCGCGATGCAGCAGTTGATGGGCGAGGAGAAACCGCAAACGCTGGTGCAGGATCTGATCGACGGGCTCGAATACGCGAAATCCGACAACCGCATTACCGCAGTCGTGCTCGACCTGTCTGCGATTCGCGGCGGTGGACTGAGCAAGCTGCAGCGTATAGCGCGTGCGATAGAGGATTTTCGCGAGAGCGGCAAACCGGTCATTGCAAGCGCCGACTACTACGTACAGGGCACGTATTACCTGGCGTCCCGGGCCGACGAGATCTACCTGCATCCCGACGGGCTGTTCGTGTTGCGCGGCTTCGGTGTTTATCTCAATTATTACAAGAGGTTACTGGATACTCTTCGGATAGACTGGAACGTCTTCAGGGTCGGCACGCACAAGTCGGCGCCGGAGCCCTTTATCCGCGACAACATGTCCGACGAGGAACGGGAGTCGCTGATGAGCCTGCTCAACCAGCTGTGGGGTCTGTACAAGGGAGACATAGTGACGGCCCGGGAGCTCGAAGACGGCACGATCGACGACATGCTGAACAACCTGGTCGAATATACCGGGGCCCTGAACGGCGATCTCGCGCAAATGGCACTTGACTTCGGTTTCGTCGACGGATTACTGACGCGCGAGCAATTGCGCGCGCGCATCATAGAGGCATCCGGCACCGAAGCAGAGGAAGACGGCAGTTTTCCTGCGGCCAATCTCGACGATTACCTCGATCAGATGCGTCTCCTGAAGGGCGATACCACCGCCGAGCAAAACGTCGCCGTGATCGTTGCGTCCGGCGAGATCCTGAATGGTTCGCAGCCGCCGGGAACGATCGGTGGCGATTCGACAGCCAACCTGCTTCGCAGGGCGCGCCATGATGACTCCGTGAAGGCGGTAGTCTTTCGAGTGGACAGTCCTGGCGGCAGCGCATTTGCTTCCGAAGTAATCCGCAACGAAATCGAATCATTAAAGGAAGCCGGGAAACCGGTGGTTGCATCCATGAGTAGCGTCGCCGCCTCCGGCGGCTACTGGATATCAATGGCGGCGGACCGTATTTTCGCGTCGCAATACACGATTACCGGTTCGATCGGCATATTCGCCATGTTCCCGACATTTCAACGCTCGCTCGACGCAATCGGCATATCGACGGACGGTGTCGGCTCGACGTTCTGGGCCGGTGAGTTGCGGCCCGATCGCGAGATGTCTGACGAAACCAAGACGATGATCCAGCTGCTTATCAATAAAGGTTATGACGACTTCATCAGCAAAGTCGCCATGCACCGCGGCATCGAAAAACCGGATGTTGACACGATCGCGCAAGGCCAGGTGTGGACCGGCGGTGACGCAATCGAAAATGGCCTGATCGACGAGATCGGCGACTTGAATGCCGCTATTGCGGCGGCGGCAGAGCTGGCGGAGCTCGAGGAAGGCGAATACGGCAAGAAATATTTCGAGAAGGAGCTGAGCTCCGGCGAACGGCTGATCCTCGATCTGCTCGGCGGCGCGAAATGGCTGGGTTTCGACCCGGGCGGTCTTGCAAAGACGCATTCATCCCTCAGACAAGTGGCCGATATCCTGGAAGAGACAATCTCGCCTCTGTTGCGCATGAATGATCCGAAAGGTGTCTATGCACACTGCTTCTGCGTATTCGAATAACGCCCTTAGCCGATAGCCCCCGATTGGCCACACGCCTGCCTGCCGATTCTCGGGGCAGCCAACTTCGGCCCCGTAATCCTGTTACGCGGTACTACGACAGCCCTTGTCGAAAGCACTTCTGGCCCCAATCTTGGTGACAACCTTCAAGGGACGGCGATATCGCCGCTGGAGGCGGGCAATGACAATGAGGCAACGATCCGGGCATCTAATCCCCATGCTGCTGGTTCTGCTCTCGAGCCTGGCGTTCTTCAAATCACCGCGTGCACTCGCCCAGTCGGGGGATCTCATCGAGCTGCCGCAACCACAGGTGGCAGGAAACGTTTCGGTAGAGGAGGCGCTGAAATCGAGGCGATCGGTCAGGAGCTTTCGAGCAGCGGCGTTACGGCTGGACGAGGTATCGCAGCTCCTTTGGGCCGCGCAGGGTACCAGTTCCCACCGGCTTCGAACCGCGCCCTCGGCAGGGGCACTCTATCCACTGGACGTGTATCTCGTTGCCGGTAGGGTCGATGGCCTGGAGGCAGGTGTCTACCGCTACGATCCACGAAAGCATGCCTTGCATTCGCTAACCAAGGGTGATTTACGCAAGAAGTTGTCCAGGGCAGCTCTCGACCAGGAATGGGTACGTGAGGGCGCACTTGCGCTGGTATTCTCGGCTGTTTATGAGAAGACAACGACCAAGTACGGCTCTCGGGGAAAGCGCTACGTGCACATGGAAACTGGCCATGCGATGCAGAACGTGTACTTGCAGGCCGAAGCCCTCGGATTGGGCACGGTGACGATAGGAGCCTTTACAGATAACTCGGTAAAAGAGCTGCTGCGGCTCGATGCCGAGCAGCAGCCCTTGAGCATCATGCCGGTGGGGCGTCCCTCTCGTTAAGTGTCGACGCAATCTTTGGCGGACTAATCCCAGTTGAGAATGATCTTTCCGGATTGGCCGGACTCCATCAAGCGGAATGCTTCTGCGTAGTCTTCGAGCGGGAAGCAGTGCGTGATGATTGGCTCGATGTTGAGCCCGCTTTTCAGCATGCTCGACATCTTGTACCAGGTTTCGAACATCTCGCGGCCGTAGATGCCTTTCAGGAACAGTCCTTTGAATATCACCTGGTTCCAATCGATGGCAAAGTCCTCCGGCGGGATACCGAGAATGGCGATGTTGCCGCCGTGGTGCATCGTGCGCAGCATGTCCTGGAAGGCGGATGGGTTACCCGACATCTCCATGCCGACGTCGAAGCCTTCTTCCATGCCGAGATCTTCCATGACCTTGTCCAGTGATCCTTTGGTCACATTGAGAGTGACCGTGGCGCCCATTTTGCGCGCGAGCTCCAGGCGGTAATCGTTAATGTCTGTAATGACGACGTACCGGGCGCCGGCAAACCTGGCGATCGCCACTGCCATGATGCCGATCGGCCCGGCGCCGGTGATCAGCACGTCCTCGCCGACCAGGTCGAAGGACAAGGCGGTGTGCGTCGCATTGCCGAAGGGATCGAGGATGGATGCCATCTCGTCGCTGATGATGTCCGGTAACTTGAACACATTGAATGCAGGAACGCAGATGTAATCGGCGAATGCGCCGGCACGGTTGACGCCGACACCGACTGAGTTCATGCAGAGATGGCGTCTGCCGGCACGGCAGTTGCGGCACACGCCGCAGGTAATGTGCCCTTCGGCGGAAACCCTGTCTCCGATGTTGAAGCCCTTGACTTCTATGCCACACTCGATGATCTCGCCGCTGAATTCATGGCCGATAGCCATCGGTACCGGGATCGTTTCCCTGGCCCAGTCATCCCATTGATAGATATGAATATCGGTGCCGCAGATTGCGGTTCGTTTTACTCTGATCAGCACATCGTTGTGTCCGATCTCGGGCTTGTCGATGTCCTCGAGCCAGATGCCGCGTTCCGGCTTTGCCTTGACGAGCGCCCTCATGGCTAGTTAATCACGCCGAGTTCACGGCCGACCGTGCCGAATGCTTCGATGGCGCGGTCGAGGTGCTCGCTGGTTAGTCCCGCCGACATCTGCGTACGTATGCGCGCCTGGCCTTTGGGAACCACCGGGAAGGAGAAGCCGATCACGTAGATGCCGTGCTCCAGGAGTTTGTCTGCCATCTCGGACGCCAGTCTTGCATCGCCCAGCATGATCGGAATGATCGGATGTTCTCCCGGCTTTAATTCGAAGCCGAGTTCAGTTAATGCGGAGCGAAAATAAATCGCGTTATCCATCAACGTACCGCGAAGGCTGTCATCGCTTTCGATCAGATCCAGCACGGCGATGGATGTTGCAGCAATCGCCGGCGCTACCGAATTCGAGAAGAGATAAGGTCGCGAGCGTTGCCGGAGCCAGCCGACGATCTCCTTGCGCCCGGAGGTAAAGCCGCCGGAGGCACCTCCCAGAGCCTTGCCAAGGGTGCCGGTAATGATGTCTATGCGGCCCATGACGTTGCGGTACTCATGGGTGCCGCGACCGGTTGCGCCGAGGAAACCCGTGGCGTGGGCGTCATCGATCATTGTGAACGCCCCGAAGCGGTCGGCGAGATCGCAGATATCGTTCAAGTTCGCTATCGTGCCATCCATCGAGAACACGCCGTCGCTCACGATCAGCTTCACCTTGCACGCTTCGGCTTCGTTCAGCTGCGCTTCGAGGTCTTCCATGTCGTCGTTCTCGTAGCGGAAGCGCTGCGCTTTGCAGAGGCGGATGCCATCGATGATGCTGGCGTGATTCAAGGCATCGCTGATCACAGCATCGTCTTCGCCGAGGATGGTCTCGAACAGGCCGCCGTTCGCATCGAAGCAGGATGGATACAGGATCGTGTCTTCGGTGCCTAGAAATTCACTGATCCGGCGTTCGAGTTCCTTGTGAATCGTCTGCGTGCCGCAGATGAAACGTACCGAGGCCATGCCATAACCGAATTCGTCCAGCGCCTTGTGCGCGGCCGCTATGATGTGCGGGTGATTTGCGAGTCCAAGGTAATTATTGGCGCACAGGTTCAGGACTTCTGCGGTTTCGCCATCCTCGCGGACTTGTATGGCCGCCTGCTGCGGCCCCGTTATGAGGCGTTCTTTCTTGAAGAGACCCTCTGCCTTAAGAGCCTCGGTCTGGTTTGCGAGCGATTCCAGAAAATCAGTGGACACGGGATTGCGCTCCGGTTCGTAAGGCCGCAAAGTATATCAGGACGCATCGTTTTGAAAGCCACAATATGAAAGACACGAGCAGCGATTCTCTGCGCATTGATCGATGGTTGTGGTTCACGCGCTTTTACAAGACCCGAGGCCTGGCATCCGCAGCCGTGAACGGCGGGCACGTCAAGATCAATGGCGAGAGGGCGAAACCCGGCAGCAAGGTTCAGGAAGGTGACGTCATCGAGATCGTGCGCGGACAGTTGCCATTTCGACTGGTAGCGGGGCAACTGCCAACGCGAAGAGGACCGGCGAGCGAAGCTGAACTTTGTTACGTGGAGGACAGTGCGACGCAACAAAAGCGCCAGGCGATCATCGATGCGATACGCCAGGACCGGCAACAGATGCCGAGAACACGCGGGCGGCCCGACAAGCGCACGCAGCGCAAGCTGCGGCAATATGGCCGGCGCACCGAAAACGGCAATCCGGACTAGCGTAAGGGGTTTGCAGAACAGACCAAATGCAATTCGATGCCGCTGCGTGAGGTCAGCCGGCGCTGTCTTGTCATGCTTGCCAGCCGTGCCGGGGAAAAAGACTATCGTTATCGCTTCTTTTTCGGGTAATCATAGGCGGCCAGCTCGACTTTTTTGTCGCCCTTCAGGTTCCAGTCTTCACTATCGATAGTTACTGATACGAAACCACAGGTTGGTATGTTTCTCGTCAGGTCCGGTACAAGATAATTGGCGAAGTCGGTGAGCCCAGGATTGTGACCAACGATCATGATGCTGTTGAAAGCGTCGTCCTGCTGCGCAAGTACGTCGAGAATCCGGTTCACGCCTGCGTGATACAGGCGCTGCTCGCGCTGCAGGAATTCCTTCGGGTACGAGATCTCTTTCGCGACCCCCTTAGCGGTCCTCCAGGCCCGCACAGCGGTGCTGCTCAGGATCAGGGACGGGCGGATGCCGGCTGCTTGAATGCGCTCTCCCATGACAGGCAGATCGCGCTTGCCGCGCTTGTTCAGGGGTCTGTCATGATCGATGAGGCCGGGGTTTTTCCAGCTGGATTTCGCATGCCGCAGCAAGGTCAGCGTTTTCATCAGTTCGTCACAAACGGGCCGGATTCCTGGACGAACCAATATTACATCAAACCGGTCTGTAACCTTGCCTCGTCCGACATCATGCTCTGGTTCCAGGGCGGGTCGAAAACCAGGTCGACCGTCACCTCTGCTACGGTCGGGACGATCGCGATTTTTTCGCGCGCGTCCTGCACGAGGATCTCACCCATGCCGCAACCGGGAGCCGTCAACGTCATGTCCACGCTGACAGTGCGCTCGCCGTTCGGCAGCGTCCTGATGTCGCAACGATAGATCAGGCCGAGATCGACAATGTTGATCGGAATCTCCGGGTCGTAGCAGGTCTTCAGTTGTTCCCAGATCACCGACTCGATGTCTGCATCGGTGGCATTCTCGGGAATCTCCGGCGGTGGCACAGGCTCCTTACCCAGCGCATCGGCGTCCGCGCCGGCGATGTGGAACAGATTCCCCTCGACGTAAACGGTGAAACTGCCACCTAGCGCCTGCGTGATAAAGCCGGTGGTACCTTCCCGCAGAATCAGCATCTCCCCCACGGGAATAATGACTGCATCGACGTCGCGCGACAGCGTGAAAGGCTCGTGGGTGTGTCCAAACATGCGATCAATTACTCCGTTGTTGCCGGTTCGGCTTCGCGGTGAATTGCCGAATTCAGCGCATGCCAGGCGAGCGTGGCGCACTTTACGCGAGAGGGGAATTCCTTGACGCCCTCGAGTGCGGTCAACTTTCCGAGGTCGACGTCTGCAGCGGGCATTTCGGCGTTATCGGAGCGTCCGGACAGCCGCGCCACGAGCACCGCAAAAAAATCGAGGGCGACATCGGAGGTCATTCCGATGACTGTATCCGTCAGCAACGATGCTGATGCGACGGATATTGCGCATCCCGATCCTTCGAATTTTGCGTCCTTGATCGTTCCGCCATCATCTATGGAGAAATACATTTTGAGCTTGTCCCCGCAAAGAGGATTGATGCCTTCGGCAGAATGTGTTGCCCCTTCCAGTTTGCCGAAATGGCGCGGACTCCTTGCGTGATCGAGGATAAGTTCACGATACAGGTCGCGTAAGTCGTCCTGCGAATGCATCGGTGAATTCATTTTCCGAAGATCTCCTTCGCCGTCGCCAACGCAGAAACGAGCCGGTCAACATCGTCGCGGTTGTTGTACAAGGCAAGCGATGCGCGTGCGGTGCCGGAAATGCCGTAGTAGTCCATTACTGGCATCGCACAGTGGTGGCCGGTGCGAATTGCCACGCCTTCGTGGTCCAGGATCGTGCCGATATCGTGCGGATGAATATCGTCGAGCAAGAACGATTGCACGCTGGCTTTGTCGGCTGCCGTTCCGATTAATCTCAGGCCGTCTATTTTCCCGATTTCTTTCGTCATGTATTGCAGCAGTTCGTGCTCGTAACACGATACCGCGTCCATGCCGACGGCCTGCAAGTAGTCGACGGCCGCACCGAGCCCGACTGCGCCGGAAATATTCGGCGTGCCGGCTTCGAATTTGTAAGGCAGGTCGTTGTATGTCGTGCCCGTGAAATGAACCTCGAGGATCATGTCGCCGCCACCCTTGTATGGCGGCATGGCATCCAGCAGTTTCTCCTTGCCATAGAGGACTCCGATGCCAGTCGGGCCGAACATCTTGTGACCGGAAAAGGCGAAGAAGTCGCAGTCGAGATGCTGCACATCGACCGGCATATGCGGCACTGCCTGCGCGCCGTCGACCAGCACCGGAACATTGCAGCTGTGGGCCTTTTCAATGACTTGCCTGAGTGGAATCAGCGTACCGAGCGCGTTGGAAACATGCGCGATCGCCAGCATCTTCGCGCCGCTTTCCAGTTGCTTGAACAGGGTTTCGATATCGACTTCACCGGCCTCGTTGATCGGAGCAACCACGAGCTCCGCGCCAGTCTGCTCACAAACGAGCTGCCACGGCACAATGTTCGAATGGTGTTCCAGATGGGTGATCAGGATTCTGTCCCCCGGCGAAAGCTTTGGCCGGCAAAAACTCTGTGCAACCAGATTGATTGATTCCGTGGTGCCGCTCGTGTAGACCACTTCACTGCGGCTTCCGGCGTTGATAAATTTTTGCACCATGTCGCGCGCGCCTTCGTAGGCCTCGGTCGCTCGCACGCTCAGGGTATGGACGCCGCGGTGCACATTGGCGTGATCGTGGCGCTGGTACGCCGCGACCTTGTCGATAACGGACTGTGGCTGCTGTGCCGAAGCCGCGCTGTCGAGATATACGAGCGGATGTTCATTGATGGACTGCGCAAGTGCAGGAAAATCGTGCCGGCACTTGTCGAGACCGGTATTCGAAGCCGCGAGTTCGGTCACGTTGTTGATCTGCTTACTCATCTTCAGTCTTTCTCAATAAGCGCGTCGAGATGTTTGTCCAGTGCCGAGGCGAGATAATCGTGGCACTGCTCGATTGCGAGCTTGCTCAAGATCGCAGACGCGAATGCGCGGGTCAGTACCTGTGTCGCCTCGTCCTTATCCAGGCCGCGGGAGCGCAGATAAAAAAGCGCAGATTTGTCGAGCTGACCGACGGTCGCGCCATGACTGCACTTGACATCGTCAGCGTAAATCTCGAGTTCTGGTTTGGTATCGATTTCCGCTTTGTCGGAAAGCAGCAGGTTGTGGTTCGACTGGTCCGCATCCGTGCCGTCCGCGCCGTCATGCACGACGGCTTTGCCATTAAACACGCAGCGAGCCTGACCGCTCAAAATGCCGCGGTATTCCTCGGTGCTCTTCGCTGGCCCGACGCGGTGATCTACCCTCGTGTGGTTGTCGATGTGCTGTCGACCCGATGCAAGGTAAAGCCCATGCAGATTGACGAAAGCGCCGGTCGCGCCGATGTCGGCAACGATGTCGTTTCGCGCGAGTCCGCCACCAAAGTCGAAATTGTTGTAGTCGAGCACGGCGTCCCTGTCGAGGCTCGCACTGAACCTGTTGACGCTCAAATGATCTTTCTGCCGTTGCTGAATCCGCACGAAATCCAGTTCGGCGCCAGTGCCAAGCGCTGCTTGCGTGACGCTATTTGCAAACTGCTGAGCCGATCCCGCGGATACCGGGCACTCGACGATGCGTAGCTTTGCGTTTTCACCGACATCGATCAGTATGCGAGTTTGCGTAACCCGTACCGAACCATCATCGAGCAACAAGATTCCGAGCGGTTTGTCGAGCGTGCAGCCGGCAGCGACCGTGAGCCGCAGGCCGTCCCGCAAGAGCGCAGCGTTAAAGGCAGACATGGGATCGTCGACGGCAATCGAATCTTCGTCCACGCCATCGGCGAGGCTGGAAATCGTGATGCCGCTTTTCGCCAACGGGTCCAGTTTGCCGAGTGACTGAGGATCCACAACGCCATTCTCGATCACGATCCAGTGTGCGTCGATTTGCTCTGTTTGTTCTGTGTCGACGGCTCCGGGTTTCGTTTTGCCTGCCGCTGCATTCTCCTGCAACCAGGTATTGCTCAGGTCGGCGACGGCCGAGAGGCTGGTGTACTTCCAGTCTTCGTGTTTCGTTGTCGGAAAACCGTTCGCGGCAAAGCTGGCCAAAGCGGCTCGGCGCACTGCGGACAACTTGTCCGGCGGCAGCGCCGTCACCGCAGCTTCGAGCAATTCGTGTTGCACGGCATCTGCGCTCATGCGCTGGCTGCCTCCCGTACCCAGTCGTACCCTTTTTCCTCGAGCTGTACCGCGAGATCTTTATCCCCCGAGCGGACGATCCGGCCTTGTGACAACACGTGCACGAAATCGGGTTCCACGTAGTCGAGCAGCCGCTGGTAATGGGTAACGAGCACGATAGAACGTTCCGGGTCACGCATCGCATTGACGCCGTTTGCCACCGCTTTCAGCGCATCGATGTCGAGACCGGAGTCGGTCTCATCCAGGATCGCGAGGCTCGGCTCGAGGATCGCCATCTGCAGGATCTCGTTGCGCTTCTTCTCACCACCCGAGAATCCCTCATTGACGCCGCGGTTCAGGAAGCTCTGGTCCATTCCCAGCATTGCCATGGTCTCGCGCGCAATCTTTAGAAAATCAAATGCATCCATCTCCGGGAGGCCCTGGTGTTTGCGTTTCGCGTTGACGGCCGCCTTGAGCAGGTAGGTGTTATTGACACCGGGGATTTCGACCGGGTACTGGAAACCGAGAAAGATGCCTTCTCGAGCGCGTTCCTCTGGCGCGAGATCCAGCAGGTTTTTGCCCATGAATTCGACCGTGCCCTCGTACACATCGTAGTCCTCGTGTCCGGCGAGTACCTGGGCAAGGGTGCTCTTACCGGAGCCGTTCGGACCCATGATCGCGTGCACCTCTCCGGGTTTCACCTCCAGGTTGACGCCGGTGAGGATTTCCGTGTCGCCGATGCCGGCTTTCAGGTTTTTGATTTCAAGCATGTTCATATTTTTTGATCTACCCGACTGCGCCTTCGAGGCTT
Source organism: Woeseiaceae bacterium (assembly GCA_041555515.1). Taxonomy (GTDB): domain Bacteria; phylum Pseudomonadota; class Gammaproteobacteria; order Steroidobacterales; family Woeseiaceae; genus SZUA-117. Next base: position 14,606 of record JBFFKF010000017.1, read on the forward strand.
ACATTCATGAGATTCTGCGCTTCAACAGCAAATTCCATCGGCAGTTCCTTGAATACTTCCTTGCAAAATCCGTTCACGATCATGTTGACCGCATCTTCTTCAGAGATGCCGCGCTGTCTGCAGTAAAACAACTGGTCGGCAGAAATCTTCGAGGTCGTCGCTTCATGTTCAATCTTGGCGGTCGGATTTCTGATCTCCATGTATGGGAAGGTGTGCGCGCCACATTCTTTACCGATCAGCAGCGAATCACATTGCGTATGATTCCTGACGTCGCTCGCCTGCGGCATCACGCGCACCAGCCCGCGATAGGCATTTTGCGCGCGGCCGGCAGATATACCTTTCGAAACGATCGTGCTGCTTGAATTCCGGCCTATATGAATCATCTTGGTGCCGGTATCGGCCTGCTGCATATTGTTTGCGACCGCCACCGAATAAAACTCGCCGACGGAATTCTCACCGCGCAGCACGCAACTCGGATACTTCCAGGTAATCGCGGAGCCCGTTTCGACCTGGGTCCAGGAGATCTTCGAATTATCGCCGCGGCAGTCGCCACGCTTGGTGACAAAATTATAAATGCCGCCTTTGCCTTCCTCGTCGCCCGGGTACCAGTTCTGCACCGTCGAATACTTGATTTCCGCATCTTTCATCGCAACCAGTTCGACGACTGCCGCGTGCAGTTGATTCTCGTCACGCATCGGTGCGGTGCATCCCTCGAGATAACTCACGTAGCTGCCTTCGTCGGCAATGATGAGTGTTCTTTCGAACTGCCCCGTGTTGGCCGCGTTGATGCGAAAATAGGTGGATAATTCCATCGGGCAACGCACGCCTTTTGGCACGTAGACGAAAGAGCCATCGCTGAAGACGGCGGAGTTCAGGGTCGCGAAGAAGTTGTCGCGATAGGGCACCACCGTACCCAGGTATTTCTTGACGAGCTCGGGATGCTCCGTCACCGCCTCGGAGAACGGGCAGAAGATCACGCCCGCTTCATTCAGTTTCTCCTTGAACGTTGTCGCAACCGATACGCTGTCGAACACTGCGTCTACCGCGACGCCCGCGAGCACGGCGCGCTCGTGTAGCGGGATGCCGAGCTTTTCATACGTTTCGAGGAGCTTCGGATCGACCTCGTCGAGGCTCTTCGGCCGGTCATCGTCGGATTTCGGCGCCGCGAAGTAGGAAATTTCCTGGTAATCGATCGCCGGGTAGTTTACGTGCGCCCAGGTCGGTTCCTGCATCGTCAGCCAGTGCCGATAGGCCTTCAGGCGCCATTCGAGCATGAACTCCGGTTCTTTCTTCTTCGCCGAAATCGCGCGCACGACGTCTTCATCGAGCCCCGGCGGCAGGCTTTCCTCGGCAATGTCCGTGACGAAACCGTGTTCGTAACGGCGACTGACCAGTGACTCAATATCTTTCTGGTTGCTCGACATTGGTTTATCTCTTCACCTCAACGGTAATCGGCAAGCCTGCAAACTCGAAGCGGGGAACCGGGCCCGTGGCCCGCAGCAGGTCGGCCAGACTTATTTCATCCAGTGCGCGTCGAATAGCGACATTGATGCGTTGCCATGCGCTGCCGACGTGGCAGTGGGCCTCGATATCGCAGTTGCTGTCGCTCGCGCTGCATTCGGTGATCGAGACCGGGCCGTCGAGCGCGTCGATGACGTCGGCGGCGCTGATCGACCGGGCGTCCCGCGCCAGCTGGTAGCCGCCGTGGGGCCCGCGAGTAGAGGTCACGATCTCGGCTTTTGCTAGTGATTTCAACAACTTGCTAACCGTTGGCAAGGCGATGCCGGTCGCCGCCGCGACTTCCGCCGCACTGGCGAGTCCCGCATGGTCACGGGCCAGGTGGGCCAGCACGACGGTGCCGTAATCCGTTAGTCGACTGATGCGTAACACGGCAATTCTCCGTAACGATTTAAAGAGGACTAGTTTAGTCCTATTTAGCTTTTTTGGCCAGCGGAGGCGACGCAGTGTTGCGCCCCACGAAACGTTCCCTGCGATCGGTATTACATATTCCCGGTGACAGGCAAACGCTGAATTTTGCTATGCTAGCTCGACAAAACCATGACCATACGAAGCACCCGGCCAAGTGGTGCGGAAAAGAAAAACCCGGAGAAAAAAGCGAATGAATTTAGACGAATTAAAGGCCGTCGCTAACGCCATGGTGGCGAACGGCAAAGGGATTCTTGCTGCCGATGAAAGCTCGCCCACGATCAAGAAACGATTCGACACGATCGACACCGAATCCACCGAGGAAAACCGCCGCCGCTATCGTGAAATGCTGTTCACGACGCCGGGGCTCGGCGATTACATCGGCGGGGTCATCCTGTTCGATGAGACGCTTCGCCAGAGTACCGCGGATGGCGTGCCGTTCGCCAAATACCTGAGCGATATCGGCGCCATACCGGGCATCAAGGTAGACAAGGGCGCCAAGGCACTGGCCGGTTTTGCGGGCGAAAAAGTCACGGAAGGCCTCGACGGCCTGCGTGAGCGGTTCGCGGAATATCGCGAGCTCGGCGCCAGGTTCGCCAAGTGGCGAGCGGTCATCACGATTGCTGATGGCATTCCGTCCGATTATTGCCTGCGCGCCAATGCCCACGCACTCGCAAGATACGCGGCGCTCTCGCAGGAAGCCGATATCGTGCCGATCGTCGAGCCTGAAGTGCTCATGGACGGTGATCACGGCATCGGTCGATGTGAGGAAGTCACCAATAATGCGCTCGACGCCGTCTTCGAAGAACTTCGCGCACACCGCGTGGCACTCGAAGGCATCGTGCTAAAGCCCAACATGGTGATCTCCGGCACCGAAGCCGGCAATCGGGCCGGCCCGCAGGAAGTTGCCGAGGCGACGCTGCGTTGTCTCAAAGCGCACGTGCCGGCTGAAGTTCCGGGCATCGCGTTCCTCTCGGGTGGCCAGACCGCTGAGGAGGCGACCGAGCATCTCGGCCTGATGAACCAGATGGGCGATCTTCCGTGGGAGCTGTCGTTCTCCTATGGCCGCGCCCTGCAAGCGCCGGCGCTCGCCGCCTGGGGTGGTGCCGAAGCCAATTTCGCGGCTGGCCAGGAGGCGTTGATCAAGCGTGCGAAACTCAATAGTTTGGCGCACCTGGGACAGTACGAAGTCGCGATGGAAACGGCGGCCTGAACAGCAAATAAGGGGGGCGGCTTTAGCTACGAAAAGTAGTTACGTTACGGAGGGCATGGATGCCCGAGAGCGGCGAGCCGCGTTGAAGCTAAATGAAGTTCCGAAGGGACCCAGATGACCGATATGTCCGAATACCTGATTGAGATACGCGATCTCGACTATTCACGCGGCCAGCGGCAGATATTCAAGAATCTGAATATCAACATCGGGCGCGGTCAGGTAACGGCGATCATGGGGCCGAGCGGCACCGGCAAGACGACGCTGCTGGGATTGATTACTCGCCAGCTCATCCCTGACCGCGGACACATTTTCGTGGGTGGCGTCGACATCTCGACCTTGAGCCTCCGGGAGCTATACAAGTTGCGCCGCCGATTCGGCATGCTGTTCCAGAACGGGGCGCTGTTGACTGACATCAGTGTATTCGACAATGTCGCCTTCCCGCTTTACGAGCATACGCGGTTGCCGCGGCGCCTGATACGTCACATTGTTCTGACCAAGCTGCATGCCGTCGGCTTGCGCGGCGCGGCCGACATGATGCCTTCACAACTATCGGGTGGTATGGCACGCCGGGTCGCCCTGGCACGCGCCATGGTCATGGATCCCGACATTCTGATCTACGACGAACCGTTCGTCGGGCTCGATCCGATCTCGATGGGCGTCATCGTGCGCCTCGTCAGGAAGATGAATGATGCCCTTGGCATCTCCAGCATACTGGTCAGCCACGATGTGCAGGAGGTAGCCACTGTCGCCGACTGCAGCTACCTGATTTCGGACGGCAAGGTAGCGGCATCCGGTAGTCCGGACGAACTAAGTAACACCAGCTCCGAACTGGTTCGCCAGTTCATGCACGGCATGGCGGACGGCCCGGTCGCGTTTCATTACGCCGCACCCAACTATGCCGAGCAGCTTCTCGGCCGGGATGTCGAGTAAGCGGAATGCTCCGCGAAATCTGGTTCACATTCATTGAATTCCTGCGCACCTTCGGCGCGCTGCAGATCTTTTTCCTGCGAATACTTGCGGCATCGCCGTCGATATTCGTTCGCAAATTCGGGCTGGTCGTCGGCCAGGTCTACAACGCGGGCGCGCTGTCGCTCGTCATCATCATGGTTTGCGGGCTGTTCGTCGGCGGCGTGCTTGGCCTGCAGGGGTATTCGAACCTGGCCAGGTTCAATGCGGAGGATTCGGTGGGTGCCGTCGCCGCCGCCGCGCTGGTCAAGGAACTGGGCCCGGTCCTGACGGCGCTGTTGTTTGCCGGCCGCGCGGGGACCGCCCTGGCGTCTGAGATCGGGCTGATGAAGGCCACGGATCAGCTTTCGGCAATGGAAATGATGGCAATCAACCCGCTGCGCCGCGTAATCGTGCCGAGATTCCTCGGCGGCGTCATTGCGATGCCGCTCCTTGCGGGCGTATTCAGCATGATCGGGCTGTTCGGCGCGCACATGGTCGGCGTCGACCTGCTCGGCGTGGACGCCGGCGCATTCTGGCAGCAGATGGCATCGACGCTGGAATTGGAGGACATCAACGAGGGCATCGTCAAAAGCTGTGTATTCGGGGTGGTTGCGAGCGTGATTGCCGTGTGGGAGGGCTATAATGCTATCCCGACCGCAGAAGGCGTCGGCCGCGCTACAACAAGAACAGTGGTCATAACCGCGATTGCCGTGCTGATCCTGGATTTCATGATCACGGCGCTTGTGATTTGAGGTGAGAAAATGCAACAGACACGATCAGTAGAACTCGGCACGGGACTGTTTGTACTGCTGGGACTGGCAGCGCTGTTCTTCCTGATTACGCAAACCACCGGGGGGAATGCTTTTTCCGATACGGATTCTTATGCCGTCACGGCGCGTTTCGAGCATGTCGGCAGCCTCACCGACAGGGCCCCGGTCTCGATGTCAGGGGTCACGATCGGCCGTGTTACCTCCGTGAAGTTCGATCCGGTGGCCCTGAACGCCGTGGTCACGTTCATAATCGATTCGCAATACGACCAGATTCCGGAAGACTCCGACGCCAGCATTCTCACGGCGGGACTGCTCGGCAGCCAGTACATCGGTATTCAGCCGGGCGGATCGGACATGTACCTCGAAGAAGGCAGCGAGATCCAGTTCACGCAATCCGCGATCGTGATCGAAAACCTGATCAGCAAATACCTGTTCAACCAGGGATCGGATTCCGGATCACAATAAAAAGAATCGGAGATACGTTGATGAAGAAGTTATTCCTCGCCTTGGTACTCGGACTGCTGTCCTGTGCTGCGATGGCGCAATCGCCAAACGATGTCGTCCAGAGTGCGGCGGACGCGCTGGCGGCCGCGCTGCAGGGCCGCAAGGATGAACTCACCCAGGACCGGGACTCGCTGTATGCGCTGATCGACGAGATCCTGTTGCCGCGCTTCGACCGTCGTTACGCGGCACAACTGGTGCTCGGGCGGCACTGGCGTACCGCAAGCGATGCAGAGCGCGACGAGTTCATCGAAGCGTTCTACGGGTCTCTGGTACGCAAATACGGTGACGGCATACTGAATTACGATCAGGACAGGCTCGAGATTCTGCCGTTTCGAGGTGATGACACGCAGAAGAGAACGACGGTCAAGACATTTGTGTACCTGGACGATGGCACCAAGGTGCCCGTCAACTACGGCCTCGTTAAAAGAGACACCGGCTGGATGATCTTTGACGTGACGATCGAGGGTATTTCCTACGTAAGGAATTTCCGCACCGAACTCAACGCCGAAATCCAGGCAAACGGGCTGCGGTCGGTCATCAACAGGCTCAACGGCGAGCAGGCAACAGCATCGGTGGCGGAATGAGTCATTTCGAACTTCTAGACCTGGGCGGTGGAAAGTTCTCCCTGAGCGGGCGAATGACATTCGACACAGCCGGCCAGATACTTTTTTACAGCGAACCGATGTTCGAAGAGCACACCCGCATCGAGGTGGATCTGTCGGGTGTGACAGACACCGATTCTGCCGGTCTTGCTCTCTTACTGGAATGGATAACCTGGGCGAATCACACGGTCCGTGAAATTCGTTTCGTCGAGATGCCGGAAAAGATCGACGCCATCGCCAGGACCACCGAGGTGGATCACCTGTTGAAGCGGGGTGAGCGCTGGGCCGGCTTCATCGAGGCCCCGACCACTTAAAAACAGTATCGAACCGCAATTTTCCTTGACTGGAGCCTTCTCCCGTCGCGTCAGCAGGAATATTACGGTTCGACCCTGTTTTTTTATTCTTCCTCTTCCTCGAGGAATTCGTCGTAGAAGTCCTCATCCTCGGGAGGGTTGCCGTCGTAGATGCGGTAGCGCCGGTTTTGCAGGAACGCCTCGCGAATCCTGAGGTAAGGATCGTATGCGTCCTCGACTAACTCATCCAGCTGGAACAATTGCATGCGCGCGTCAATCAACCTGATTCCCCAAAGAGTCCACTTTTCCGTGCTGTCATCCATCCAAAAAGTCGGATCCGACGCGAAGTTGAGCGGTATGGCGAAGGTGCTGCTCACTACACGAGGTCCCAGGATCGGAACAACGAAATAAGGCCCGTCCGAAATACCCCATACTGCAAATGTTTCACCCCATAGCTCGGGACTGGACTCGATACCGCCGGCCGTCGCGACATCAATCAGTCCGCCAATACCCATGGTGCTGTTGATCAGAAGCCGACCGAACTCCTTGCCAGCGCGACCAGGCTTACCCTGCAGCAGATTGTTGACGATGAATAGCGGGCCAAGCAAATTCACCGAGAAGTTGTGAATGCCGGTTTTCAAGAAACCGGGCATGATCGCCTCGTAGCCCTTGGCCAGCGGTTTGAGCGTAACTTTGTCGACTGCCTGGTTGAAATTATGGATACGGCGATTCAACGGTTCCCAGGGGTCATATTCGGCGCGCTCGTCTTTGGGTGCTGCGGGAATATTGCCGGCGCAGGCCGTAAGCGCAGTCAGGGAGACGGCGCAAAGTACAAGCAACCACTGACGAATACTGTGCGAGAGCATGGAAGGGTCCCTGTATTGTTATTGTTCGTTGACCCAATCCTAGCAGATGATTCGGCCGCGGGAACCCTGCTTTAGCCGCTATCCCGTAGAGCGAGACCTCGCCATCTGTGCAAGTTGCTCTTCGGTCATGAATTCGCGGATGAAATCGATCCGGGCTTCGAAACGAATCCGCTGAATTTCTTCTATATCGGGTACGCGCAAAGCCTGGCGCAGGAAGTTCACGCCGCCGACGAGATCACCGATCATGAAGCGGTACTCGGCCATGTAATAGTGTGCTTCGGCAAGATCACCGGCGGCCACTGCCGCTCGCGCAATCAGGCGGACCTGTTCGGGCGTCGGCGGCACGTTATTCAGCAGATCCAGCAGGATCTCGTGCGCCCTGTCTGCATGCCCGAGTTGCAGCAACGCTTCTGCATAGTGAATAACGAGCGGCACGTTGCGTGGAAACAATTCACGCGCACGCTCGAAGGTGTCGACGGAATCATCGATTGCCTCCATGGCGAGCTGCGCGTCGGCGAGGCCGATGTGGTAGGCAATGACTGCCGGTTCCTTGTTCGCGAGTTCCTCGAATATCCTGGTCGCATCCGCATTGCGGCCATGTCTCAGGTAGGCAACCGCGCGCCCGTATCGCTGGATATCCGACTGATATTCATATGGCTCGCGCTCGAAGTATCGGACGGCTTCTTCGGAGGTGTCCATCGCCGCAATCAGGACCCTCACGCGGGCCACGCCATAGTTGACCGTATCGTTGGTGTGCGTGGGCGGATAACTGCGAGCCCGGCTCCTCGCTTCGGCAATCCTCGCGCTGCTCACTGGGTGGGTGCGCAGGAATTCCGGCGCGCGATATTCCATCGGCCGGGTATCACCACGAGAAATGACTTCGAAAAACGATGCCATGCCTTGCGGATCGAAGCCCGCGTTGGCAAGTGCGGCAATGCCGACCCGATCCGCCTCGTATTCGTTCGAACGCGTGAAGTTGATCTGTTGTTGTGCTGCAGTGCCCTGTGCGACTGCCATGCCGGCCTGTACCGCATCGCCGTCAGCCCCCGCCGCTGCTGCAAGCATCGCGCCGAGCATGATTGCCGTGCTCAAGATGCTTTGCCGTGAGCTCGCGTGTATGGACCGGGCGATATGTCTCTGCGTGACATGCGACACTTCGTGTGCCAGGACGCCGGCAAGTTCGTCTTCATTTCGCGTCGCTTCCAGCAAACCCGTATGTATGCCGATGAATCCGCCAGGCAACGCAAACGCATTGATGGCCGGATCTTCGATGACGAAAAAGGTAAATTTGTAAACGCCGTCCGCATTCGCCTGCGCGGCAACGCGATGACCGATGTCGTTGACGTACTCCGTAACCAGCGGGTCTTCGACGACACTGCCGCTCTGACGGATTTGCGCCATGATCGCCCGGCCGAGTCTCGCCTCGTCGTTTTTTGAGAGCACGGCGTCTGCGGGGCTGCCGATATCCGGCAAATTGACCTGGGCGACAGCAGCAAAGGCCGCGAGGGTAAGTCCCGCTGCCAGTACCACGAGGGTGCATTTTCTGAATATTCCTGTCGTCACAGGCCGCTCGCCATCACATTTACAAAGTGTCCGACCGGAGCCGATCACGTCCGTTCCCCATCATACCCGTTGTCGTTCGGGGCAATCGGCGCATTTTCGCCAACTGCCCCCAAAACGTGAGATAAGTTATTGAAAAATGGAGATTTACGGCTTAACAACCCTTTACCGCTTGCAACACAGCCGCCGCATGACCCTTGACCTTCACCTTGCGCCATTCCTCGCGCAGCTTGCCTTGCTCATCGATCAGGAAGGTGCTGCGTTCCACGCCCATGAATTTCCGGCCATACAGGGTCTTTTCCCTGATGACATCGAATTGCCGGCAGAGTTTTTCGTCCGGGTCGGACAGCAGTTCGAACGGAAATTTGTGCTTGGCCTTGAATTTCTCATGCGAGGCGATGCTGTCCCGCGATACCCCGAAAATGACGGCGTTCTGCCGGCGGAATTTCGCGTGTAAATCGCGGAAGTCCTGTCCCTCGGTCGTGCAGCCGGGCGTTGCGTCCTTCGGATAGAAATACAGCACCACCTTCTTGCCACGCAGTGATTTAAGTTGCACCGTCTGGTCACCCGTCGCAGCACATTTGAAGTCAGCGACGACGCGATTCATTGCGGGTCCCGCCACAGATGTCTCCTTATTCAGTTCAAGATTTGACCGGCTCGAGGATCGAGTCGAGGTTATGCTGTTCGCAGAGGTCCAGGAACTCGTCGCGAAGTTGCGCAATCGGCGCGTTACCCGGGATGTTGACCGTCATCTGCACAGAGAACATCGGCGCGCCGGTATGCGCCGCCGCATAGCGGCGCGTGACGACGTCCGCGATCTCAATGTCCCGGAGCGCAAAAAACTCCGAGAGGTGGTAGACGATGCCCGGCTGGTCCAGGCAGATCACATCGACGCCGTAGGGGATGCAGTCGTCCTGGGCGGCGTGCTCACCCGTCTTCTTTATGGTTATCGTGAGGTCGTCTTTTTGCTTGAGCTCATCGAGCGCTTTCTCGAGCTTGGTGAGCGTGTGCCAGTTTCCGGAGATCAGCATGAGCACCGCGAATTCGGCGCCGAGCGCCGCCATGCGGCTCTCCTCGATATTGCCGCCGCACTCGAGGATTGCCCCGCTGATATCCTTGACCACCCCGGGACGGTCGCTGCCAACTGCTGATAAAACAATAAGTTGTCTCATCTACTTAGAAGATCCCTTGTTATTGGGTTCACCGGCACTGGAGGCCGGAAGGACTCGATCCGACGATCATGCCGCGCCGCGCTGTCCCTTGCTAGTCATAGGGCAGAACAGTAACATCGCGTGCCTTGTTTTTGGCGGGGATTTCCCTTGTTTCACGGCAGCATAGTGGCCCTGGTCACGCCCTTCGACGAGCAGCACCGGATCGATTTCGATGCCCTGGAGCGCCTGATCGAGTTCCATGTCCGCGAGGGCACGAACGGCCTGGTCATTGCCGGTACGACCGGTGAATCCGCGACGCTTGAGAAAAGAGAACACGTCGAACTGATAAGGCGAGCGGCCGAATTGGTCGCCGGCCGTATTCCGGTAATCGCCGGCACCGGCTCAAATTCGACCCGGCAGACCATCGATCTGTCGCAAGCGGTCGCCGATGCGGCCATCGATGGCTACCTCCTGGTGGTTCCTTACTACAACAAGCCGGTGCAGGAGGGTATGTACCAGCATTTCTGGGCGATCGCGGACGCCGTCGACAAACCGGTCATGCTGTACAACGTGCCGGGACGGACGGTGGCGGACCTGCTCCCGGAAACGCTGGCCCGACTCGCCGAGCATCCGAACATATTTGCCATAAAAGATGCGACCGGGGACATGGAGAGAATGAAGCAGCATCAGGCACTGTTGGCCGATGACTTCAGGTACTTCAGCGGTGACGATTTCACCACGCTGGAATTCCTTAAACTGGGTGGCCACGGTGTCGTCACCGTGAGTGGCAATGTCGCACCGAGACAGGTGGCGGAGATGTGCAAGGCAGCTGCTGATGGCGACCTGGAAAAAGCCGCGAAAATCGACGCAAGCCTGCAACCACTGAACACGGCGTTGTTCGTCGAGTCAAATCCTATACCCGTCAAGTGGGCGCTCCACGAGATGGGTCTGATTTCATCGGCGATTCGCTTACCATTAACGATATATGCAGACGAGTTTCACAGGGGCATGAAGGACGCGATGGAAAAAGCGGGCATCTCGGCGGTGGGGCAGGCATGACGAGGGCAGGCATGCTTTTGCTACTTGCGGCCGTCTGCGTGCTGACGGGCTGCGCCAGTGCCCCGAGATGCGACGAGCTTGCGTTCTACGAATATGCAGAAGGCGGCAGGCGTATCGTGCCCCCGAACGATCTCGATCCCTTGGACGAATTCAAGGAGATGGTGATTCCCGAGGCATCACCACGTCCGCCCAGGGATTTGAATGCGGGCTGCCTCGACAGACCGCCGACATTGCGCACGAGGCACGGAGAAGAGACGTAAAGAAGGAGAGGGCGCCGAGCGGTTTACAAAATCGCTGGGGTGAGCTGAAAAGCGCAATGCATGCATTGCGCTCAGCGAACGCCGACGCCATGGATGGCGGAGGCCGGGCTCTTAGCGAGGCAGGATGCCGAGCTTAGAGCGATTCTGGACGATTGAGCGAAGCGAAATCGCCCGCAGGGCGAGGCGCAGGATGCGCCGAGTCAACGCGCTTGCTGAAGCGCCGTTCTGAATTTCGTGATCGGCGCGAGTGACTGATAGAGTAACTAGAATTCGGAGAGGTGGCCGAGCGGTTTAAGGCGCTTGCTTGGAAAGCAAGTGTACGGTAACTCCGTACCGCGGGTTCGAATCCCGCCCTCTCCGCCAGAAAATAAACTGGGCCCGCAACGGGGCCCATTTTGTTTTCTTGCCGAGTGTGGCGCTGGATGAGAACCCCGTTCGGCTCACGCGGCGCCGCAGGCGCATGTGAGCCCGCGACGCCGCAGGCGGAGCGAGGATCCCGCCCTCTCCGCCAGTTTATGACCGTAACTAGCTGATCTATAGAGACAATATTTCACTACTGCCAGCGGTATACACAAACAGATCCACAACTGAATCTCGACTTTGGGCTGTTTTCAGGTGCGTTTGCGCACTGGACGGCACAAGATCGAGTTCGACCGCGAATTCGCGCAAAAATGGGTGTGTTTCAGACCCCGCCTGAGGACCCGCTGAAAAAACTGACAGAACATAGAATGACCGCTTTTCCCAAAAGCGGACATCTACTCCAGAGACGAGACTTGGCGAGCGATCTGTCGCACTCACGCACGTGCAAAGACTGTTGAAAGTATTGATAAGGACATATACGTACGTTCGGAACTGTAAATTGGATTGATTTGTCGGAGCTGCATCAATTGCGAATTTTCGAGGACGGATCTCCAAATGCTAACCACTAGACTATCAACCCTGGTCGGTCTTTTCGTACTGGCCTTGTTCAGCTCCAAAGCACTTGGGCAAAGTGACTTCTACGTTTTTGGCGCTTTCGGCAACACGGACTCAGACGTTGAACTTGGTGGTCAAAATCGTATTAATGATGATGACGCTAGCTATGCGGTGGGTGCGGGATACGCATTCACGCGCAACTTTTCTTTGGAGGCGGCATACCAGGACTTCGGTAGCCACAACGGCGAGACCGACTGTCCACCAGATTTCGCATGTCTCGTGATCCCTGTACCGACAAAAGCAGATCTGACAGGTATTTCGCTGTCGATGATTGGTAGCATGCCAATCACTGACAGGTTGGACGTTTATGGAAAAATCGGTTTTGTCAGCTGGGACGTTGACTTCGATGGTATCTCCTCAGCTTTTGACGACTCCGGTGAGGATTTGCTCTATGGTGCTGGTCTGCGGGGATCTATCAATGACCACTGGCACGTCTTCGCGGAGTATCGAAGGGTCGATCTCGACATTAGCACGGCTGGTATCGGCTTGAGCTACCGCTTCTGATCTCTGCGGTTAATGCCGTTGGATCGGGGTACATCGGACAGATGACGCCTGTCCGCTTAAGGTCGTTAGCGGCCCTTTGCAGCAAGTCTGGCTGAATGTCCGCTTTTGGGGGCAAAGCGGACGTCCAGGTTGGTCAATTTCGGTGAAAAACAGGGTCCGCTTTCGAGCATTAGCGGGCATCTGTCACGCTGATATAGACACCATATCCGGTAATCGCTAAACGAAGAATTTTCACCTATTCTTTCCGAAAATACAGATTACGGAGAAGCGCCATGAAACGGCTTGCCCTCAAAGACTGGGCCGCTATTGCGGAAATTGTAGGTACTGTCGCAGTGGTCATTTCACTCGCATTTGTCATTCAGAGCGTTAACCGAAATACAGCCGAACTTCGAACTGCAAACGACGCATTTATGTATCAGCTAGGCGACTCGCAACTTGAGACGATCGCCGCGAATCCAGCACTTGCAGTTCGATATGCCCAGCAGGGATACGGACTGAATTTCTCAGATTCCGTGGAGGCTCAGATGTTCTGGACCAAGATGCGCGATATGAACATGTGGGAGGCCACGTACTATTGGTACGTCGATGGATTTTTCTCTCAAAGACAATGGGACGGCTGGAACCAGGCATTCGCCTCGACGCTGAAAAACGAGTTTCCTGAGAGGTGGTGGCAATCTGTGCGAAGAAATTACGCAACAGACTTTTCAAAGCACGTAGACGAGGCTTACGGAAAGGAGTGAATTGGGTTTGGCGATGCAAGCTTCGGTAAGGATCATTCGCGGTCCTTTGCAGTAAATCTGGCTCAATGTCCGCTTTTGGGGTCAAACGATAGGGATCAGGCGGTCTGGATTCCAGGAATTCCGCCGGTCTGCGGCGACTGTGCTAGTATTGCAAAAAAAGCGAGTTTTTCAGTCGCTATGCTCCAGATCGCGGAAAATATTAAAAACCAGTGGATACTGCGTGTTGTCATAATCTACGCGGTAGTATTCTGGATCTTGACGAAAGCCGGTATCTGGCAAGCATCGTGGACGATTGCCGGATTCGTCGCGCTCTCCGTACTCATATTCGGCTTCGGCTTTGTCTGTTTTCAAAGATTTTCATCTATCGAAGACCAGAATTTTATACTTGCTCGTCTTACTTACACGATCGGTCCGTTCTACGTACTTTTTTTGTGCGGGCCAGTGTTTTTGAAAGTATTGCCCGGTCCGTCTATTGCAAGAGATATCCAATATTTTCTGCTGATGTTTTTGGGAATCGTTTGGTACCAAATTAGCGTACCTTTTGTTCGATCGTGGATGCGAGATTCCCCGAATCCTGAAAAACTATTACGCATAGAACGAATATTTTCTTATGACGGCACACTGGCTTCGATCATGGACGCAGAGCCTTACATTCCATCGCGAACTTACTACGCTTTTGCCGCCGGTCTTGTATCGTTGATTTTCGTATTTGCGATGGCGCTACTCGGCAACGTTCTTGGCGGTGCGATCGGGGTGTCAGCCTTAATCGGTTCGGTATCGATTGCCTTCGCAAGTGCGGCTGCCATGTACCCTGTTCACAAGCGCGTGAGGCAATATATAAGAGTTAGTGACACCACGGTTTCGCCATCAATGCCAATGGACTTTAAATTGGCTGTCGCAGAGACCTGGCGAGAACTTTACGATTGGTCAAGGCCAATTGTTCGATACTGGTACATGGCTATATCAGGGATGATTATCATTTTTGCACTGATTTTCCTGTATAGAGTAGTACTGCGATTCCTCTGGATGTAAATGTAGACCGTCATCTTGCGACAGCAGGCTACCTTCCGGTCGGGTGACCTGTACTTGCACCAAGTTAACGTTCTGTAGACCGTCCCATTTTGCAGTGATGTCAATGTCCGCTTTTTGGCAGGCAGCGGTTTCGGACACCTGCTAATCAGCATTAGGAGAAAACCAGTGGATGAGTATGCCTTGATGCGCCTGGTGTAATGCCCGATGCAACGGGACGTTCACAAGGCGATCGCACAGAGCCATTTTCCCAAGACTCTGACTCAGTCCACGGCTTGCGGACAGCGGGTAGTTGCTGGAGCCGAGATCGGCTCGCCACCAAAGATCTAGATCCATTCTTGAGAAACAGGTTACAGTTTATCGCTGAGAGTTGGGCGAAACTGACGCTTTTGGCAGGTGGGCTATGCATTCGAGAGTTTTTCTCATTCTAGCTGCCACCATACTGATCGGCGGCTGCAGTAGCGATGGCGAGTCTCCCGCAGACTCGCGTGATGCCTCGTTGCCCGGCGTCTACAGCGGGACGTTTCCCTGCGCAAATTGCCCCGGAATCCACACAACTCTCTGGCTGAGGGCCGATGGCCGTTTCTTCATCCGGCAGAACTATCTGGAAGCCACGGATAGCGAATCGATAACGACTTACAACCTCGGGCGCTGGACCCCGATCGCCCGGGGCAGGATCGTCGAATTACGGGGCGCCGGGCCGAAGCGCAGCTATACGCGCCCGGATCGGGAGACGCTTCTTCTGTATACGGAATCCGATCTCGAGCACCGGCTGACACGCGAGCAAAAGATAAGAGATTTTGCCGCGATGATCACGATGTCCGGAATGATCAGCGTGACGGGGGACCGTGCCTCTTTTGTCGAATGCCTGACAGAGTTAGCGGCTCCGGTCGAAGCAGCCGGAGATTTTGCGCGTTTTCGGCGCCACTATCGGAATGCGGACGCGCATGGCAAGCCGGTCTTCGTTGAGTTCGATGGCCGCTTCATATGGTCCGGGGACGGCTCGCTGAAGTCGTTCGCCATTGATCGATTCAAAACCGTCAAAGATGGACGGGAGTGCTGAGACTTCATATGGCGTAAAATCCAGCCTGGATCCCTGTCTTACCATGCGTGTCACCGGGATCCTGCCGATGATTAGTTGAGCAGAGTGGATGCAAGAAATATTGCGTAAGCTGCCTTTTTCAACCTGCGTTCTTGTGGCAGCCCGGATCGTGTTAACAATAAACTCTAGATAGACAATGAGTGGTCACTCGCGCTCCGCTGCTCGAATGACAGCTAACCGAACGAAGAAAATCGTCGATCAATAACCATGCCTTTGTTGACAGAAACCAAAGCAAGCTTGCCGAGCCACTGGTACTACGATGCCGGGCAATACGAGCGTGAACTCGAGTCGATCTGGTATCGAGACTGGGTCTGCGTGGGCAGGGGCGAGGAGGTGCCTAATGCGGGCGATTTTCTCGTCAGAAAGATCGGCAACCAGTCGCTTATCGTCACGCGCGACAATAACGCCGCCATCCGCGTGTTTCATAACACCTGCCGCCACCGCGGTTCCGTCATCTGCACGAAAGGCGATGGACACTTCGCCAACGGCCGCATCATTTGCCCGTATCACACATGGACCTACTCGCTAACCGGCGAACTGGTCGCGACACCGTATCGCATAGAGACTGACGACTTTCGCTTGTCGGATTTCTCCCTCTATGAAATACATGTCGATCACTGGGGAGGCTTCATTTTCGTCAACCTGAGCGATGAGCCTGAAAAGTCCCTGTGGGATTTCATGGAAGAGGAGGACGACGAGCTCGCCAACTGGCCGCTCGAGAAGATGGTCTCTGTTCACCAGGAGACGAAACCACTGAAATGCAACTGGAAGCTCTTCTGGGAGAACTATTCGGAGTGTTACCACTGTCCGAGGATACATCCGGAGCTTTGCAGAGTCGTACCCATCTACAAAGAAGGCCTGATGAGCCGCGAGGAACTCTCCGGCGACCAAGAAGACGGTGACACCGTCAGGCCTGACATCGGCGAAGGCAAAAAGACCTGGACGATCGACGGCCAGACAAAGTTGCCGCCGATCGAGGGACCCTCTGACGAGGAAGCCGGTCGCGGCATGATATTCGCATCGTTCAGGGCAAGCATGTTTGTCGTCGCTCATCCCGATTACGTCAGGAGCGTGCGCATCTACCCGACGGGCGCCGAGACGACCGATCTTGTCGTCGATTGGTATCTGATGCCTGGCACCAAGGAGCAGTATGCCGACGAAATCGAGCACATGCTCGAACTCGGGAGGCTGGTTGTCGAACAGGATGGCGAAGTTTGCGAACTGAACCAGCAGGGACTGAAAAGCAACGCTCACGAGCAGGGCGTCCTTGTCCCGCAAGAATACTGGATCTGGGACTTTCATGAATGGATCAGGACGCGTCTGAACGGAGCCTGACAAAGCAAGGTTTCAGTGCGGCCGCCGCTCCGCATTCCGCTTGAATCCTCATCGACCGCGAATTGCCAGCGAATGATCCGACCTTTGTCACAAAGCGAGCCGGACAAACGGCATCCGTTTGTACGGATGCTCATAAAGTGTTTTGCAATTCGGGCCTTGCTAATATTCTGACTTTGCAAGACAAGAGGCATGCGTCAATTGTTTAATCACGCCAAGCGATATCTTCGATTGGGCGTACTCGCCATAATTGTCGTTGGCGCCTTGCTGGTAATTCTTGCGAACGGCGATCCGCCACTGGAGCCGTGGCATACACAACACCTGTCGGCCGAGTTCACGGCTCGCAAATCGGATGAAGTTCGTACGTTCTCTGACTATCTGGCACTCGAAGATCGCTTGTTCGACGAGCTTCGCGATGAGGTCTACGGCGCCACGGAAACAGGGCCTGCCTATGCGATCTGGCGTTACAGCAGCGGCAGTGCCGCCGATCCCGGGATCAGGCAGCCGAATTTCAACCGGAGCTTCGAGCTGGATGTCGACGATCCGCGCGGCGGCGTCCTGCTGCTGCACGGCATGTCGGATTCACCCTACAGCCTTCGTGAACTGGGAGAGTCTCTGCACGCGCGCGGTTATCAAATACTCGGCTTAAGGCTGCCGGGGCATGGCACGGCTCCGTCAGGCCTCAGGTGGGTACGCTGGCAGGATATGGCCGCAGCAGTTCGACTGAGCATGCTGCATCTTGCCGCGAAAGTCGGCGACAAACCTGTGCACGTCGTCGGTTATTCCACGGGCGCACCGCTGGCGATTAACCTGACCCTGGATTCCTTTGACGATAACAATCTGACCACTCCGGCGAGCCTGGTACTGGTGTCCCCTGCGATCGGCATCACGCGCGCGGCGGCGCTGGCGGGCGTCAAAGCAGCTGTTGGGCGAATGCCCGGATTGGGGCGAATTGCCTGGACGCAAATCGTGCCCGAGTTCGATCCTTACAAGTACAACTCCTTTACAGCTAATGCAGGTGCACAGGTTCACAAACTGACTCGATCGGTCGCGAGCCGAATTGCTGACTTTGTCGATGCGGGACGCGGAAGTCTGATGCCGCCAATCCTCGTCTTCAAGTCGACGGTGGACGCGACGGTATCCACAACTGCTGTCGTCGACCGCCTGCTCAAGCCGCTACCTGAGAATGGCAACGAGCTGATGTTGTTCGATATCAACCGCAATGCTGTCAATTCGGTACTGCTCATAGCTGACCCGGGTCCACTGACCAACCGGCTGATGGAAGACGCAAACCTGCCCTTTGCAGTGACACTGATCGGCAATAAAGACCAGAACGGCAGGGAAGTCGTCGCGCGTTACAAGCCGCCGCGTTCTGCAAATCTTGCAAAGACGGAGTCATTGGGTTTGGAATGGCCGCGGGGAGTCATTTCCCTGTCACACGTCGCGCTGCCGATTTCTCCGCACGATCCGCTGTATGGGGAAATCCCGCCCGAGGACAGGAACGTTCTGTATCTCGGCCAGATCGGCATTCGGGGTGAGCGCGGGCTGATGCGGATTTCCAGCGACTGGTTGCTGCGATTGAGATACAACCCGTTTTACGGCGTGCTCGAGAATCGCGTGTTCGAGTGGCTGGGTGAGGAATCCGGCCAGCACGAAATAAATACGGCGAACTAAGTGCTGCTCGGCAACAGCTACACGGAAGGAAGCGGCGATTCGCTCAAAGGGGGAGAATCGCTGCCGCTTCTTGTGACGCTGTTTATGGCGCTTGCAGCTACGGGCTGTGCCAGCACGCAGCAGGCCGCAGAAGGCGAAGCAGAGCCGCTACCAATCGAAGTGATGGCGAATTCAAACGATTCAGCGCCTGAGGCAACTGACGCCGGCGCCGATACGGTGGACGGCGCGAACGATGTGCCAGCTACCCAATGCGAAACCACCGACGAATCAGGGGACCGGGTAGCTCCGGCTGCATGCGGCATCGAGCCTGATGTGGAGGAGCCGCTATTGGATCGCGCGCAGCGCACGGTATTCGAGATCACGAACAATACGACGCGCTGGTTCGATGGATTCTTTGGAGAGTCAAAGCTCAATGATGCCGACCACGTAAGCAGAGGGAAGCTGACGACCGGCGCATACTGGGACCAGCGCGATCAATTCACCACCCGTGTGCGGTTCCGGGCCAGGTATGCATTGCCCGGGCTGCGGCAGCGCACTCGACTGATATTGGGCCGCGGTGATGTGGACGATTTCATCGACGGAACGGAGGAGCCGATCATGGAGGGTCTTCCCGGGAGCTTTGATACGGCAAGGGATGATGACTGGCTATTCGGTCTCGGTTTCGGTGGCTCCGGCACTGCGTCGCGCGGCTTCGACCTCGGTGTGGGCGTGCGCTTATCGACGCCACTCGAGCCTTATATCCGCCTTACCTACCGCTGGAACCGGATATTCAACGACAAATGGCTATTGAGCCTCAGGCCGCGGGTATTCGTGCAAAGTCAGCGTGGACAGGGATTCACGTTGCAGACGGACCTTAGCCATATTTTAAGCGAGACGTTCGTGCTTCGCTGGGCCAATGATTTTTCCCTCGAGGAACGGGTCGAGGGACTGGGCTGGCGCAGCGATCTCCTCGCTTACCAGGGTCTTAGCAATAACAGGGCGTTGTCCTATGGGGTATTTGCCCTCGGCCAGACGGATGCCGAGGTTCCGCTGCAAAACTACGGATTCGAGATCCGCTACCGACAGCGCATTTACAGGGAGTGGTTTTTCATCCAACTCTCGACCGGTTATTCCTGGCCGAGGTTTGAACTCCAGGAGATTCGTGAAAGCAATTTCGGTGTAGGCCTGCTTTTCGAGATGCGCTTTGGTCGCTGGGACCGGTCAAAACCGGCAAGTAACGCCCCCGATGAAATTCTCTCGAGGTCCGCCGAAACCGGCTTCCGCCATTACACTCCAGCCCTTGCTCCGGTCCCAGTTAAACTCTAGCAAGTAATTCCAGCGGTACTTGTTGCCTGGTCGATGCGAGTTGCCGGCATCCCGTCAGAACCGGAAATTGAACCCCGCCATCGGACCGTGATAGGAGAAGTCGGTCGTCAGATCGGCCCGCTTGAACTCTGCCTCTTTGTACTGGTAGCCGAACAGGATTCGATTCTGCCGGCGCTGGCCGACGGTGTAGGCGAAATTGGCGCGCAACAGGAAGGTGCCTTCAGAGTCACCGAAACTAAAATCGGCGTGTGTCAGTAAATCCCAGCGCTGCCCCAGTTCGAATCGGTAACGCGCCCCTATCAAGGCATCGTAAAAATCCTTGGTCGCGCGCTCCTCGGCAACCTGCGTGCCTCCGATACTGAAACGATAGCGATCGTCGAATCCCGAAAGACGCAGCCCGCCGAAGAAATTGAGCTGTGAGCCCATACCTTCCGGCCAGTAGGCGATAGCGGCATCCATGAAAAATTGCTCATTATCCGCATTGATCGTGATCAGGTTGCGCTCGGTCGTGTCGGAGGTCTTGAGATAGGTGAAATCACCGAACCAGCTCCAGTTTTCCCCGCCACTCTCGACATGCACCATGAACGCTGCGTCCAGTACATCGAGCAGATCGCTGAAGCTGATGTCACCGGCGCCTATGTTCGTGTCTCGAAAGGTAATATCGACCGTCGTATCCGAAGCCCATATATAAGGTGTTATTGACCATTCGGTGTCGCCACCCTGTGCGTTGGCATTTGCCGCAAACAAAATCAGAGTGCACTGAGCGACGAATAATATCGGCAGGTGTTTAATCGTATTTTTTCGTTTCACGAATTTACTCCGCTGGATTCAATTGATGTCTAAGCGATACTCAGTATTGAAAAAAATTCTACGGGGTGTACCAAATTGGTGAGGTATAGGCCCGGTCCTGTTGCGCTGGCGGCACGCCATCCGGCAATGCAAGGCCATAAAAAGCCGCGTCGTAGGTGGTCCAGCGCGGCGTCGGTATCTCGAGCACGCGCACGTAGTAAAACGCACGTTCATTACGATTGAACTCCGGATCCTCCCAGTAAGCCATCAACAAGGCATCGCCAATGTCATTGGTATAGCTGGCGTTTTCTACATCAACTGTGCTGCCAACCGGCTGGTTGCAGCGACCATTGGCGCCAATGGCGCGATCGTCCGAGCAGGCGACGTCATAGACTCGCTCGTGCAGTTCGCCGCGGCTATCCAGCCAGC
>JBFFKF010000018.1:0-35373 GCA_041555515.1 Woeseiaceae bacterium
CATGCATAGAAAAGAGTATCGCCAGGATACGCAAAAACAGATGTGGCGCGCGGGGAATACAGTGTTCTTCGAGGCACCAGCGGAGTGGCTCGCGCGCCACGTCGCGCTCGCCGACCGGCTCGTGTTTCACGAAAAGCCCATGCCATGAAAATCCTGTCGCCGATTCGCAGTGTCAATGAGGTCGTTCCGTTGAAGACTGCCGGCGCCGATGAGTTCTACTGCGGACTGCTCCCGCCCGGGTGGACAGAAAAGTTCGGAGCGGCCTGGGCAAATCGCAGAGACCCGAAGTCGGCAGGCGTGGCAGACGAAGAGGCACTGCGAGACATCATTTCAGCGGCCGAATCAGCACCCGTATTTGTCACCCTGAACTCACCGCATTATCCGCCCGGAGCGGTGAAGATGCTGGCGGATTACGGCAGCCGGCTGTTGCAGGATATGGGTGTCCGCGCCCTGATCGTCGCCGACATGGATCTGTTGCTGGCGCTGATCGAACGCGGCCATGCGGCGAATCTGCACCTCTCCAGCCTCGCGACCTCGACCAATGCGGCCAGCGCGCGGTTCTTCAGAGCGCTCGGTATTTCCAGGATCATCCTGCCGAGACACCTGACGCTCGCGGAAATCGAAAGCTGCGTGATCGATGGCATGGGTTTCGAGGCATTCCTTATTAATGACGGTTGTGTTTTCGAGGAGGGCCTGTGCGCGACTACGCATGATGCCGGGACATTTTGCATGGCCGATGGCGAAGGCCTGACAGACATGCCTGCCGGGATACTGGACCGGTACGCCTTCTGGAAGTGGGTACAGAACAACTGTGGATGTTGCAGCAGCCGGGGCTTCCCGGTGGGACCCTGTGCCTTGTGCGCTATTCCGAGACTGCAGGCCGCGGGCATCGGCAGCCTGAAAGTCGTCGGGCGCGAAGCTTCGCTCGAGCGCAAGGTCGCCTCGGTCAAACTGGCCGACCTGGCGAGGGACATCGCCCGCGATGGCGGCGGGGCGGAAAGCATACGCGAGGCAATCATTGTCGTTCGCGGCGCTGCATCGCTTTGCGAGCAAACGCATGCCTGCTACTACCCGGATCTCTGGAACGAACAGGGCGTGGCACAGAAAGCGGCCGGTAGCTCGTTATGAAAGACGGCAGCCCGAGTCCGTTAAAGCTCTTCAGCGGGCATCTCAAGCAGCGTAAAAAAACCCTGGCAACCCTGTTCCTGCTGGGGCTCGTCGGCTCCGCCACTTCCTTATCGTCCCCGTTGATCGGCAAGGCTTTTATCGACGCCGTGGTCGAGCGCGGCGACTATGGTGTGATTCCGATCATCGCGGCGGCGCTTGTGGTGCTGGCGCTCGCCGACGTCATTATCGGTTTCGTATCGCGGTACGTGCACGCAAGACTTTCCGCCGGCATCCTTGTTGAAATCCGGCAAAGACTTCTTCGCCATTGCCTGTATGCGCGGATCGAGGGAGTGGAACGATTCCGCCACGGTGACTTGCTGAGTCGCTTCGGTACCGACATACCCAAAATCCAGGCGTTGCTGGTGGACGGCCTGATCGGCTTTCTGCACAACCTGCTGTTTCTACTGCTATGCGCCGCAATCCTGATATATCTCTCTCCCTTACTGGCACTGTGGAGTTACCTGGGGCTGGCCGTCGCCCTGGCCATAACGGCGGCTTTTCGTCCTGCGATCGAAACCGGAACACGCAGGATTCGGGAAAAGATGGCTGACCTGTCCCATTTCCTGTCTGAACGGCTCGGGGCGCTTCGCGGCATCCGGTTTCACAGGACGGAAACCCGGGAACTGGAAACGTTCGGTGCCTTGAACAATCAACTGGTGCGGCGGGTGCTGGGCTTTCAAATGACGGAGTCGGCGGCGACCCAGCTGCCGGGCCTGGTGCTTTCATTCAGCCTCGCCTGGATCTACCTGCTCGGCGGCGGCCAGTTACAAAGCGGTGCAATCGGACTCGGTACTTTTGTTGCCTTCGTTCTCTACCAGGGCCGGCTCTTCGGACCCGCGTCCGGGCTTCTGGGGTTGGTCAAGTCGCTCCAGGAAGCCCGCGTCAGTATTGACCGCGTCGCAGAAATCCTCGGCGACGCGGAGGTTTCGGGACGGACTGATTACAGGGAGGCCGCGGACGAAGCCGCGATTCGCCTGGAGAAGGTCACGTTCGCGTATGACGAACACGCGCCTGTGCTTAGCGGGCTCGACCTTCGGCTGGCGCCGGGGGAGAAGGTCGCGGTGTTTGGCCTGTCGGGCACCGGAAAATCCACCCTGGTGCAACTCCTTTTCGGGCTTCGCGCACCCCATAACGGAAAAGTGAAAATCGGCACCGGCGGGAGGGGCAGGCACCCTCACGATTCGCTGGGATACGCTTCATCGGATCCTTTCCTGCTGCACGCCAGTGTCAGGGAAAACCTCTGTTACGGAAATCCGGATGTGTCTACCGATGCCATGGCCGAGGCCGCCAGGCTCGCGGAGGCGAACAAGTTCATCTTGTCTTTGCCGGAAGGTTTCGAGACGGTCATTGGCGGGCGCGGCCATACCCTTTCGGACGGTCAGCGCCAGCGGCTCGGGCTTGCACGCCTGTTCCTGCTCGACCCGGATGTACTGGTTCTGGACGAAGCGTTTTCGGCGATGGATCCGGAAACAGAAAGTCGTGTGCGCGCTAACCTCTTTGACACCTTTGCTGACCGCGCCGTCCTGGCCATCAGCCACCGGCTGACCGGGCTCGAACAATTCGACCGCCTGCTGCTGATGCAGGAAGGGCAGTTACACGAGGTCGGCAGGGAAGAATTGTTCGCATATTTCGATCTGAACAGCTCACAGGAAAAGCAACAGCTGGAAACATAGAAAATTTTTGCGAAGCCTCATACGTGGAGTCTTGCTGTGTCCCGACCGGGAATGAATATCATTGGTCAAGCGGCGAAAAACCTGCTCATCGGTATCGTCGACACGGGTATCAACCCGTGGCATTCCCACGTACGCGGCGACGTGCGGGGGTACCGGATCTTTGTGAACAGCGACGGGAGAATTTGCGAGGACGGTGAGTTTCACGACCCGGTGGGTCACGGTACCGCAGTGGCGGGAGTATTGCGGGAAGCCCTCCCCGAAGCCACCTTTATTGCCATACGCGTTTTTGAACGCGACCTCACCACCTATCCCTCGCTGGTCGCCAGGGGCATCTTGCGTGCTGCCGCAGCGGGCTGCGACGTTATCAATCTGAGTTTAGCTTTACCGTCAATCTCCGAAGCCGGGCTTATCGCCGACGCATGTGTCTCTGCACAGCAAGCGGGAGCCGCGCTGGTTGCAGCAGGACATCCGGACTACCCGGACTTGTTGCCGGCTTCTCTGCCAGGCGTTTACGGCGTTATCTCCGATGATGAACTCGAAGTTGACGAGATAGAAATGCAGGGTGGAGGGCCGTATCCGTGCCGTGCACGAGGCCTGCCGCGAGACCTGGACAATCTGCCGCCCGAAGCTAACCTCTCGGGACATTCGCTTGCCTGTGCGCGGGTAGCCGCGCACGTGGCGCTTGCAGCTCGATTACCGTGAAACAAAACGGTGTACGCATAGTCATATTTGAACAACAACACGAAGACGGGGGTGACGCATGATTTCCTTTCGGGTGAACACCGCGGACGTTAGGTTCGACGGAGATGCGACGACGCCGCTGCTCTGGGTGCTGCGAGATCAACTGAATCTCACCGGTACCAAGTTCGGTTGCGGCATTGGCCAGTGTGGTGCCTGTACCGTGCACGTCGATGGCCGGGCGCAGCGCAGTTGCCTGACACCCGTATCCGCGATCAGCGGAAAGACGATTACGACTATCGAAGGCCTCGCGACGAGCGATGGAACGCTGCATCCCGTGCAGGTCGCCTGGCTCGAACACGACGTACCGCAATGCGGCTACTGCCAGGCGGGACAGATCATGGCGACGGCAGATCTGTTACAGCGTATACCCAAGCCGACCGACGCGGACATCGACGCCGAGCTGACTAACCTGTGCCGCTGCGGTACCTACGCGCGAATCCGCAAGGCAATTCACAGGGCTGCCGAATTGCAGTCCGCAGGAGGCAGCAATGAACGCTAACGCTTCCGAAGTATCGCCGGCGATCTCACGCCGCGATTTCATTGTTGCCGGCAGCAGCATTACGGGCGCTCTCGTGCTGGGCATCCCGCTTGCGGATGCGACGGCCACCGATGCACCCGAGGTCCGGCAGCTCGGCTACTTTATCGAAATCACCGCAGATGGTGAGGTCATCATCGGCAGCAACCAGCCGGAAATCGGCCAGGGAGTGCGCACGGCGCTGCCCATGCTGGTGGCCGAAGAACTGGATGTCGAGTGGCACAAGGTCAGCATCCGGCCGATGCCGCTCGGCATCGTCAGGACAGCGGATGGCTATGCCTGGAAATATGGCGGGCAGGGCGTTGGCGGCAGTACCGGACTGACCGGGAACTGGGAATTCATGCGCGAGGTCGGGGCCACGGCGCGTCAGCAACTCATAAGAGCCGCGGCGGCGCGCTGGAACCTGTCGCCCGACAAGTGCAAGACTGAGCCCGGTTTCGTCGTCTGCACTTCGATCGGCGAGAGAATCCCGTATGCGGACCTCGTTGCCGATGCCGCAGCGCTCGGCGTGCCGGAGGAAGCGCCGCCGCTGAAGGCTGCGACCGACTATCGGATCGTCGGCCAATATCACAAGACGATCGACGCGCGCGACATCGTTACCGGGAAAGCGAAATACGGCGTCGATACGCGCCAGCCGAACATGCGTTTCGCCGTGATCGCGCGCAGTCCCTGGCTGAACGGCAGGCCGACAGGCTTCGACGATTCCGGGGCGCGCAAAATAGATGGCGTTCTGGATGTGTTCGAGATCCAGGGCCCGGCCCCGGGCGAGCCTTACCAGATCCTGGCGAGCGGCGTCGCCGTCGTCGCGACCTCGACCTGGGCCGCGATCAAGGGACGCGAAGCGTTGCGGATAGAATGGGACAAAGGCCCGAATGCCGATGATAATTCCGAGAGCTTCTGGTCCGAGAACGCGAAGATGCTCGAGGGCGAAGGACAGATCGTCGTCGACGATGGCGATTTCGCGGCCGCGATGTCGGCGTCCGACAAGACTGTCGAGCATCGATACCAGATCCCTTTCGTCAATCATGCTCCGCTGGAACCGCAAAACTGCTACGCGTTTGTCGAAGAGGACCGTTGCCACATCATCGCGCCGACGCAGATGCCCGCGGGCGCGTCAAGATCCGCAGCCTGGGCGACCGGCCTGGAGCGGGACAGGATCCACGTCGATTTCACGCGCGTCGGTGGCGGTTTCGGCCGCCGCTTGACCAATGATTACGTGGCCGAGGCGGCGCTGATCTCAAGGGAGACCGGGTGGCCGATCCAGCTGCTGTGGACCCGTGAAGATGACGTCAAACACGATTTCTATCGACCGGCCGGACTGCACGAGATGCGCGCCGGGCTGAACGCGAGCGGCGACATTGTCGCCTGGACCCAGCGCCTGGCGAGCGCCAGCAAGTACTATCGGCGGCCCAACATGCCCGATGAGAATTTATGGCAGGCGGAGCTGTATCCCGACGACTTTCCGAGAAACATCGTGCCTAACCTCCGCCTGGAGTATTTTCACAATGCGATCGGCGTGCCGCGCGGGTCGTGGCGGGCACCGGCGCATACGGCGAACGCGTTCGTTATTCAAAGTTTCATTGACGAGATCGCGCACGAGACCGACCAGGACCCGCTGCAGCTGCGTCTCGACCTGTATGGCGAAGAGCGGGAACTCGATTACGGCAATCATGGCGGGCCGACCTTCAACCCGGGACGACTCACGCGGCTGATCAAGTTCGTCGCCGAACGCATCGGATACGGCGAAGCATTACCGCCCGGTCGTGGCATCGGTCTCGCATCGCATTTCACTTTCGGTGGCTATGCCGCACATGCGATCGAGGTAGAGGTGAGTGAGGATGGTGACCTGGGTATCGAACGCATCGTTGCCGCAATCGACTGCGGCTACGCCGTGCATCCCAATGCCGTCGAAGCGCAGTTGCAGGGTGCCACGATCGACGGCATCAGCACTGCACTGGGACTCCAGATAACGGTCAAAGACGGTCAGATTCAGCAAAGCAACTTTCACGATTACCCGCTCGCGCGAATCGCCGCGTTTCCTGCCCGTTTCGAGGCGCACATACTGCCTTACGACAATGTCCCGACAGGTGTCGGCGAGATCGGTGTTCCGACGGCGGCACCGGCACTCACCAACGCGATCTTCGCCGCGGCCGGCAAGCGGATCCGCCGGCTGCCGATCCTGGATCAGTTGAAAACTTAGGCATTCTCCGCCGCTACGCGCATGAGGAATCGATCGCCGCGAACCGTGCCATGGCGGAGGGCGTATAGGGGTTTTCAACGGAGGCCCCTTTATCCGGAATGCGCTATAGTTTTTGCATGACCCGCGACGCCGCAACCGCCAATCGATTAAAACCGCTGAGCGAGCTGCATCTCTTACTGACTTATGAGTGCAACTACGAGTGCGATCACTGCTTCGTGTGGGGCGCGCCGTCACAGAGCGGCACGATGACTGTCGAGACCATCGAGCAGATCCTCGATGAGGCAGAGAAGACGGGAACCATCGATTGGATTTACTTCGAGGGCGGCGAAGCCTTTCTTTATTACAAGATCTTGCGTACCGGCATACGGTCGGCCAAAGAGCGCGGCTTCAAGGTCGGCATCGTCAGCAATGCCTATTGGGCCACCAGCGACGACGAGGCCCTGAAGTGGCTGCAGCCTATCGCTACTTCAGTCGACGATCTTTCCATAAGCAGGGATGCGTATCACGGCAGTGATCAAGATCCGAAGCTCACCGAAACTGCCCACCGGGCCGCGCAAAAACTGCACGTCCCGACTGACTTTATCAGCGTCGCCGAACCCGAAGCGACGGAAGCGACCGGTGCGGCCGGCAGACTGCCAGCCGGCGAATCGGCGGTGATGTACCGGGGGCGTGCAGCGGAACTACTCGCATCACGCGTCGAGGCAAAGCCCTGGGAGCAATTCACGGAATGCCCGTGGGAGGATTTGCGGGAACCCGAACGAGTGCACGTGGATGCTTTCGGCAATCTGCACATTTGCCAGGGCATTTCCATCGGCAATCTCCTCGAGCGCCCGCTCGCAGAAATCATGCGCGACTATGACCCGGACGATCATCCGATCGTCGGCCCCTTGCTTGCCGGCGGCCCGGCGGAGATCGTTCGCCGATATGAGCTGCCGCACGAGGCCGGGTACGCCGATCATTGCCACCTCTGCTACAGGTCACGATGCGCACTCAGAGAGCGCTTTCCGGATGTACTGACGCCGGATCAGATGTATGGCGTGAGCTGACAGAGGGTCAGGCATCCCGATCATCTTCCCGGATCGAGCAATCAGCATCGGCAAGCAACTGTTTACTGTGGTCCTGACCGGTAGCTCAGATAATCTGGGCGCTACCGGCAGGGGCTGTCGGTTCCTGGTCATGTACCGTGTTCATGAGTGACGCTCACGCTT
The DNA here is from genome assembly GCA_041555515.1 of Woeseiaceae bacterium. Classification (GTDB taxonomy): domain Bacteria; phylum Pseudomonadota; class Gammaproteobacteria; order Steroidobacterales; family Woeseiaceae; genus SZUA-117. Next base: position 7,525 of record JBFFKF010000018.1, read on the forward strand.
AGGTCAAGCATTTCCGGTGCCGAATGTCGCGTGATCGTCGATTTCGACGCCATGGCTTAAAGTCTTGTGCACCGGGCATCGCTGCGCGATCTGGGCCAGGCGGTTTTGTTGCGCTTCGTCGAACTCGCCTTCGATATGTACCTTGCTCGTGATGCGTTCGATGAAACCCTTGTCAGGCAGATCGCAATCTTTGCAATCATCCGCATGTATGCGAGAAAAGTCGTACGTGGTCGTAACCGATTTCAAAGGCAGCTTTTTGAATTGGCAATACAGGGAAATCGTGATACAGGTGCAGGCTGCGAGGGAGCCGAGGAGCAGCTCGTAGGGATTCGGTCCGGTGTCCGTGCCCTGGGCATCCGCTGGCTCGTCCGCTTGCCAGTCATGCCGGCCATTGGATAGCCGAACAGACGTACCCGATGTCAGCGTCGCCGTAATACGAGTCATTGTCAGTCTCCTGCGGTGCTGTATCTTTTTGCGAAACCTGTTTGTAAGGCGAAAGCGTATGCTTTCAGTTCGTCCGCCCAGTTGCTATATAGCGGCCGTCGCTGAACTCACTGAAGAATGTGCCGACCAACGGATGATGAATCGGCTCATTGCTGTCATCCGGTTCCAGGTTCCGCTCGGCGACGTAGGTTTCGTGCGTGGCGTTGTGCACCAGTACCCGGTACCACGGTTTGTCCCTGGGTGGTCTGGAGCGCGCGACGGTTTCATACCATTCGTCGGACAGCATCATCTGCGGGTCGACATCGACCACAACGCCGCGGTAATCAAACAGCTTGTGATGTACCAGGTCGCCGACTGAAAAAATTGCCTTTGCCGTCATCGCATCTGCCTGGTGAATATACTTATTAACAGATACCGGCTCTCAGGCGCCGGAAAGCGGCTGCTGCTGCGTGATGCAGTGAATGCCACCGCCTCCCAGCGCGATGTCCGAAATATTGATCTGTACGACCTCCCTGTCCGGGAATAGCGAGGCAAGCTGGCTGCGCGCGTCCTGATCGCGATCGATACCGAAGCCCGGCATGACGATCGCACCGTTCGCGATATAGAAATTGATGTAGGAGCACGCGAAGATTTCGCTACGCCGCTCTGCTTCGTATGCCTCTTCTATGGTAACGACATCGAATGCCTTGCCGTTCGCATCCTTCGCGTTGCGCACGGCATCCAGGTTGGCCTGCATGTTGTCGTAACGTGCCGTTCCTTTCGCCGGACAGATTTCGACGAGCACCTTGCCGGGTTCCAGGAAACAGGCGATGCCGTCGATGTGGCCATCCGTTTCGATATCGTCCGGATCGCCCGGCAGCCAGACGACGTTGTCCACACCGAGCGCATTACACAGCGCTTCAGCCGCTTCCTCCTTCGTTAATCCGGGATTGCGGTTGGCATTCAGAATACATTGCTCGGTCGTCAGCACGGTGCCGCAACCATCGACGTGCAGGCCGCCGCCTTCCATGAAAACGGTCGAGGAAAATGTCGGTATGCCGAGATACTCGGCGAGCCTGTGGCCGAGCGCGGCATCCTTGCCCCAGGGCTCGTGCTTCTGTCCCCAGGCGTTGAAATGAAAAATCGACGCGGCCAGTTCACCGGCGTCGTTGACGACGAAGATCGGTCCGTTGTCACGCGTCCAGGAGTCATCGATTTCGACCCGCAGTATCGAAACCTTGTCGCCACACAGCCGACGTGCCGTATCGGCATCGTCCGGCCGTGCGAGCATCGTCAGCGGTTCAAACTGGCTGATCGCATTCGCGACGTTCGCATAAGCCTGCTGGGTCGCTGGGAGATTATCGCCCCACATGTCGCTGCGGTATGGCCAGGCCATCCAGCAGCGCTCGTGCCGTTCCCATTCGGCCGGCATGTAAAAACCCGCCGATTTTGCAGTCGGTAAGGCGTCGCCGGTCATGTACCCGCGGCTTCGCCGCCGAGGCTCAGCACGCCGCCGTACAGATCGGGCCGGCGATCGCGAAACAGGCCCCAGGCCGTCCTTTCCTTTCGCATCATGCCGAGATCGAGTTCGGCCGTAATGATGTCCTGGCTCTCGCGATCGGCTTCGATTAGCTTCGCGCCGGTATGGTCGGTGATGAAGGAGCTGCCGTAAAACGTCACGTCGCAGGATTCGCCTTCTTCGAGCCCGATCCTGTTCGACGCAACCACCGGCACGCAATTGGCTGCGGCATGTCCCTGCATCACTCGTTGCCAGTGACCACAGGAGTCCATATCCGGATAACCCGGTTCCGACCCTATCGCGGTCGGATAAAGCAGCGCTTCCGCGCCGGCGAGAACCATGCTGCGGGCCGCCTCGGGGAACCACTGGTCCCAGCAGATCGCGACGCCGATGCAGGCATATTTCGTTTGCCAGGCGCGAAAGCCGGTGTCGCCAGGACTGAAATAGAATTTCTCCTGGTATCCCGGCGAGTCGGGTATGTGAGATTTGCGATAGACGCCGAGCAGTTCACCGTCGGCGTCGACGATGCCGATCGAATTGAAATAGTTGTTGTTGGCCCGTTCGAAGAAACTGATCGGCAGTACCACGGACAATTCCTTTGCCAACGCCCGAAACCGATTGAGCAGTTGATTGTCGTTCGCGTCGTGTGCCAGTTCGAAATAAGCGCTGTCCTGGTCCTTGCAGAAATAAGGTGTTTCAAAGAGTTCCTGCAACAAAATTATCTGCGCGCCCTTTTTTGCCGCATCGCGCACCTGCTTTTCTGCGAGCGCGATGTTCGCGCTGCTATCCGAACCGCAGGCCATCTGCATTGCCGCAAAAGTTACGGTGCTCATCGAATCTCCGAATAAGTTGGCCGGATGGGCATTATGCGCGGTAGCATACGCCCGATGTCAACTTTGAGGCGACGATATGCAGGGTGACGCGATCCGTATTACCCGCCTGGCAGTCCTGGGCTCCATTTCGATATCGCCTCTGCTCATCCTTCCGACAATGGTCGGGGCGCTGGTCGACTATGCGGATTTCACGGAATCGCAGGCCGGCTGGGTTGCCGCGGTCGGCTCGGCGGGAAACGCCCTGGCTGCGATCATGATCGGCCTGCGCATCCGCCACCTCGACCCGCGTAAACTGGCTGTCGCCGGGATGATCGCACTGGGGACCTTCGATGCGCTTTCGATGCTGGTTGCCGACGTCCCGGTGTGGCTGTTTCTCGCGTTTCGCGCATTATCCGGACTGGGCGGCGCCACGGCATACGCCGCCGTGATGGCAAGCTACGCGGCGATGCCGAACTCCGAACGGGGTTATGGCGTGTTCGTGGTGCTCCAGTTCGCCTTGAGTGCTTTGGGGCTGTACTTGCTGCCGCTGGCGCTGCCCACGATCGAGGCGACCGGCATGTACCTGGGCCTTGCCATTGCCGCGGCATTCGGCCTGACACAGACGTCACCCGTTATCAGCCGCACGCCTGAAACGGAAGACGCAGCAATCGAAATTCACATGCTGATCAGACCGGCGGCCATGCTGGTCATGCTGGGCATCGGACTGTTCGAGACCGCCAACAACATGCATTTCACCTATGCGGAACGCATCGGTGTGAATTTTGCGCTGTCCGACGAGCGTATCGGAGAAATTCTCGGCGCTGCGACTCTGCTCGGCATTCCCGCTGCATTTGCCGTCGTCTGGATCGGTGATCGCTACGGAGAATTCAGGCCGATAATGGCGGCGCTGGCCCTGGCGATTGTCGGACTTCTTATACTTCTGGACGGATCCGGCACGATGGTTTACATCGTGGCAATGAGCGCGCTCAGTATCGCCTGGGCATTCGGCCTGCCGTACTTCCAGGCCTATGCAGCGCGGCTCGACCCCGGCGGCAGTGTCGTTGTTACGGCCGGCTTTTTCACAGCAGTGGGCACGGCGCTGGGACCTGCACTTGCCGCAACGTTGGTGGCACCGAATGACTATTCGAAGGTTTTGCTGGTCGCGGCCGTCATCTATGCGATCACCGCTTGCCTGATGATTGCCGCGAACCGCTTTGCCGCGAGAGAGTGATGACCGTCGGGGACGATCCCCGGTTCGCGTCAAGGCATTGCACTTCGCAACTCAGTCTTCGGCCCGATCTTGCTCGTGGCTTTCGATCAGCAGGATCCGGCAGTCGCAGCGGCTCAGGTGCGTGTAAATCGGCCGCTTTTTGATAACGGACGGGGCGATCAGGACATTCTGTGCCGTGCCGACGAGCGCCTCGATCCGTTCCCGGTCGGATTCTGGAAGTACCTCGAAGGCGAGCGCGAGTTTGGCCTCTTCGGCGAGCTTCTGCATCCGTTCCTGCATTCGGGCTATTGCTTCCTTGTTGAGTTGCTCCGCGCGTTGCACGGTGAAGTCTGCCGCCGCACCGCTGACCCGCGAGATTTCGCGGGTGAATGGAAGGCTTGCTGCGCGGCGCCAGCGGTCGTCATCCATGAAAAGCGCCATGAGTTCGGCGGGTGATTCGCTCATGAGGTTCATCGCCTCGCGCCAAAGCTCCGGCAAGGGGCTCGACTCGGTAATCGCGATCACCACTCGCCGCATGGTGTCACTCTTCTTCATCTTCCTCTTCATCATCTTTCTCGGCATGCTTCTTGCGCAGCATTGCATACCTGACCAGCTGCTCTTCCACCTTGCCATTGACACTGTCGGGTGGAAAGTTGTCTTGCTCGTCCCTTTGGCCGGCTTCAGTGCCGGTGATAATGCTTATAGCCTCATCAATGTTCTGCACGGCGTAGACGTTGAACTGCCCTTCTTGCACCGCTTCGACGACTTCCTCGCGCAACATCAGGTGCTTGACGTTCTCCCGTGGAATTATGACACCGTGTGAACCGTCCAGTCCCCTGGTCTTGCATACCTCGTAAAAGCCTTCGATTTTCTCGTTGATTCCGCCGACGACCTGTACTCGCCCGTGCTGGTTTATGGAGCCGGTTACGGCCAGGTTTTGCTTTATGGGTACGCCCGACAGTGACGACATCAGGGCGCACAGCTCGGCGACCGAGGCGCTGTCGCCTTCGACGCCACCATAGGACTGCTCGAACACGACGCTGCCGTGCATCGACAGTGGTTGCTCGGGAGCGTAGCGGGAGGACAGCGCCGATGACAGGATCATCATTCCCTTCGAGTGGATCGCGCCACCCAGTTCGACCTCACGTTCGATATCCACGACATCGCCGGTGCCGATCCTGGTCGTGGCGGTAATTCGCATCGGATGGCCGAAGCTGAATTCGCCGAGATCGACCACCGACAGCCCGTTAACCTGTCCGACTTTTTCGCCTGACGTATCGATCAGCAATGTGTCGCGCTTGATAGCATCTACAATCTTCTTCTGTACGCGATCGAGCCTGTGATCCCGTTGCCTGATGGCCTTGACGACATCGTCGACGTCGACCGTATCGGCGTTCCGCCGTTGTGCCCAGTAGTCCGCCTGTATGAGCAGGTCGTCAAGCGAACGCATGTGCATGGAGAGCCGCTCGCCATCTTCGGCATGCCTCGCACGTTGTTCGATGACGCGCTGAATGGCCGGTTTGCTGAAGGACAACAGTTTGTGATCCTTGACCCGGGTGGCGATCAGCAAGGCATAGTCATTGACGTTCTGATCCGTGCGTTCGAGTTCGTCATCGAGGTCAGCCGCGACACTGAACAGGTCATTGAATTCATGGTCGTAAGTGGAAAGCAGGTAGTACAACCAGCGCTCACCGATCAACACGATCTTTATATCCAGCGGAATCGGGTCGGGCCGTAAGGTAGTAGTGCTTACAAACCCGTAAGTTTCGCCCGGTGACTCAATACGTACGCACTTGGCGAACAGTGCCTGCTTCAACGCCTCCCATACGAATGGGCGAGTGAGTAATCGGTGGATGTCAAGGATCAGGTAACCACCATTGGCCTGATGCAGAGCGCCCGAACGAATCATGCGGAAGTCGGTCACCAGCGCACCCATTTCGGCGCGGTGCTCTATCTTGCCGATGATGTTCGGATAACTCGGGTTGGTTTCGTAGACGATCGGCGCTGTCGCGTCTTTTTCATTGCTGACGACGAGATTGATTTCGTATTTACTGAACAGGCGTGACGGATCACGCGACAGGAACGGCAGCGACGGGGTCTCCGATTGCATGAAGTCCTCGGCGTTATCGATGATGTCCTGCTGCACCGCATCGAGATAGCTGCCGACACCGGGTACGTCCTCATACTTCTTGCGTAGTTCCGAAAGCAAAACGCCGACGGCGTGCGTGGTTACCTCCTGGTTCAGCTTCTTGACTCTTTCGCGGTGCCGTTTTCGAAGCTTTGGCATTTCCTCGATCCGGGCTTGCAGCTCTTCGCTCAGCTCGTGGATGGTGGCCTGAATTTTCTTGCGCTCGCCATTCGGCAAATCGGCAAATTCCTGGTCGCTCAGGACCTCGTCGTCCCTGACCGGTGCGAGTACCACGCCGGTTGGAGTCTGCAATACAGCGATACCGCTCTTCGCAGCCTTTTTGTCGAGAGATTTCCACTGGTCCTGGACTTCTCTTTGCGTGACCTCTTCCAGCGCCTTGAGCTGGTTACGGTAATCCTCGTCATCGAATGCCGCCGGGATAGCGATGCGCATTTCGTCGATGAGATCCTGCATGTCATCGCGATACTCCGAGCCGCGGCCAGCCGGAAAGCACAATGTGCGCGGCCGTTCGGGGTCGGCAAAGTTGTTGACGTAGCACCAGTCGCTCGGTGGGCCTTTCTCGACCGCCAGTTCTTTGGCGAGATCTTCAGCCAGTCCATGCCGGTGACTGCCGTTGGGGCCGAGGACAAAGAGATTGTAGCCATCACGCGACATGCGGATACCGAATTCGATGGCATCGATCGCGCGCTGTTGCCCGAGATACGGCTTGCCCGCCGGCAATTGGTCGCTGCGCTCGAAGTCGAGCGCAAGCGTATCGCAAGCATTCCGCAGGTCGGCGGGCGGGACGCTGAAAGCGCTGCTCAGATCTTTAGTCATGGCGTGGCATTCTTATAAAGAAGTACCTCTGTTCGCTATGACAGCATAGTAGATGCTCTGAGTTACATAGGGATTACCCGAATACCGGGCTCGGTATTGCCATGATCTAATATTTGCCATGGCAGGGCTGCATCACAAGCTAGCGCAGGTAGACAGGGCCGGCCCCGACCGCTGGATTTCATCGAATGTCGCTGGTATCGCCGTTTCCGCAATCAAGGAAATGTCGATGCTCAGTGCCCGGGTGCCCGACGCCGCGTCGCTGGCCTGGGGATTGCCGTCCTTCAGGACGCCGCGAAACATCCGCGAGGCGATCCAGGAGGCGCTCGACAACGACCCGGATATCGGCAAATACACGCTGCCGGACGGGCTGCCGGAACTGCGGGCAGCGGTCGCCGAGGAGCACCGGCGCAGTACCGGCGTTGCCGTGGATGCAGACAGAAACGTAATGATCTCTGCCGGTAACATGCAGGCATTGAACGCCGTATTGCATACGATCATTGACAGAGACGATGAGATAATCCTGACCGATCCGGGTTTCGCGTCGCACTTCCTGCAAGTCCGGCTTTGCGGCGGCAGGCCGGTCTCCTGGCCGCTGAATGAGTCCCGCGGATGGGCGCTCGATGTGGACGCGTTACCCGCACTGATCACCGGCAAGACCAAGGCAATACTGCTGGTTTCACCATCGAATCCGACAGGCAGCGTTTTCGAGGAAGAGGAGCTGCGGCAGGTCGTCGATGTCGCGGCCGAGCATGATCTCCTGGTCTTGCTCGATGATCCTTACAGTTTTCTCACTTATGAAAACGATGGCAACTGTTTCAATCTTGCTGCTGTCGACATGCACCGGGATCGCATCGTCTATTGTTTCACGTTTTCCAAGAGCTTCGCGATGAGCGGTTGGCGGGTCGGCTACATGATATTGCCGGAGCCGATCAAGAAACAGGTCATAAAGGTGCATGATGCAACCATCATCTGCACGCCGCGGATATCACAGGTCGCGGCGCTTGCTGCGCTCAAGGGAGATCGCGAACCGATGCACGAGTTCAAGCGCGTCCTGGATGAGCGCCGGCGCCTGATCTGCGAAAGGCTGGACCGGGTAGATCACGTGTTCGATTACATACGGCCGCGTGGCGCGTACTATGTCTTCCCGAAGATACTCGCGAAACACCAAAATTCGGTGGAATTTTCGATGCGCCTGCTTGAAGAAGCGAAAGTGACCGTCACGCCCGGCGCGGCGTTCGGCGAACTCGGTGAGCATCATGTGCGCATGGCATATTGCGTTGCAGAGGAGGTCATCAACACCGCGTTCGATCGTATCGAGGCATATTTCCCCGAGCGCTAGACCTGATATTTACTTCCAGCGGCCAAAGCTCATTGCCGTGCGCACCCGCTGTTCCGCCATTGCAATGGCGGCCCCGCGCGGCAACATATTGTCCCGTGTTGCCTTATGGAGAACTTCGGCAGTATTCGCCCTGATGCTCTGATCGATGAGCTCAAACGCCTCGACTTGGGTACCACCGCGGTATTCCACCGCCGCACATATCACACCGCCGGCGTTCGAGATGAAATCCGGAATACATAACACTTTGCGCTCATGCAGCAGCGCTTCTGCCTCTTCGGTGATGCCGATATTCGCGCCCTGCACGATCAGTCTGGCTTTGACCGTTCCCTGATTATCGGCACGAACCACGTCGGGCCTCGCGGCCGGGATGAGAATGTCGCAATCGACACCGATGACCGCCTCGCGGTCCAGTTTATCGCCGGCAGGAAAATCACAGAGATGAAGACCCTGCTCCTTGTGCGCAATCAGGGCGCTTACGTCCAGGCCCTCCTTGTCGTAAACGGTGCCGCTGGAATCTGCCGCGGCCACCAGTACCGAACCTTTGTCGCTGAAGAAGCGGGCCGCGTGCTTGCCGACAGCGCCGAAACCCTGGACGCTAACGCGCGCACCGTCCAATGTGAAATCGAGAGTCTGCACGGCAATCTCGGCAGCGGACACCAGGCCGAACGCGGTCGCCCCGATCTCGTCGAGCGGTATTCCGCCCACTTCCCTCGGCAAGCCGACGCAGCGCCCGATTTCATCCTTGATCCAGGCCATCGCCGTTTCGTTCGTGCCCATATCCGGCCCCGGGATGTAGTCCGTGATCGGCCCGATTGCTTCCGCAAATGCCCGAATGAGCAGTTCTTTCCTCGCGGCGTCGATGGCCGGATCGGCGAAGATTACCGACTTGCCGCCACCATGTGGCAGCGACGCCGCGGCGTTCTTGAACGTCATTGCCCGCGCGAGCCGGAAACACTCCTCGAGGGAGACATCGGGCGCCATGCGTATGCCACCGATCGACGGCCCGGTGGCAACGTTGTCGACGACGACTATTCCTTTTAATCCGATCGTCGGCTCGTATATGTGCAGGATGGTTTTCGGACCGAGGTCGTCGCAAAAACGGAATGCAGGATCATCCATCAAATCACTCCACTGTCAGTCGGCATCATTGCTGTTCGAGTCCCAGTTCTTTCGCCAACTGTTCCCGCAGCAGGTATTTCTGGACCTTTCCAGTCACCGTCATCGGGAATTCGTCCATGAAACGAATGTAACGGGGAATCTTGAAGTGCGAGAGCTTGCCTCGACAGTAATCACGCAGTTCCTCTTCGCTTGCCTGCTCGCCTTCGTGCAGGTGGATGCAGGCAGCGATTTCTTCGCCGAATCTGGGATCCGGCACGCCGACGACTTCGACCTGGTCTATCTTCGGGTTGGTATAGAGAAAGTCTTCGATCTCGCGCGGGTAGATATTCTCTCCGCCACGAATGAGCATGTCCTTGATCCGGCCGACGATGCGAACATAGCCGTCTTTATCCATGGTCGCGATGTCGCCGCTCCTGATCCAGTGCGCCGCATCGATGTCCTCCGCGGTTTTTTCCGGATCGCCCCAGTAACCGCGCATGACACAGTAGCCACGGGTGCACAGCTCACCCGGCTCGCCCGGCAGGACGATGCGCCCTTGCTCGTCGATGACCTTGATCTCGGTATGCGCTATGGGACGGCCGACGCTGCCGACGCGTAGCTCGACGGGGTCGTCCGGCAGCGTTTGCGTGGACAAGGGTCCGGTCTCCGTCATGCCGTAACCGATCGTGATCTCTGGAACATGCATGTCCTGAATGACCCGCTGCATCAGCTCGATGGGACATGGCGCGCCCGCCATGATGCCGGTACGCAAAGAGGACAGGTCATGTCGTTCGAAGCCGGGCTCATCCAGCATGGCGAAAAACATCGTCGGCACGCCGTGCACCGCGGTGCAGCGCTCCGCTTCGATTGCGTCGAGCGCAGCGGCCGGGTCGAAACTGACTGACGGGAAGACGATTGCTGCACCGTGTGTCGCACAGAGCAAGGTGCCGAGCACCATGCCGAAACAGTGGTACATCGGCAAGGGGATGCATAGCCGATCACGTTCACTGAAGCGCATGATCTCGGCCGAAATCTTTGCGTTGTTCACGATATTATGATGCGTCAGCGTGGCGGCTTTCGGCGTGCCCGTCGTGCCACTCGTAAACTGGATATTGATGGGATCGTCGAAGTCCAGGCCCGCCGCTATCGCGTGCATCTTCTCCGTGTGATGATCGTCCGCGAGTGCGATGACATCATCGAAATTGAACATGCCCGGCGATTTCTCCCGGCCGAGGCGAATGACGATTTGCAGATCCGGTAGTGTCCTTGCGTGCAGCTCGCCCGGTGCGGCGGTCAGCAATTCGGGCGCCAGCGACTGCAGCATCGAAACATAGTCGCTCGTCTTGAGCGTCGTTTCCGTAATTAACGCGCGGCAGCCGACTTTATTGAGCGCGTACTCGAGTTCGGGTGGCCGGTAGGCCGGGTTGATGTTGACGAGAATCAGGCCCGCGTATGCGGTGCCGAATTGCACGAGCAGCCACTCGGCCACATTCGGTGCCAGCATGCCGATGCGTTCGCCGGGTTGCAGGCCGAGCGCCAGCAGCCCTGCCGCGAGTTTCCTCGCTCTGTCACGCAGCTCGCTCCAGCTCCAGCGAATTCCCCGCTGCGGAATGACGAGCGCATCCCGATCCGGCCACCTGGCTGCCGCGCGGTCGAGCACATCACCTACAGTGATGCCCAGTAACGGTTGTTGTCCGCCACCATGTATATAACTTTGCGTCAGTCTGGCCGCGTCCTCTCCCACTGCACGCTCCTGAAGCGTACGAACATCGTCTCACCGCATCAGACAGGCATGAATCAGTAGAACTACGGACGCAAGCATCGACATCCGCAGACATGTGGCGCGCTTTGGTGCCTTCGGTACAGGCGAGAAACGCGGCTGAGGATTCGCCGGCTGCGGCGAGGGCCCGTACCTGGTGTCATTTGCCGTGGACAGCCTGGATGCTGCCGCTGCAGAACTCGGAGATAAAGCGGCAATTAGCCAACCAACGACAGCACGCAAAGGATTGCAGCTTTGGCGCGTCATCGACCTCGAACCAGATGCTGTTTTCGGAACACTGATCCAGTTGACGGAGGGCAAGAATCGAAACCGCCCGGCCAGCGGATATCTCCCCGCGAGACACGGGACTCAAAGAATTGTAGCGGTTGTAAGAAGAACGTACTATTCTAATGTACCAACAATAATACATTTGAGCCTGCGTCCATCGGGGGACTTCTCGACGCTGCCCGTCCGTGCAGCGCAGCATTCAGTGAGAGGAGCAGATCATGAATTCATCCCGTCGTAAATTCACTTTTTGGATTCCTGTAGTGGCTGTCGCCCTGAGCCCGGTGTACGTCACCACGCCAACGCTTGGGCAGGAAATCGAGGAAATTATCGTAAGAGCGCGGCAACGTGCTGAGGCACTGCAAGACGTGCCGGCTTCGGTCCAGGTGTTGACCGGGGAGCGCATCGAGAACTCGGGCGTGCAGCGCGCAGAGGACTTCATCAACCTGACACCCGGGGTGACCATCGTCGATGCCGCAGAGGTCGGTGACACGCAGGTCAACATCCGCGGCATCAACGGTGCTCGCGATGCCGAGAACAGTTTTGCGCTGATCATCGACGGCATCCTGATGACGAATCCGGCGTCACTCAATCGCGAATACACCAATCTGCAGCAGATCGAGATTCTCAAAGGCCCGCAGGGCGCCTTATATGGTCGCAATGCGGCGGCGGGCGCCATCATCATCACCACCGAGAAGCCCGGCGAGGAAACGGCCGGCACATTGAAGGTCAGTGGCGCACAGGATTCCACCTACTATTTGGCAGGCGATATCGGCGGTAAAGCTTCGGATACCGTCTACTGGAGCGTCAGCGGTGACTACAGGGAATCCGACGGTTACTACCGCAACGTCATCGATCGTCTCGGTAGCCTTGCCTTTGCCGCACCCGGCGGCGCGACCGTGGATAACTTTGAGAACTGGAACATCCAGGGCCGCCTGATCTTCGAACCATCCGATGTCACGAGCATTGATGCGAAGCTGCGTTACGGTGAGGTGGGTGGCGCCGCGATTACGTTCAACCCGGCCTTCGCTTTGCCCGGCTTTGTTGAAGCCACCGGAGTTACGATCCCGGAGTGGTATGAAAACGTTAGTGACCATAACTTCTACTTCCAGCCTAACATCGATTCCAGTAATGACCAGGAAGCGCTGGAATTGTCAGTGAAGGTCGATCATCAAATGGACTGGGGCACTTTCACCGGATGGGCCCTGTACAGCGACATCGAGAACTCCCTCGGCTCGGATGGCACCAGTGGCGCCTTCCAGTTTTTCGCCGATGATCCGCTCTGCCTGTCGAGCCACGCCGAGCTCTTCAATATCAGCAGCACGGATCCGAGTACGCATGCACCCGGTGCATTCAGCATTTTGCCCGCGCCGCAGTTTCATGGTGCCGGGCCATTCTTCCCCGCTGGCGTGTACGGACCCTACCTGCCTTCCACCTGTGACGGCACGCAGTACCAGGAGCGCAAGCAGAAAGACGTCTCGTTCGAGTTGCGTATTACTTCCAATGATGATCAGCGCCTGCGCTGGTCGGCCGGTTTCTATTACCTGACTATCGAGCGCGAGGTGGGCGTGAATCTCGGCATCGACACCGGTAACGGCATCAACAAGAATCTGTTCGTGGCGCGGACGGACAACCCGGATGGCACTTTCTCCAGCAATAATCCGACGGAACAGTTATTACGCGACGAATTCGATACCGATGTGTATGCATTCTTCGGCCAGCTGAACTACGACCTTACCGACAACGTCGAGGCCTCGCTGGCGCTGCGCTGGGACCGGGAAGAGCGTGATGTCGATAACACGGTACCGCCTCCGAGCGTTCAGGTGACTCGATGGATCAGCTATCCGACCCCGGGCTTCAACCTGGGTGGCTCGCCGCTGAACCCGGGGCTCGACCCGAATATCGTCGGCGCCGCCAACCTGAATCCGGACGGTACTATCCCGAGCCAGAGCGCCAGCTTCGATGAGTTTCAGCCCAAGGTCAGCCTGACCTGGGACGTCGCTGATGCCACCACGATCTTCGGCTCATGGGGAGTCGGCTTCAAGAGCGGCGGCTTCAATAATTCCGGCTCCGGGGCCACGATCGACACCTTCTTCAACTGTGCACTCGGCATCGGCAGCTTCTTCGGCCAACCGTTCGGTGGAAATCCGTCATGCGGCGATTATTCGGGATTCGGGGGTCCGATCATCGACAACTCTCAATTCGCCGAAGTGGCGATCACGGACAGCTTCAGGGAAGAAACATCGAGTGCGTTCGAAGTGGGTATTCGCTCGACGCTGGCGGACGGCCGTGTGCGTGTCGAAGCCGCTTACTATCACACGGAAGTGGATGATATGCAGTTCTTCGAGTTCACCGTGGGTTCCTTCGGCTTGTTGCGCGTTGTCTCCAATATCGACGAAGTGACAATCGACGGTTTCGAAGCATCGATAGATTGGCAGGCCACCGACAACCTTAGCCTGTATGCAGGCGGCAACTGGATCGACAGCAAAATCGACAAGAACAGCGCCCGGCCTGACAGCGTGGGCAATGAATCGCCTTACACGGCTGAATACACAGCGAATGTAGGCGGCCGCCTGGTGTTCCCGATCGGCGCTGGCGACATGAATTTCTTCGCCAACGTTGACTGGAATTTTGTCGGAGAAACCTGGTTCCACGTGATTCAGGCGAACGATCGCCCGACGGTGTTTGGCCCGGTCGCGGGATTTGCCTTGGGGTTACCGGGTGACATCGCCGCTGCACTTTCGGTGGCTACCTGGGACCGCGCGCAGCGTGACGCTTATAACGTCGGTAACGTCCGCATCGGCCTGGAGACCGAACGCTGGACCGTCACCGCATTTGCCACCAACGTCACGGACGAGGAATACCTGGAAGAAGTCATCCCGGCACCGGAATTCGGTGGCGCCTTCATCCATCCAGGCACCTTGCAACGCCTCGGTCTGGAAGCGATAGTTCGTTTCTGAATCCTGCAGCGGTTTGGCAAAAAAAAGCCGGGCTTTGCCCGGCTTTTTTTACAACACGCCTTTGTCTGCTAGGACGCTCATTTCGTCCTCGCTCATATTCAAGAGTTCTCCGTAAACCTCCGAATTGTGCTGGCCGAGTTCTTCCGGTCCCGGCCAGCTGATCCTGCAAGGCGTGGCAGACAGCTTGGGAAATATGTTCTGCATCTTGAGATTGTCCCAGCGTTCGTGAGGGACATCGACAATCGCTTCCCGTGCAATGAACTGCGGATCTTCGAGCATGTCACGCGCGCGGTAAATACGCCCCGCAGGAACCGCGTGCTTGAGCATCAGCTCGTCGAGTTCTTCCATGCGCTTCGTTTTGGTCCATTCTTCGATGAGCGCATCGAGTTCCTGCTGCCGTTCGCCGCGCGCGGTATGTGTACTGAATCTCGGGTCGTCGGCAAGTTCCGGGTGTTCCATCGCTTCACACAGGCGCCGGAATACCGTGTCCTGGTTTGCGGCAATCAGGAACGATCCATCTGCACACTCGTAAAGATTCGATGGAGCGACATTGGGCAGTGCGGAACCCGTTCGTTCACGCGTATAGTCGCTGACGACGTATTCGGGAATCGTCGATTCCATGACATTGAGGACTGCTTCGTAAATTGCCGAGTCGACGACCTGTCCCTGGCCTGTTTTCTCGCGATGATGCAGCGCGGCAAGTGCTCCCGTGCATGCATAGGTCGCGGCGAGGCTGTCGCCGATCGAGATGCCGGCCCTGCTCGGCGGCTTGTCGGGCCAGCCCGCGAGGTAGCGCATGCCGCCCATCGCCTCGCCGATCGCCGCGTAGCCCGCGCGAGAAGCATACGGTCCGGTCTGCCCGTAACCGGATACGCGAATCATGATCAGGCCGGGATTGATCTCCGACAGCACGTCGTAGCCGAGGCCCCATTTCTCCATCGTGCCGGGCCGGAAGTTCTCGACCAGCATGTCGGCATGAGCGACCAGCTTCCTGACGATCTCCTGGCCCTCTTCGACACGCAGGTTTGCCGTGACGCAGCGCTTGTTCCTGGCACATACCGCCCACCACAACGGATAGTCGCCGCGACCCCAGACGCGCATCGGGTCGCCTTTGCCGGGCGGTTCGACCTTGATGACATCCGCGCCCATGTCGGCGAGGAGCTGACCGCAGAACGGGCCAGCGATGAGCTGGCCCAGTTCTATTACGCGAATATCCGTTAGAGGGCCGCTACGCGCTTCTGCGTCGTCTTTTCCGACGGCCATGATTGCTTCCAGATTGGCTGATTGGGTGCCGGCAAGCCGGTGTCCTGCAGACAGGTCTTGCGCAGCGACTCAATGTCTGGCCCGAAGTCGAACAATGACGGCTCGCCTCTTTCCTTCGCCATTTTCTTGCGAAGTTTCTCAGTAGCGGCGGCATCGACCGAATTGTCTTTCTTGAGTACGACACCGTAATCGCCGGCGCCTTCCACGGAAACGAGTCCGCGACGAACTTCGGCGGCTACGATCTCCGGATCGCGTTCGAGCGGGTCACCCCAGCCGCCGCCACCCCAGGTCACGTAGTGCAACAGGTCGTCCTTGTCGACTTCGACGTGGTCCATCTTCGAACCCAGCGGGACCTTTGTGCCATCCGTCTTTTCCAGGAGTTTCCAGGAACGCCTGGCAGGCAGTCCGCCGTTGACGCCCCAGGGTGGCACGAACCAGCGGTCATCGTGAATAGAGACCTTACCTTTTTGCAGGAAGCGGTAGGTCATGTGTATGCCGTTGCCGCCGCGATGCAGGCCCGGGCCACCCGAGTCGATCGCGGACTCGTACTTTTCGATGATCAGCGGGAAGTAATTCTCGAGAAACTCGTTTGGCACATTGGTGAAGCCGGGCCACAGAGAATGGCCGTCCATGCCGTCGCCCAGCGGCCGGCCGGGAATTCCGCCGAAGCCGATCTGGAACAGCTGGTACCACTCGCCGCTGTCATCGAAACCCGAGTACATGAGATGCGGGCTCGACGAAAATCCTGCGGCATTGAGGAATTCCGGCGTCTTTTGACCGAGCAGGGCGCCGAGCACGTCGAAGATCCGCCCCAGTGCATGCGTGCGGCACGACAGGGCAGCCGGGAACTTGGGTTTGAGCAACGAGCCTTCCGGAATCCGTACGTCGACCAGGTCATAGAAGCCGTCGTTAAACAGGATCTGTGGATCAAACACCATGATCATGTAAATGCCGAAGAACATCTTGAACATGTTCTCGTTCAGGTAAAAATTGATTGACGACTCTGATTGCGGATCCGTACCGTCGAAATCGAGAATGACTTTGTCGCCCTCGCGCCACATCGTACACTTTATCTTGAACGGTCCGTTACCGAGACCGTCATCACAAACGTAGTCTTCGAAATAGACTGGTTCTTCGCCGATGGCCTGGCTGATCAGCTGTTTCATTGCCCGGTAATTACGCAAAAGCAACTCATCCATTGCCGAGACGAATACGTCCTCACCGAACCGGTCGCAGATTTCGCCGATTCGCAGCTCTGCAACGCGACAAGACGCGACAATTGCATGCAGGTCGGCCTTGTACCATTCCGGCATGCGGCTCTGGAACATGGCAATCTTGAGAATGTCCTCCTGGAATTCGCCTTTGCGGTACAGCTTGACTGGAGGCAAGCGGAGTCCTTCCTCGAAAACAGATGCTGCATCGGTCGGCAATGAACCCGGCACTTTGCCGCCAATGTCGGTCATGTGGCCGAACATCGCTGCCCACGTAATGATCCTGCCGTTCCTGTAAATGGGCATGATGATCAGCTGGTCGTTGTTGTGACTTACCGCGCCTTCGCAGCTGTAGGGGTCGCAAAGCAGGATGACGTCCCCTTCTTCTATCTCGCCATCGTAGGCACGCAGAAAACCGTCGATGAATGAGCCAAATTGCCCAACGACCATCTTGCCGCTGCGATCGGCAATCAGCGGGAAAGCATCGCCCTGTTCACGAATACTAGGACTCAACGCCGTTCTGAAAAGAGTCGCGTCCATTTCCACTCGAGCATTGCGCAAAGCGTTCTCGATGATGTCGAGCGTGACCGGATCGACTTGTGTCTTGGCAAATTCCTGTTGATTCGTTTCAATTAATTTTGCTGGCATGACTCTAACCTCACGCAGGATTAATCAGTATGTTGCCGAACCTGTCGATTTCGGCGACGTGTCCGGGGAGGATCAGCGCGGTGCTGTCCATTTCGACGACAATGGCCGGGCCTTCGATGCGATCGCCGGCCCTTAGCTTGCTTCGCTCGTAAATCACGGCCGCCTGCATCTTGCCGTCGATCCAGACCTCGTGATCCTCAACCTTGGCACCGGACGGATCGCCGTCTCCCTGCGGAATATCCAGTGCGGGCAACGACAACTCTTTGCCCAATGCGATCACACGAAGATTGACGAGTTCGTGTTCAGCTTCCATATTGAAAGTAAACATGCGCCGGTGCTCTTCATCGAATTCCGCACACAGCTTATCGATCGCGTCGTCGCCGCCATCGGTCGGGTACGGCATCGGGATCTCGTACCCCTGCCCGTGGTAGCGCACGTCGATTTCGTAGCGGACTTCGGCTTCGCGTCGATCGACGCCTTCCTCCATCAGCTCCTGCAATACCCGTTTTTCCATCTCGCCGAATAGTGCCCTGACTTCGGCAACGCCGGTTTCCGACACGCGCTTGGAGTGGCTGCGCGCGGCCTCGGCGCGAATGCGGGTAGTGGCGTCGCCAAGTGCACAAAGTACGCCAGGGGAATTCGGGACGATGACCGGCCAGGATCCCATCAGCCGGGCAACCGCATTGGAGTGCAAGGATCCGGCGCCGCCGAAGCCCATCAATGCAAAGTCACGCGGATCGTATCCCTGCTGCACGGATATCATGCGCAGCGCGCCGTACATGTTTTCGTTGACGATATCGATAATGCCCGCCGCGGCTTCCTCGAGGCCGATGCCCATCGCGCCGGCAATTTCCTGTACCGCTGCTTTTGCTGCATCCTTGTCGAGCTTGAATTCCCCGCCCAAAAGCGATTCGGGCAAATAGCCGAGTACGACATTCGCGTCCGTTACCGTGGCTCGCGTGCCACCTATTCCGTAGCACGCCGGTCCCGGATCCGCGCCGGCGCTTTCCGGACCGACGCGCAGTGCCTTGGTCAATTCCGGTACGTGGGCGATCGATCCGCCACCCGCGCCAACCGTTTTTACATCCAGCGAGGATGCGCGGACCTTTAGGTGCCCGACGTCCGTGTTTCGCACCAGGCGCGGCTCACCGTTTTCGATCAGCGCGACGTCCGTGGATGTGCCGCCCACGTCGAGTGTCAGTATGTTCTTGAAACCGGCGTTGTTGGCGACCCACAGAGCACCGGTGACGCCGCCGGCGGGGCCCGAGAGCAAGAGATTCACTGGCGCGTCCTGGGATTTTGCGGCGGTCATGAGACCACCATCAGAACGCAGCATATGGATATGTCCTTTCATGTCCATGCCGCGGAGTTCCTTCTCCAGGTTGCCGATATAGCGGCCCACTACCGGGCGAACCGAGGAGTTTGCAACGGTGGTGAGCGTGCGTTCGTACTCGTACATCTCCGGCAATATTTGGTGGCTCAATGATATTGGAAGCTCGGGAAACAACTCATGCGCAATCTCGGCTACCTGGTTCTCATGGTCACCGTTCGCATAGGAATTCATGAGGCAGATAGTGATTGCCTCGATGCCCGAATCCTTCAGCGGAGCCAGGGCTTTACGGACCTGCTCTTTATCAACCGGCCGGTACTCATCTCCCTGTGCCGTCATGCGCCCGGAAACCTCGACTGTGTCCTCGAGGCTTGCCAGTGGTTCGGGTTTGGGCCAGATAATCCACGCGGCGAGGCCCCCGGGAACAAAAGATCGGGCGACCTGCAACACCTGCCTGTATCCCTCGGTGACGATCAGCCCGACGCGCGCCCCTTTACCCTGCAGAATCGCATTTGTCGCGACTGTCGTGCCATGGAGAAAACTGTCAATCTCCGCCGGCTTGATACCGGCCTGCGAGCAAATCGACGCGGTTCCGGACAAAACAGCCTGTGATGGATCTGCGGGCGTACTATGCACCTTCGCACGGTTGGTTGCCCCGGTCTCGTCGTCGAAAAGCAATAGATCGGTGAAAGTACCGCCGACATCTACGCCCAGTCGATAAGTCATTTTTGTGTTTCCTCTAATCCATAATTAAATATCGCACACTGCGACTCAGGGAAAATTGCCCGCACGGCTAACCATTGCCGGTAATTGCCGGCCGACAACATCGTTCATCCAGCTACAGGCATCCATCAGTGCATCAAGGTCGACCCCGGATTCGATGCCACCGCGATTCAGCATGTAGACGAGGTCCTCCGTTGCAATATTTCCGGTTGCAGCGGGCGCGAAAGGGCAGCCGCCGAGACCGCCGATGCTGGCATCAATGCTCGTGGCGCCGGCCTTTATTGCGGCGTATGCATTGGCGATACCGGTGTTCCTCGTATTATGGAAATGACCACGCAACGGCATTTCCGGTATGGCGTCGCGTAATTTTGCGAATAGCGAGCCGACGCGCCATGGGTCACCGACACCGATCGTATCGGCAACAGCAATTTCGCACGGTTCCGCTTCCGCGAGTCGCTGTGCGTATTCGATGACGTCGGCTTCAGCAATCTCCCCTTCGAAGGGGCAACCGAACGCCGATGAAATCATGACCGTCGCCGTACGCCCTTCCTTGTTCGCCCGGCGGATGATTGCAGACGCCACCGCCAGCGTTTCGCGGGCAGTCTGCCCCTGGTTCTTTTGTGCAAAGGTATCGGAGCAAAGCGTAATCGCCCCGAGTTGATCGATGTCCGTTTCGAGCGCACGCTCCGCACCGCGCTGATTCATGACCAGGCCGATGTAGGTCACGCCCCCCGGTCGAGGAGCCCTGGCGACAACCTCCTCTGCATCCGCCATCTGTGGTACGCGCTTCGGATTGACGAAACTCGCAATTTCGAGACGCTTGATTCCGGCGTTTACGGCCCGTTCGATGAGACGCAACTTGTCGTCCGTCGATACCGGTTCCGATTCGTTTTGTAAGCCGTCACGCGGACTCACCTCAACAATCTCGACGCCTGCTGCGGTCACAAATGACACCTTTGGCATTGGCCGGGAGCGGCCTTGATCACTACGTTTAATTGTTCTAATGTTGGAACATTAGTACTCTAACGAAGAACTGCTGCAACGGCAAGCAGCTTAGCGGAACAGTTCATGTGAAGTTTGCCACGCAAGCGAGAAATCATGTTGGACGAAAATATTGTCTTCAATCGCGACGACTGGTTGGGAAAGCTGAATCGTCGCACCGTCGATCCGAGCTCGCCGGCACCTCTTTATTATCAGCTTTACACCATGCTTCGCGATGCAATAGCAAGTGGTGCCTTGCGGTCGGGATCGAAAATGCCCTCAGAGATCGAGCTTGCCGCAACATTCGATGTTTCAAGGAATACCGCTCGTCGCGCGCTGGCCGAACTTGCGAGCGAGGAAATGGTCGTGCGTCGACCGGGCCGCGGTACCTTAGTCGACTACAGCAAGCAACTGGACCCGATTCATGCGCCGTTAACGGACTTGATGCAAGGCCTTGACGAGGTTGAGCGCAACACGAAAGTTACCGCGCTGCAAATCACCTTCGCCATGCCGCCAGTCGAAATTGCCGAGAAATTCAATAACAGCACACAAGAACTTTGCAACCTTCAACGCGTGCGCAATATTCATAATGTCCCATATGTTTACTACAACACATGGACGCGTGGTTTCAATCGGACGTTGACAAAAAAGAAATTGGAAACGAATGCGCGTTTCGAACTGTTTAACGAATACGGAATCGAAATCGCACAAATCGAGCAATTCCTGAGCGCCGAGAGAGCTAACCCCGAAGTTGCCAGAGCATTAACGATCGGCACCGGTAAACCATTGCTCAAGAGAGTGCGATACTCGTATGACAAAGACGGCGAACTCGTAGACTATCTGACCGGCTTGTACAACCCGGATCTCTTCAGCTACAAAATGGAAGCGACCTTGACGCCATATGACGTCCAGTCTTGATAAAAACTATGCGAAGGCATACGGCCATTCGCTGACTCCTGGAACAAGGCCAGCGCTGATACTGATCGATTTTGTGCAGGCCTATTTTGATCCTGACTGCGAACTCTATGCAGGGGTCGATGACGCACTGCAAAGCGCGTTGCGAATACAGCAGGTCGCGAGAGAGAAAGAGCTTCTTATCGTATACACAAATGTCGTGTATCAGGCCGGCGGCGTCGACGGTGGCCGATTTTTCGAAAAGGCACTGCCGTTGAAACATTTCCTGCGCGGGAGTCCGATGGGTGCCTGGGCTGCAGGATTAGAACCGCGAGACAGTGAGCTCGTGGTTTCCAAGCAATATGCAAGCGCATTCTTTGGCACATCTCTGGCATCGACGCTTACAGCTCAAGGCGTCGACACGCTGATAATTACTGGCGTAACCACGAGCGGCTGCGTGCGAGCGAGTTGCGTGGATGCCTTGTCAAACGGCTTTATACCGATTGTCGTGGCTGACGCCTGTGGTGATCGGCACGAGTCCCCGCATGAAGCAAATCTGTTCGACATGCAGGCAAAGTATGCTGAGGTGTGGTCGGAGAAGGAGGTATGTGATTACCTCAGAAAATTGGCTGCGTGTTGAGGCTGAGGACCAGGCAATCGGATTTGCCTGGCGGCAACCTCAGCCTCGTTTTCGACGATCACCGTTGCCAGCTTGAGACTGACTGACAATCAGAGAACGCTTGATTTCGCCGTTTGCCCGACGACGTTGGGGGAGATTTCCTTGCGAACCGCCTCGACCACGGGTGATTCCCTGTTTGCTGCCGCTTCCGTTTTAACTGCTGCCACTATGGCCGGCGTGCCCATGTCGATTTTGCCCTTGAACCTCGCGCCGTCCTCCATGGCAATGCGGCCACACGATATATTACCTGTGACCTCAGAACCCTTGGCAAGCGAGACCATACCCTCACTGTGAATGTCCCCCACGACTTGCCCGAGTACGATAACGGAGCTGGCATGGATATCGGCATTGATTCGGCCCTGCCTGCCCACGGTTAAATGTTTCTTGTGATGTGCGATCGTGCCCTCTATTTGGCCTTCTATGATCAGGTCCTCATCCGCAGATAATTCACCCGTGAACACCACGGTCGGACCGATAACTGATACGTTTTTGGTCTGCACCGGCTGAGCCTGCCCGATCCTTGGCACGGCAGCAGTTTCCCGCCTGTCGTTGTCTTCTGACGTCTTGAATATTCCCATTTACTTCTCCGCAAGCGTTTGCGTGATGACGCTGGATGCACCGTCGGCCAGCGCGGGCCCGGAGAGGCCTCGAACGAATGCGGATTACAGCACTCTTTTTGAAAGGATGGAGTGTCCATGATCACAAAACATTTTGTGGCATGGTTCGCCCCGGAGATGCCAACTCCGAAAGCAGATATTCATTTTGCATAAGTTAAGGAGACCCGAGCTCGCGGTCCGCCTGGCACCGACACCATGGGTGAGTTCGTTTAGCCATGCATCTGGTCGGAGACCCGGTTTTCGTACTCGGCTTCGATTGCCGTCTGGTGTTTCCAGAACGGGCGTGGCGTCTTCTCCTGCAGGACGTCGACCAGAATGTCGAGGTGCGTGTGCCAGCCGCCGCAGACGCTGACGATTTCTTCGCGCGAGCTGAGTCGGCGGTGCGTCAGCACGAGCTTCACCTGGCCGTCCTGTTCCGTAAGCTCGTAAGTGACCTCGGACGATTCACCCTCGAAATCCCAGCTGTGGGTGAGCAGCCGCGGTGGCTCGTAGGCGATAACCGTGCCGGAGAAGCTTATGGGCCCGGCATATTTCTTGTATTTTTCCGGCGGCTCGATGTCCCCCTCTCCGGACAGGGTCTCGTTGTCAAAGAGCATCTCGACCCGTCCGCCGACGGAGGGCTCGGTGTCGCCGCCGCACAGCCAGAGTGCGCGTTTATCGGGCTCGACCAGAAAACTCCACACTCGCTCGATGGGTCCGGGCAGCATGCGTTCGAATCTCACGCAATCCCTGGAGATCAGCTCGCCATAGTCACTCATTATTCTTCTCCATCAGCGGCAGGCGTATGCATCGCCTGCTCCAGTTTATGCAGGTGCTCGGTCCAGAAATTCCGCACCTTGCCGAGCCACTCATCGGCCTCGTCCAGGCCGGCGCCTTCGAGGCGATAAATCCGCCGTTGCGCGACGGCGCGTGAGCTGACAAGGCCAGTCTGCTTCAGGACCTTCAGATGCTGTGATACGGCAGGGCGGCTCATTTCGAACTGCTCCGCCAGCTCGCCGAACGATCGCTCGCCGGTCGCAAGAGACTCGATAATGCGGCGCCGCGTGGGGTCGGCCAGGGCAACAAACAGGTCCATGCAGCGATGATAAGGAATTACTTAATTAAGTCAAGACTTATATAAAGTCTGCTGGGCCGCAGCCGAGGGCAGTGCGCCGAAAAACCTGCAGGGACTGCCCCGTCAATCAAGGGGCCAGTGGGCAAAAAGCGCGACCAGTTCACTTGGAACCGGTCGCGCAGTCATTGGCTGCTATTGACCGCTAGGCAGCCTTTACATCGATATGCTTGATCTTGGCCTGTGCTTCTTTGGTCCTCGGAAGTTCGATTTTCAGCACTCCCTTCTTGAAGGAGGCCTCGATCTTTGACTCGTCCACTTCACCTGGAAGCTCGAGCGTTCGACGGAACGAGCCGAATCTGCGCTCGCGTCGATAGTAGTCTTTGCCTTCTTCTTTCTCGTCTTCCTTCTTTTCACCTCGGATGGTCAGCAGACGGCCGGACAACATTACATCGACATCCTTCTGATCCATTCCCGGAAGTTCAATGCTTACATAAAACGCCTTGTCGTCCTCTGTCTCATCGATGTTTGGCATGGCAAGCTCTCGCCCCCATGCCGTCGGCATGAATGATGGACGCCCAGTTTCATGCGTCATCTCATCAAACAGCCGGTCCATTTCCCTATGCAGGGTCTCCATTTGTCTGCGAATCGTTCCGAACGGTCCCTGTTCCGGTTCCCAATGGCGCAGACCGCCCCATCTCCAGGGCACAATCTCTCTTAAGGTCATCTTGCGCTCCATGCGTCCCGTCAAATTGCCCAAAATAATCGCGAGCCGCGATCGGAACGCGCTTAACAAACTTCAATTTATCGCGACTCGAATTTATTAGGGCACGCCCGGAGTTGCTTGACAATTCGGAGTACTACCTATCGACACGTTTTCCGAAATCCTCGGATGTGAACATCCGCGGTACGGTCGGGTCGGCCAGCCGATCCGCCAGCGCGCGCACCCGGTTGACCAGGTCCGACCGGATGGCGCGCAAATCCTCGACCTCTTTTCCAAGCCGGGCCAGCCTGAAGAGATACAGTATCGACATCAGGAGGCCGGCCTCGGCCTCGATCAGCCGCACGGAGGCAATAAAGCTGAAAGGCAGTATGATCATCGTGGTTACGGCCCAGCCGATACCGAAATACATACCAACTGCGATGGCGATCAGCAGATAGATAAGTGGCAAAAGCAGGAAAGTCGCCAAAACTTTCAGCGTCGCGACATCATCTTTTTCATAACTGAATTTTTCGCCAACTGTTGCAGCGACCCAGCCGACCGGCAGATGCACCAATGCACCGGGTATCGCTGCCGGCAGCAACAGGAGCATCGTAAGACTCCGCAGCATGATTTTCCGGAATGCAAAACCCGGCGTAACAGCTGAGCGCAATTGATAATCTTTAAGGCCGAGCATCTCGAGGCGAGATTCGTAGTCTTCCACTTTGCCGCGAAACTCTTGCATCTCCGTATCATCGATTGCTGCCAGGTAGCGGTCGACAAACCTGCGGCTTAGTTCGACATACTGGCCCGGTGTCAATTCGACGGAAGACGGCTTGTAAAGCCGCCTGGCTGTCTGAATGAATCGCAAGGTGCGCCAGTCCGGTGCATTGAGAGTGACACTTTTGAGTGCATTAGCCAGGTACTCGGTGAGCTGTCTGACGGTTTCTTGTTCATCTTTCTCGAAATCGCGCAACCACTTTTCGCCGACGACGATGGGCGCGCCGAATTCGATCAAGACCTGGCTACGGAAACGATGACGATGAATGTAATTCAGGCCACAGGGTATAATCTTTACAACGGTATTACCGCGCGCGCCAACTGATAGAGCAATGCGTGCGGTGCCCGTTTTCAATTTGACCAGTTGCGACTCCACGTGACTGACGCCTTCCGGAAAAATACCCATACAATTGCCGGACTCAATGATCTCGTAGACTTTTTCGAAAGCCTGTCGATTGTCGACGTCATCACCCTGCTGTTCGCGACGGTAAACGGGAATGGCCCCGGTCGCATTGAGGATCGGTGCGAGCATGCGGTATTTCCAGAGTTTGGCGTCACCAAGGAAATGCAGTGGCCAGCGACCACATTTGGCAATCAATAACCAGCCATCCATCAATGCATTCGGATGATTGCCCGCAAAAATGACCGGTCCTTCTGCCGGAATGTTGTCGAAACCGACGACATCAATTCGCCGGAAAAAGGTGTTGGCAGCGATGCGGATCAGGGAAATGATCAGACGATGCAGCAACGACGCGCTCCCGACCCTGAACGAGGAAACCACTTTGCGGATTTGCCGGGACGCTGTCAAACGAGATGCAGTCCCGCAAACGTAATTCTGAGATGCGATAAGCCTTTGAAGGACAGCAGAAAATACACTGCACGCCAATGAATAGCCAATCTGCGACGAAATGGCTAAGCTACACGATCGGCGGCATGACGACGACCAGAACAAGCCGCCCGTCCACGAACGAAAAACAACACGGTCGGTCGTGTGCCCGGCCAACAATCAAATAAATAGGGATCGAGATGACTAACTCAGATACTGCTGCCGCAGATCGTAATTTCCAGAAAAATGCCATGGCGTCGTTCGTGCAGATCGCGGCGCTTGTAGTCCTCGTATTGTGGTGCCTGGAAATCGTTGCGCCATTTGTTTCCGTGATTGTGTGGGGAATGATAATCGCGGTCGCGCTATATCCGCTACACGCATCACTGGCTGAGAAAATGGGAGGCCGTGAAAAGACATCGGCGACCCTGTTCGTGCTGCTCGGTCTTGCGATTCTGCTCGCTCCTACCTATATGCTGGCGGAATCCTCGGTTACGTCACTGCGTGACGTCGGCGGCCAGCTGAAAACCGGTTCAGTATCGATTTCGCCGCCGAATGAATCCATCGCCGAGTGGCCACTGATCGGTGAGAATGTGTTCGAGATCTGGAGCGCCGCCGCCGATAATCTCGAGGACACCCTGAACACCTTCGAGGATGAACTGCGGGAAATGGGCAGACGGGTAGTCAGCTTTGCCGGAGGGCTGGCGGTCGGCGTACTGCAATTCGTCGCATCCATCATCATTGCGGGCGTGTTTCTCGTGGGCGCGAAAGAGGGCAGGCGCACGAGCGTCAAATTTTCAACGGCCCTGGTCGGGGAGCGCGGCGAGGCATTGACCGACCTCGCGATCGCGACGATCAGAAACGTGGCGAAGGGCGTTCTGGGCGTTGCGATCATCCAGGCTTTGCTTTCAGCGATCGGTTTGGTGCTGATTGGCGTTCCGGCGGCCGGCATCTGGACGTTTGCGGTGCTGATGCTCGCGATCATGCAGTTGCCGCCGATTTTCGTGTTGGGTCCGATTGCGATCTGGGTCTTTTCGGTAGCGGATCCGATACCCGCAACGATTTTCCTTGTCTATGCACTTGTCGTGAGCGCGAGCGACGGAGTCCTGAAACCGCTGTTTCTGGGGCGGGGCATGGAAATACCGATGCTCGTGATCCTGCTCGGCGCCATTGGCGGCATGATCGCGTACGGAATAGTCGGTCTTTTCGTTGGCGCTATCGTTCTGGCAATGGGATATCGGGTTCTGATTGCCTGGATGGAAACCGACGAATTGCTTAATCCCCGGGAACCCGAGGCGGAAGCAGAAGCGACCTGACCGGCTTACCAATGACTGTCTGTAAGCAGATTTTCCGGCTCGCGCTCGCCCCGATGTTCGGGTTGGCAGCGGCATGCGTGCCCGTCGGGCCCGATTTCGTGAAACCCGAGGTGGAATCCAACGAGTCCTGGTCGGACGACGTTCGCGAGGAATTCCTGTTCGAACCCCAGGACCGGGTCGAGTGGTGGAACATGTTTGGCGATCCTGTATTGACCCGCCTCGTGGCTACCGCCAGGCAGAACAATAACAATATTCGCCTGGCCGGCCTGGCGGTGCTCGAGGCCCGGGCCGTCCTCGGCATTGCGCGCGGCAGCATCTATCCGCAGGCCCAGTTCGCCGCGGGCGACGCGACACGCATCAGTCTGAGCGAGAGCAACGCCAATACCGCCGGTGGCGGGGACCTGAGTTACTGGCAGTACAACCTCGGGGCGAACGCGTCCTGGGAGATCGACTTCTGGGGCCG